>QHXW01000447.1 GCA_003223115.1 Acidobacteriota bacterium
GCTCGCGGGATATTGGAGCCGCTAGAGAATCACTTGCGACCGGAATGCCTCGGCGAACTGGCGGCGGCCTCTGTGGGACGGTCTTACGAGAGCTATTGGTGGAACGGCCATTTGTGGGCGTCGCCAATAGATGCTGTGGCTCCGGTCAGTTCGTGGCGGCCCGATTTAATGGCGCGCTCGGGAATTGCCTTACCCGAAACATTTGAAGAAGTTCTCGAACTGGCCAAGCGTGGGTTGGTGGCGGTACCAGCTACACCGGTGGATTCGCTAATGCACTTTTTCATGATTTGCTGCGCCCTGGGAGAAGAGCCTTTCGTTTCCGCGGGTAGCGTCGTCAGCCGCGAAACGGGGGTTGCCGCACTCAGGAAACTGCGCACCCTCGTCGACTGCTGCGCTCGAGAGTGCCTGGATCGCAATCCGATCCAGACGTATCGGGAAATGGTAACCGGTGATCGAACCCTTTATTGCCCGTTTGCATACGGATACTCAAACTACTCCAGACCTGGTTTCGCCCCGCGAGTGTTGAGATTTGGGAATCTGGTGACCATGGGCGGCGCACGAATGCTGAGGTCCACCCTGGGCGGCGCTGGCTTGGCGATCTCCAGACGGTGCGCGAACCTCCCTCTGGCGGCCCCTTACCTCGAATTTGTGAGTTCTGCCATTGCCAGCGCGGGTTGTATTTGGATAGCGGCGGACAACCCGGGCATCGAGCGGCCTGGGAAGATGTCCGGATCAATATCGCGGCGAACGGTTTTTTTGCATCTACACTCCAAACGTTGGACGACGCCTACTTGCGGCCACGATATGACGGGTATATTCGGTTTCAAGATGACGCAGGGTCGGTGGTGCATGAATTTCTCCAGCAGAGTGGAGATTGCGAGGAAGTGATGACCCGAATGGAAGAAGTCCGGGGCGTTAGAAAGTGATGGTCAGGCCGCCGTCAGCCACCAGCGTGTGACCCGTCACATACGACGCATCGTCGGATGCGAGGAATAAGGCCACACGGGCGATCTCCTCCGGCCGTCCCGCCCGCGCCAGAGGTATTTTGCGTTTCCCCACGTACCACGTTTGGAAGGACTCGGTCGTGGTCTCGTCGACGCCGTTCACAATCGACATTGGCGTGTGGATGCATCCGGGAGCAATGGCGTTGGCATTAATCCCGAACGGAGCCAACTCGACCGCGAGCGATTTCGTGAAGCTGATGATCGCGCCTTTGCTAGCGGCGTAGGCTCCGACCGTGGCTTCCGTAGCGATGGCTTGCGTCGACGCAATGTTGACAATTCGGCCCCACCCCGCCTTCATCATGTGCGGAGCCACCAGTTTGCAGCCGATATACTGTGCTTCCAGGTTGACGGCCTGAATCTCACGCCAGTGTTCGAGCGAGCTGTTTAAGAGTTCTTCGTAATAGGCAATGGCGGCGTTGTTGACGAGAATGTCTATGCGGCCCTGAGTTTGCACGATGTTCGACACCAAGTCCGAGTACGCCTGATGATCCGTGATATCCAACCGGCTGCTGAAGGCCTTGCCGCCGGCCTCGCAAATTTGCGTGCAGGTAGCTTCCAGGCGGGGGCTCCGATCAAGGGCGTACACCACCGCACCTGCTTTAGCGAACTCGCCAGCGATCGCCGCCCCGATTCCTTGGGCCGCACCTGTGACCATTGCCACTTTTCGCGCGAGTCGCATCGGCTAAATTTTCTCCTGTACGGATGGGCTCTCCGCAACCGTAATCATCACTGCACCCGCCAGTGTGATTGTGCCACCAATCAACATCGATGCGGTGATGTGTTCATGCAAGGTGAGGGCCGAGATCAGCACTCCCAGAAAGGGCAACAGATAGATTGAAACCGACGCCTGGCTTACATCGATGCGGCGCAACACAAACATCCACAACACCATTGCCAGCCCCCAGCTAAAGACACTCAATACAAGCACCGAAAGCCACGTGGCAGCAGTATAGGAGCGCACAGCCGGCCACCTCAACGGCTCAGCCCAGATCAGGAGCGGGACGCTCAATACCAACGCCATCGCATATCCGTATACCAAAACTTCGAAAGCGGTAAATCGGTTAAGCAAGTCTTTGCAATATACGTTGTAGAAGGAGCTGCTTGCGCAGGCCAGCAGGACAAGGATATTGCCGGTCAAGAACTCACCGCGCGTCAGAGCTTGCTGGTGAAGATCCGATCGTGAGAGCAGTAGAACGCCGGCGAGTGAAAGGCCCAGGCTCAGCCACCGTATCGATGTCATTCGCTCGCCCAGAATGATGGACGCGAGCACCGCCGTCAGAATGGGCACGGTGAGGTAAATGAGTGCCGCGTTCGATGCCGTCGAACGCTCGGTGCCCCACGCAAGGAACGCGGACGCGGGAACCAGACCGAAGATACCAATCACCATGAAGCCGATCCAGTCGCGCTTATTCCATGGCCGTCGGCCCCCGGCATTTCCGGCCGCTCGCCCCAAGCGCTCCTTGAGGAGAAATGGCAATAAGATTATGGCCGCCAAGAAGAAGGTCCACGTACTGACCGTAACTGGTCCCATCTGGACGGAGGCAGTTTTGTAGGCCGCATATTGGGCCGCCCACATGGCATTCACAATGACCAGTAGCGCGAAGTTCGTCAGACTTTTTGACTTTGGAGGCTGCATATCGATTCAGTCGAAAATTACAGTCTTGTTTGCATAGAACAAAATCCGATGCTCGAGATGCCAGCGGACCGCCCGGGAGAGCGCAGCGCGCTCCACATCGCGGCCCTTCTGAATCAGATCAGTAACCTGGTCGCGATGCGAGACTCGCAGGACATCCTGCTCGATAATAGGACCCTCGTCCAGGTCGTTCGTAACGTAATGGCTGGTTGCGCCGATCAGCTTGACGCCGCGCTCGAATGCCGCGTGATATGGGCGCGCGCCTGTAAAGGCCGGCAAGAAAGAGTGATGAACGTTGATGATGCGCCTGGGGTACTCCGCGACAAACCTGGGTGAGAGCACCTGCATGTAGCGGGCTAGCACGACGAGATCGATTCGGTTCTCCGCGAGTAAGCCCAGCTCGCGGTCTTCGACCTCGGCCTTATTGGATGCATTCACCGGAAAGTACAAATAAGAAATCTTATAGAACTGCGCAAGCGGCTGACAATTGTTGTGGTTACTCACAATGAGGCTGATTTCGCATGGCAATTCACCTGCCTGATGGCGGTGCAACAAATCAATCAAGCAGTGCTGGTACAGGGAAGCGAAGATCGCAACGCGCGGCCGGTCGGCCGAGTATTCGACTCGCCAGTTCATCTGAAAGCTACGGGCGATCGGCTCAAACTCGCCAGAGAATGACGCACGGTCGAGGTGGAAGCCATCGAGCGACCACTCGATGCGCATAAAAAACATGCCGACTTCATTGTCCTGATGCTGATCCGCATGCAGGATGTTAGCGCCATGTTGGTACAGGAACTGAGCGATCGAGGCCACCAAACCACGGCGGTCCGGACAATCGATGAGAAGGATGCCAGTTTCCATTTGAATAATGTAGCTTCCTCAGTGTCCATGCCTGCTCGCCCCTAACGTCATTCGCGGAACAACACACGAAGCGTGCTAGGATGCTAGGCTAGGCAGACAATTTAAGAAGCTGCGTCACGGCCCGTTGAGCCTCCTGAATGGCCATTTGGTGTCCCATGCTGCCTGAGAGGTCAGTGTGGGCAAAGGCAATCCGGCCAAACGGCGCGTTTCGCAAGACATCGCCCGGAGCAGGTTTCCCGTCTTTGCCAAACATGAATCCGGGTTGAGGGTTAACATAAGCGTGCCCCCAGCGATTCAGGATGATGCCCGCAATATCGGCCCGCGGGTCAAATCCTGAACTTGAAAACATATCGACAAACTGCTCGCGGATCCTGCGCTCATACTCGCGAAATGAAGTAGAAAGTAACTCACGGCGACCTTTGCTGCCCTGTTCGGCCGTCAGCAGGCCCGGATAAAAAAGAGGCACGACAAGGGTGAGGACGGTAGGAGAGTCAGGCCCAATCGTTCTCGAGTCGGACCCAAATGTTGCGGTTGTTCGCACTTCTGTCCAGTAGCCGAAACCCTCGAACCAGCGTCCTCCGGAAAGACCCAGTTTGTGGAGAAATCGCCAGTTGCGCAGCGCTACGTTCGCCACCAGGTGCGCCGAATAGTGAAATTGGTTGTAGGCATCACGATGTGCGGAAGGCAGGTCTGTGACCACATGCTTGGTGATCCAGCCGCCCCCAGCCATGACTACCATGCGTGCTTTCAGGCGATAGATTTTGCCGTTGCGAGTGTAGGTCACGCGGACAAAAGCGGATTTTCCCGGTTCCCCTTCGTGCTCGACTCCTGTGGCGGTCGATTGCAGCCGGATGCGAACCTGATTTTGAGGACGATCCAGCGCGACAAAATTCACTCGGTTTCGGCAAACTGCTTCCAGCGTATGACGACCGGGAATCGCGTCAGGGATAAGTGTCTTGACAATGTGCCGCGGGAAACCCGTGTTCCCGTCCGGAAAGCTATGGCGCTGCATGTCACCGGCCCTACCAACCATCCTTAGGTACCAGGCGCCAGAAAGAGCATCGGGTCCAAGCCCCCTGGCAGCCGCCTCATGTGGAGCAACGAACAGGCGGATAAACTCGCGGCTTACGCCGCACTGCTCGATGAGCGCATCCTCTGCAGTGATGGTATCGAGGCGGCGCAGTTCCGCCTCGCTCTTGTGGATCGGCCCTTGGATGTACCGGGTGAGGTACTTGGCAAAATCCGACCGCATTTGGGCGGACAACGGAGAACGCTCCAGATTATTCCAAGGATCAACCAGCCACATTCCCGGTCGCCGGCCAAAGGTTGCCCCGAAATAAAAGCCGAAGTTAGGGGGCGAAGGTAGTTGCCGGGCGTGATGGTAGCTGGAACGGCTCAGCAGCATCTCAGGCGGAGGGCCACCCCAGTCTTGGTATTTGAACTCACGCCAGTCCACTCCGATGCGCTGGTAGAACTGCTCGACCGAAGATGGAATCGCGAACCAGTTGGAGCCTTGCGGCGCCATCAGGCGCTGACCATCCACCATGAATTCGTTGCGCCGCGCTTCGCCTCCGAATATGGAGTGGTTTTCCAGCACCAAACAGGTCTGTTTTGGCTGGGCCTTGTCTTTAAAGGACAAGGCAGCAGCAAGGCCGCTGATCCCGCCACCCACGATCACCAAATCGAAGACTTCGCCCGTGTCGACCGCAGTCGAGGGAATTTTGAAAACCCCGTCCCGTACGGCATGACCGCCGAGCATGACCTCTTCCGTGTTGCCATTCGCGCCCGCGTAATCGCCCACGCCGGAGTAACCGCCCCACGACGGCCGTTGCCCAAGGAGTTGATTGGGGGCCGGCGATTTCAGCAGCATGTTTCCTGAAGCCAGCAGAGCGGTATTGAGAAAATCACGCCGGCAAATCCGGGTATTCAGACCCAAGGCGCTGTCGGCGTGCTGAGCGGACACGTGTCCCGTCGGCCCGGCTTTCATCTTGATGCCGCTGAAGATGGGCGCGGGCCGACGGACGACAGGTCCCAGGGCTCGAAGCCGATCTGCGCCGCCGGGGAGCCTGGCCGCAGCCGGAAATCTCCGTGCTCCGGGTCCACGAACAGCGGGTCCCGGATGATGCTGTGCAGATCTTTCCCCGCCGCCTGCCACTCGGCAAAGCCCAAACCCTTGTCGCCGAATAACAGAGGTTCTCCCGAGGTATTCCAATAGAGGTTTCGATCATAGGCACAGTTACGGTTGGCAGGATTCCAGGACCCGACCACCCGGCCTTGCTTGAAATAGACAACATTGCGTCGGAAGGAGTATTCGAGCAGTGGCGTGTCAAAGACGCCGGCGCGTGTCACTTCCTCAGTATCGCCAAAGGCGAAGATGTTATTCTCCAGGGTGATGTTACGCGTGTAGTGCACATGCAGCGGCGTGCAACGGTATGCCAGGTTCTTCTCGACCAGGATGTCGGCGCCGGAATCATGGTATATCCCCATTTCGTCTCCACCCCGTGACCGGATATCATGTACCACGTTGTACCTGATGCGAGAGCCCGCACAGATACCCTCCGTGTAGATACCGCCCATGTCGATCATCACACCCTTACCGATGTCGTGGACATGATTATGTTCCACGACGTTGCCGAACGCGCTGCTTTCCTCGAATTGCATCGCCCATCCAACCAGTATGCCGGTATAGTGGCGATCATATATATGGTTGTATATGATCTGGTTCCCGGGACTGTCGGCCACACAGATCCCGTATGAGGTCAAGAAGATCATGCCGGTGTGGCCGATTTCGTTATCGGACACCGTGGTGCGCGCGCTGTTGAACCAGATCTTGACGCCGCCGGCGCCGAGGTCGCTCATCCGATTCCGGGAGATCTCCACGTCCCGGCTACCGTCGCGCACCTCGACGCCATAGGCACTGCCGTGCTCGATGACGCAGCGGGTAATGGCGCACTCGAACGCGTTCGTCAGGCGTATTGCCGCAGGTAAGTCATACCAAGCACCCGTGTAGCGGCCCTCCCTCGGCCAGTCCGGCGGTTCCTGCCACTCCGTATGCGTAAAGGTGAGGCCCTCGAAACGCAGATACTTGACGGGCTCGTCTTTCTTCCCAACAACGCGCAGCAACTGCGGCAGGAACGGGGCGATGATCTCCGCCTTCTCCATGTCCTCGCCTGGCATTGGTAGGTAAAACAGCCGCCCAAGAGGACGGTCGAGATACCACTGCCCCGGAGTGTCCAGCGCCTCGAAAACGTTCTCTACCCAGTAGCGTGCCGGGCCGCCGTACATCAGGTTGCCGCGGCTGGGACGGTCGAACGTAACGAGGCGCTTCTCCACATCGACTTCTCGGATCGGCAGGCGGTTGGCGATGCATGTCTCGACGGCCACGACCTCCGCGTCCTGAAGGTTATGCCACGGTTGAATGTCCGTGCCGGCGTAAATAAACCGGCGGACATTGTGGTGTTGGTCGTCGTCCGGCGCACTCGCGTTATAATCTGGCACGGTCTCGATGTGGTAGTACCCCTCTTTCGGCAGCCGGGTGCGCCCGCGGCGATCCCCGTTAACGAAGAGCTGGTGGAAGCTCCATTTGCCTTCCTTTACTTCCGGAATGTCCAACACCCAGGCCTTCCGGCCCTTCACTTCTCCCCAGCGGCCGCCATCGAGACGGCGTCCGCCGCTCAAGACTACTTTCTCGTCTTCCGCTGCTGCGTAAACTACCGGGGCTTTTTCGGATCCCGAATCCTGCGGGCCGAACTCCAGCGGCCGATCGAGATAATAAGTCCCGCCACGGACGACCACCCTCACAGGTGCTGGCTGCGCCTTGCGAAATGCCCGAACGGCCTCTCTCGCGCGCGCGACCGTAGCGAAGGGTCCGTCCTTCGCCGTCGGAGCGGCCGCCCGTCCTGACCAACTGTCATTTCCGTGCGTCGAGACGAAGAACTCCACCGCCGTCGGAGTTGCAGCGAGCTGCACTGCCTGCAGCCAGTCTCCCGCGCAACAAATCATAAGCGCGATGCAAAATGCCAGCGCGCGCATGGGCGAGTACTTATGACTTGTCATAATGGTTCAAGGCAACTCTCTGATGCGCTATTTCCCGTCGGTGCGCAAGGTGAGAACACCACAACGTCCGACGAAAGATCATCGATCATAATGTCAAGCGCGCCGTTGCGTGTCAATCAGAATTTTCAAATTCTTGTCGATTGGCAAGACGGGTGCCGCTCACCAGGGGCGGCGGTCACGGATCGATCTTTTCCATCGCGACAGCATCTTACTGAAAACGAAAGTCCTCATTTCACATTGCCAGTCGGTCGGTCTCGGTCGGTCACGGTCGGTCGGTCGGGCTTTCTTGACTTGCGCCCGCTTCGACGATAAGATTCGCGAATCAACGTCAGACTTTCGCCAGCACATTTACAATGCTGCCGCGCTGTCCTCCTGGTGTTATTAGCGTGGTTTTTCACAGCTTATGGGCAGGGTGCAGACCGGGACGTGCGCTCGGTTGACGCCATCTCGATCATCTCCGGCGCGGTTCTGGCCGACCGCTTCGATCAACAAGAAGTCGATCGCAGGATCTGGCATCGCCCCGATTGGCTTGAGCAACACAATCCCTACATCGCCGTGGAGCCGGAACACGGATGGTTACATCTGTCCGGCATATCTCGCGCCTCGGGGGAACAGTTTCAGTACGTCGGCCTCATCTCCAGTAATTTCCGTGAGACCGACGTGGTACTTGCTGCGCGAATGCGCGTCCGCTCTGCGTTCGAAAAAGAGGGCCGTATTCAGCACATTGTCCACCTCTGTTCTGGTGACTGGCCCGATTTCTTCACTGAGGTTGCGTTCGGGAAGATACGGAGCGGACCGCCAGTGTGGTCGAGTGGCTACGTCAATCGCGTTTTTGACTTCCAGGGGCACTCGGAATATATACCACCGGTCCTACCGGCTACGGGGCGAGAGGCGTCAGAATGGCACGATGTTTTGATCGACCATGATGGCGTTACTGGAGAGACTCGGGATTATGTCGTAATCGATGGCTCGCGGCGGCCCGTCGGACCCGTGGTCGACATCCCTTTTCACCATACCCACGTCGAATTGAAGGTCGATGTGAACGCTTCCGAAGCTCCGGTCTCTATGGAAGTAGGTGATGTCCGGCTGTACCTGCGCCCGGAGCGCCACCCGGCAATTATCGTTGTCAATAGCCAGATTCTGAATGGCCATTCTGAACCGCCGATTGATGGGTTGCGAGTTCGCTTGGTCGCGAGTCCTTCGGGGCGGACTGTCGGACAGGCGACGACTGATGAAAGCGGTCAGGCCAAAATTTCACTGCTGCCCGGCTTAACCTATCCAATCGAGGCACAAATCGAAGTCTCCGACTTGCACGGGCCCGTCCTGAAAGCGAGAATCCCCTCAGCCGGAGTGACTGGACTCTATCCCGGTGACGTGCGGGCTGTCAGATTCCCGAGACGCCGGCTTTCTCAGTGAGGCGTCTCTATGGTTACACCGGCGCCGCCCCGCCCTGATACCACAGACTGCTCATGTTCTGGAATTCTTCATTGCGGCCACCCTCGTGAATATTTTGGATTCTGATATAACAGAGACGCTTGTAAAAATGAAACCGATGAAGGCGCACTCGTGGGTTCATATAGCCTCTCTCGACGTGAAGTCCTAAATTCGATAGTGATCCTCGGATCAGGCGCGCTGCTTCGTCCGCTGCACGCGCAGCATACCGACACCTCCGTGCCGGCGGTGATCAAGGGCAAGCTCACGGACGCCGCCACCGGGGAGCAGGTGGCGGCAAAGATACGAGTGGTTGAAACCGGTGCAGGCGAAGAGTTCATGCCCGCGGGCGCCATCCGCACAATGCCGAAGCGCACACCCGCCGGAGCCAAGCATTACTTTTATGCGCGTGGCAGCTACGAAATCGCGGTGCCGCCCGGGCGCTACATGATCGAAGTCGTGCGCGGAATCTGCCATGAAGCGGCGATCGAGGATACGGAAGTCGGTGCCGGCATCACGCATGTCATCGACTTCAAGCTCGCGTTGCTACGGGACATGCATGCGGCCGGCTGGCATTCGGGAAATACCCACACCCATTACCACCTCGAGATGGACGAGGACCCGGACGACCGCCTGCGCATGGTGCCTCCGGCGGAGGCACTCGATATCAGCGTGATCAGCTATCTGATTCGAAACGATTCTCCGTATATCACGAATCGTTATCCGATCGGGCGTTTACCAAAGTTTTCGAACGGCGGCACGATCATCGATATAGGGGAGGAGGCGCGTAACAATAGGACCTTCGGTGATTTTGGATACGGGCACTGCCTGTTCCTGAACATCCCGAGAGCGGTTGAGCCTGTCTCGACGGGCTTATTATCTCGTAGCGGCAATGCCCCGGATTTTCCTACGCTCTCGATGCTTTGTCAGGAAGCCAGGCGCATCGGCGGAACAACCGTGTGGTGTCATAATGGCGGCGGCATGGAGGCTCCAGTGGGCGTCGCTCTGGGCCACGTGGATGCGTTCAACGTCGGGGATGGCCTGGATGCTGATTATGAACGCTATTACGGTCTGCTCAACTGCGGCTTTCGCCTGCCGGCCTCGTCAGGCACAGACTGGTGGATCTACGACCACAACCGCATCTTCGTCCAGGTGCCAGGGGGTTTCACCTACGAATCATGGATATCCGGTCTCCGTGCTGGCCGGACATTCGTAACGAATGGTCCGCTGATCGAATTCACGGTCAACGGACAGGCGCCGGGGACCACGTTGCAAGTCACCGAACCGCTCAAGGTGCGTGCTTCAGCTCTCTCGCGCGTCCCTTTCGAACGCCTCGAAATAGTTCACGACGGCGAGGCCATTGCGCAGCAGACCGCGGTGAGCCAGCGGTACGCGTCCATTGAGCACGAGGTCTCGGTCGAGCGTGGCGGCTGGATTGCGGCTCGGGTCTCGGGAAATACCAGGACTTACGCCGGTTTCCGAGTGTACGCGCACTCGAGCCCGGTTTATTTGCGAGTCGCCGGTGCACCCTTCCGGCGCGCATCCGCCGCGGGCGCATTCATTGACGAGATCGAGGATTCGAAACGGTTCATCCGGAAATCGTACAAGTTCGCTTCGCAATCGGATCTTGCCCTAGCGCTCGGCCGTTTCGACGCCGCCCGCGATTCGTTCATACGACTCGCCTCGGAGGGCGCGTGAGCATCGTGCAGGTGGCATATCTGGCAGTCGCAAAACCAATCCCTCACCAGACTGAATTGTGATGCGCGCGCTTTTTCTATTGGTGTTGTTGCTTCATCCGGAGGTCCGGGCGCAGTTCGGGCCGCTCATGACTTCGACGCAGACTCCACAGGCGAAATCTGCGGAAGAACTCGACGCCTATCTGGAAATCTACAAGAACGCAAACCCGCAGTCCACGGTCGCTCTGGCGAACCAGTTCGCTGCCACCTACCCTCAGTCGGAGTTTCTTGCTCTCGTGCATGAGCATGAGACCTTGGCATATCAACAGATGAACAACTACGAAGGAGTCCTCCAGGCTGGCGAAAAGGCGCTATCACTGAGCCCTCGAAACATCAAGGTCCTCGTGACCTTAGCTCTGGCGATCCCGAACGGCGTGACCGGCCGTTCCGACTCCTCCCGGCTTCTGGAGCAAGCTGAAAGGTATGCACGACAGGCATTAAAAGAGCTACAGGAGAAAAAGATTCCGCAGGATTTGGCTCTTGAGGAATGGCAAGACCTCAAAGGCGGCCTGGAAAGCGAGTGTCACGAGGCGCTGGGGCACGCTAATCTGAAGCGCGGAAATCCTATTACTGCCGTGAAAGAATTCCAGCGGGCCGCATTCGGGAACCCCAAGCCCAATAGCCGCCAGTTCCTACGCCTGAGTTCCGCCTATTTGCTGGTCGGACAGCGCGCGGCGGCGGAGCGGGCCGCTGAGCGCGCGGTCGAGTTGGGAGAAGGCCAGATCCGGCAACTCGCCTTGCAGCAGTTACAAGAGATTCGCGCTCGGAGCCGCAAATGATTCGGCGTGCGCGAGTGTTCCTGTTCATTCTGATGTTGAATCGCGTTGCCTTTCCGCAGACATCCGAGGAGCTAGCACAAACTGCCGCTCGCGCCATGCAGCAGCAAGATTACGCGACCGCGGAAAAAGCCTACCGCCAGTTTCTCCAGTTGTCTCCGGATGTGGCCGAAGTGCGCAGCAATCTCGGTGTCGCCTGTTACTCCCAGAAAAAGTTCGTTTGCGCCGAAGGAGCCTTCACCGACGCTCTGAAGCTCGCTCCGGAACTGTTCGCGCCGAATTTTGTGCTTGGACAAATCCGCTTTCAGCAAGGCCGGTATCAGCAAGCGCTTGGAGTGCTCCGCAAGGCCGTGAAACTGCACCCGGACAGCAAGGAAGCACGCAAACTTTATATCGCGACCTTAGTCGGCCTGAAGCAGTACGGCCGCGCCGTCCAGGAGTATGACACGGCGCTCCGGGCAGATCCGAACGACGGCGACAGTTACTACGGCTTGGGTAGCGTATATATGCAGATTGGGCAGGGCGTCGTCCAGCGGCTCTCGGATGAACCCGGCTACGCGGCTCTGATGAGGGCTCAGCACTACGAACCTTATGAGGAGTGGCGTTCCCTGTCGCTAAGCGCATATAGGGATGCCATCGCCAGATTGCCGTCGGTGCCGGGAATTCGAGTGGCTTATGCCAAGCTCGAGATGGATCAGAAAAACTGGAACGCTGCCCGAAGCGCTCTGTACGAGGAACTCCGCCTGGACCCGGACAGCTACGCGGCCAGATTTCAATTGGCGCGAGCGGCGTTGGCGCAAGGACCTGCCGAGGACGCATTGCAGAAGTTGGACGAAGCGGTGCGCATCCGTCCCGAGTTCTTCAAGCCGCTGCCGGGTCTGGCGCCGGATTGGAATGCGGCGCAGCGGGCCGCTGTCGAAGCCGCGTGTGCCCACCGACAGTCAGGGTTCGCAACGGATTATTTGCGTTCTGCGAGCGCCGAAGCGAACGCCCACCCCGGCGAAGCGAAAGAATGGCGGACGAAGGCCGAGGCCGCTCGCGATCAGATATCAGCCGCGCTCCAGGCACGGACCGCGACCGGCTCAACGGAATCTGCGGGAGTAAACCTTGTGGCGCACAAACGGTATGAGCGGGGTCTTGAGATCCTTCTGTCGCTCGCCCGCCGGACTGAGCTACGGGAGCAAACGAAACTGGACCTCGCACGCGCGCTCTACGCCACGGGGCGCCTTGAAGAGATGATTCGATTGTTCGCGCGCGCCAAGGCGCCGAGGATCCCGGAGATCAACTACCTGCTCGGCTTGAGCTACAAGGAAGTAGCTCTGGAGAAACTCACTCGTATGGTGCAACTGGCTCCCCAATCGGCCCGGGCGCACCAAGTCCTGGGCGACGCTTATTTCGCTGAGCAGCGACTTGATGACGCCGTGGTTGAATATGCGGCGGCTGTCAAACTCGAGCCGGAAAAGCAAGACCTGCACTACTTGCTCGGCAGCACATACTTTAAGCAGTCGCAATTTTCCCTTGCCTTGGAGAGCTTCGACCGCGCCCTACAACTCGACCCCTTAAATGCCGAGGCCTACTTGATGCGCGGCGATGCCTTGGTCCAAATAGGGGAAACCCAGGAAGCGCTGGCTCCGCTCAACAAGAGCCTCAAACTCAACCCGGAGTTGACCCGGGCACACGTGTTGCTGGGCAAGGTGTACAGTGCACAAGGAAAACTTGACGAAGCCCTCAGGCACCTGGAAATGGGAGCGACAGCAGACAAGGATGGCAGCGTGCATTACCAGCTCTTTGTGCTCTACCGGAAAATGAACCAGCCCGAGAAGGCGACTGCCGCGCTCCACGCCTCGCAGGAAGTCCGCAAAGCTGCCACCCGAACGATTTTGAAGAGTTCGCAAAACCACTAAAGCAGGTAGCGGTTGCCTCTAGCGTCTAGCAGATAGTCAAGAACCGGCGAATTCACCTCCGTCGCGAGTTACTGTTTGGAAATATAAATCGATCTTAGCTTTTCATGCACCTTCAGCTGCTCGGCTGCGTCCGCGCTGTCGCCCTTTTTCTTATACAAGCGCACCAGCACGTAGCGAATGGCAGGGTCGTTGGGTTTCAAGCGGGCGGCATCGAGGCATTCGCGGATAGCGGCGTCAAAGTCCCCCCTGCTTTCGTAGACCTTGGCGACGATCAGGTGGTTCGCTTCAACGGCGGGCTCGAGTAGCACCGCCTGGCGTGCATATTGCAGTGCCGCTTGCAGGTCGGTCGGGATTAGTAGCTCGGCCAGCTTCTGGTAGGGCCAACCGAAAGTTGAACCGCCGGCCTCGATGCGCCGGATGGCCGCCTCATAGCCAGCCCGTGCTTCCTCGTCGCGCCCGAGCATTTGAAGACAAAAGGCGCGAAAGTGCAAGCTCTTGTAGTCAGCGGGGTCTCGTCCCAGCGCCTTCTCGAAATAGGAAATGGCTTTCAGGTAATCGTTAACATCGTGTTCGTAATAACGCCCAAGGTAATGATGGGGCATGGGTCCGCCGGGATCGGCCCGGATCGCCGCTTCCATTTGCTGCAAAAAGAGCACGTGCTGGTGGATGGCATAGTAAGTGAGCCCGAGCGCCTCGTGAAACGCTGCAGTATCCAGCCCCAGTTTTTCCGCCGAGCGGAGGGAGAGCACGGCCCGGACAAAATCTTGCTGGTGAAAACGGGCAACGCCAGTCCAATAATGCAAAATCGGATCGCCAGGTTTTTCCGAGAGGCCTAGCAACGCCGCATTGAGCACCTCGTCCCATCGCCGTTGGGTGGCCAAGGTCGTGAGGGAGGTCGTGAGGGACTCTGGCGCTATTACCTGTTCGAGCTGAAGCGGGCCGCGTCCTCCGGGAATGACAGGTTTATCCTGCGACGAACAAACCAAGGGCAACGCGAGCAGGGACCAGACCTTGAGCAGCCCAATCGTGCTGCGCGCCCTGAAGTTTTGGAGCGTTTCCACAATATAAGAATACAAGCTTCTCGCTGTGATCGGAAACTCGGGCACCTCCCTGCTCATTCGTACCGGTCCGATAAGAAGACTATTGGGCCGGGCCAGTTGGAAGGATCGCGCATTCTCATCGATATAATCGTGGATCGGGCACCACCACTGGACTGCAGCAACAAGTGCTCTTTTTCCTTCGAGGAAGTGCGTGAAGTTCGCAAAAGAGATTTGCGACCGCTTGTCTTCTATGAAATGCTTGACATTTGCTCAGGAGCGATGATATATCATCGACTACGTCTCGGGCGGCGCTTCAGAGGCTGCCGGTAGCGAGCTGTAAAGGAGAGTCGCATGCGAGGCAGAAATTTTTCCTCCGTTAGTGTACTGGCCGGTTTCCTGCAGTTTCTGGCTCCATTCCTAAGCCCACCCACTGCCACTTGGGCGCAAGTGTCCGCCGGAGAGATTGTAGGAACCGTGACGGACCCCAGCGGCGCCGTGCTCCCCGGAGTTCGCATCGAGGCCACGCATCTCGCTACGAACCAGAAGTTTTCTACCACGGTCACATCGGTCGGCAATTATCTTTTGTCTGCCGTTCCCATTGGAGATTATCGTGTGCTGGCCCAACAGACTGGTTTCAAGGCGTCTGTGACCGAGACCAGTGTTTTCACCGGCAGGACGACAACGGTTAACATTCAGATGGTTCTGGGGGCGCTCTCGGAGCAAGTGACGGTGAAGGCCGGTAGCGCTCCTCTGCTGCAGACGACAAACGCCGAAGTCAGTACGGTGTTGGAGCGGAACGTAATTATGGACCTGCCAGTAATGCTGAGTCAGCCCGGGAGTAATGGCTCGGGGCGCCGTCAGATCGAGCAGTTTGAATTCCTGACACCCGGGGTCACCGGAAGCCAGTTCTCCAAGTCTTTCAATGGCACCCCGGACATGTCCCAAGAAGCGGTTATTGATGGGGTCCCCCTCGGCAATGGCGGGGCGGTGCCAGGGTTTATCACGCAATGGACTCCGCCCTACGAAGCAGTCGAGGAATTCAAGGTTTCAAGTTCTCTGTATCCAGCTGGAGAAGGGCGAGGATTCGGATTAACGAACTTCACGATGAAATCCGGCACCAATGCATTCCATGGCGACGCGTTCTACATTGTCAACAACGACAAGTTCAACGCCCGCAGTTTTTTCGCACCGACGAGGTCTATCATCAGGCAGAACAACTATGGATTCACCCTGGGCGGGCCCATAAAGAAAAACAGAACTTTCTTCTATGGCGCCTACGAGGAATACCGACTTCGCACCGGAGCAAGTTCCCGCGGGTTGGTGACTATACCTTCGTTGCCGTTTCGCAGCGGGGACTTTTCCCAACTCACGGATCCTTCAACAGGACAGTTGATTCCGATCTACGACCCCGCCACGACACGTGATGACGGGGCAGGTGGCTTTACCCGGGATCCTTTCCCCGGCAACATGATTCCATCAGCGCGGTTCAGCGCAATCGCCCAAAGAGTAATCGGTCTGCTGCCGACGCCTGACTACTCGGGCATCGTCAACAACTGGATAGATCGTTCCTATGGGCCGGTTAATGATCGTGTCTGGAGTATAAAGATTGACCACAACTTCAATGACAAGCACAGAGTAAACTTCAGCATCTGGGTCGCCGGCGCGCCTGCGTTAACCGGTCACGGGTCGTTGGGTGATGGGACGTTGCTAGATTCTAGCGATTGGCCGAACGAGAGCAGTGGGTCGGGAATTCGGTTCAACTACGAATGGGTCCCCAAGCCGAATTTAATCAACCATTTCGCTTTTGGCTTTTCCAGCACCGGCGGCCCGCGCGACGCGGACGTGCATCAGGGCAACAAAACTCTCCAGGTTCCGGGTGTCGATCCGAATGCTCCCGGCTTCACATCTTTTTACATCCCTGGCATGCCAGAATTTGGCGACTCAGATCAGCAGCCAAGTTCCCCGCAGCGGGCCCACTCAACGATATGGAATGACAGTGTGACGTGGGTGCACGGAAAACATCAGGTGAAGTTCGGAGCCGATGTAAGGTACGACAATAATGTTAACTTGGACTCCACTATTGGTGGCGGTGCCAGCGGCTCTTTCTTCTTCAGTAATCTTGAAACAAGTCTGCCGGACTCTCCTAACTCGGGAAACCTCGGCAACGGCTTCGCGAGTTTCCTGCTCGGCCAGGCGGACTCCGCTCAGCGGCTGGCGGCTGTTGTAAGCCGCACTTTCAGCACTCCATACATGGCCTACTTTTTCGACGATAAAATCCAAGTGACACCGAAACTGGTGATCACTCCGGGCCTCCGATATGAGGTCGCATGGCCTTATCGGGAGACCCACGGCCGTATGTCGGCCCTTGATCTGCACCTCGCCAACCCAGGAGCCGGGGGCCTTCCTGGAGCTTACGTCTTTGGCGCGGGTAAGATCGAGCCGGCGCTTGATATGAAAGAATGGGGACCGCGGCTGGGGATAGCCTACCAGTTGAACAACAAAACCGTTATCCGCGCCGGTTACGGCTGGATTTACGCCCCGACTAACGGTGCCGGGATCGCGAGTTATCAATTCGGCAACTCTCTATTTGCCGGATATTCTAAAATCACTTCTTTCGCTTCAACCAACGGAGGGGTGACACCCGGCACGCTCGTGGACCAGGGCTTTCCAACTTTCACTGGGACGCTCCCCAATGCGGACCCCAGCATCCAAAACGGCTCCAATGCGGACTACCTGAATAGCGGTGGTGGCAAGCAGTCTTCCACTCAGAACTGGCAGTTGAGCGTCCAGCGCGACCTCGGCTGGAGCACTGTTGTCGATGTTGCCTATGTGGCGAATAAGGGGTCACACCTGCCCGCAGGCCTGGAAAACCTGAACCAGGTGCCGACAAAATACTTGAGCCTGGGTCCGCTCTTGTCGCAGGACATCAGCTCAGCGGTAGCCCAGGCGGCGGGTATCAAGTCTCCCTACCCGGGTTTTTCGGGATCAGTGAACCAGGCGCTGCTCCCTTTTCCGCAGTTCTTGGGCATTACAGAGCAGATTGAGCCGGTGGGGAACTCCACCTACCAATCGATGCAGGTGAAAGTTCAAAAGCGCACTTCTAATGGGCTTGCTTTCCTGGTTAGCTACACGCTTTCGAAGACCCTCACCGATACTGGACTGTCCGGCTTCGCGGTCTTCAATGGTGCTGCTCTCGATACGGCGAATCGCGGCCTCGAAAAAGCGTTGGCCGGTAACGACATGACCCACAACCTTGTCATGAGTTGGGTCTATGAGGTGCCCTTCGGGAAACACTCGAGAGGGCTGGCCCAAAAGGTTGCAAAAGGCTGGATGCTTGGAGCGGTCGCGAGTTATCGGAGCGGAACTCCCATTGGAATTGGCGGCGGCCCTGATTTGCTGCTCTTCAACGGCGGCAACCGGCCCAACCGCGTTCCAGGAGTGTCGGAGCGCGTGAGTCTCAAGGGGGGATCGTTTGACCCCGCCGTGGACCTGTACTTGAACATTAATGCGTTCTCGCAGCCTGCACCCTTCACCGTCGGTAACGTGAGCCGTCTCGAGCCCAGTTTGCGCACGTTCCCTTACCTGAACGAGGACTTGTCCGCGATTAAGCGCACGTACGTGCCGAAAATCAGCGAAGTGTTCAACGTGGAATTTCGAGCGGAGTTTTTTAACATCTTCAATCGAACCGTGTTCGGTGGCCCGTCCACGTACATCAATGACCCGACGAGCTTTGGCATTGTAGGCTCCCAAGCCAACGCGCCCCGGACCATTCAATTTAGTTTGAAGGTCAACTTCTAGCGTCTAGCTGGGTCTGTATTTCAGTGCACAAGGCTGTGAGGCGAGATGGCGCATGGAACTTGCGAGTGGAGGTGAATCTCGCGCAAATCGAAAACCGATGGCGAGGATTCAAAGAACGGTCTATGGCGTAGGTTCTTCCCAGGTTGCAGAATGACGAAATGCCGCGCCGGGACCAGCACTCCACAGCACGTTTTGAAGAAGGGGGCTGACACTACGATGTCGACGCGCCCGGAGCACATCACACGGCGAGGGTTGCTCGGCGCAGCAGCGGTTGAAGGTGCGCTGATTTTTGCCCAGGCAAGCGAAGCTAGCCACCCAAGCCGCATCATCGATACCCACACGCATTTCTACGATCCAACCCGCCCCCAAGGCGTACCGTGGCCCGCACGGAGCGAGCCACTACTTTATCGGCGCACCTTGCCGGAGGACCTGCGGAAGGTTGTGCAAAGATTGCGCGTTACCGGAACGGTCGTGGTTGAAGCCAGCCCTTGGACCGAGGATAACCAATGGCTACTCGATCTAGCGAAAGAAAATCCTATAGTGGTGGGCATCGTAGGACACCTCGAACCAGGTGGGCCGATGTTCAAAAGCCATCTGCAACGGTTCACACAGCACCGGCTCTTTAGGGGAATCCGCATCGACGGCAAGAGCATTGCAACCGGGTTGGCGCAGCCGGCCTTCATCGCGGACTTGCACCGGCTTGTCGATGCGGATCTTGAACTAGACGCGATTGGAGAGGATTCGTTGCTCACAGATCTCGTGACCTTGTCTGACCGCGTGCCGCACTTGCGGATTGTTATCAATCACCTTCCGTTCGATCCTCCCGAAGATGAAAACGCCCGCAGCAAGGTCCGAAATACTCTTCGCGAATTGGGCCGGCGACCTCAGGTCTATGCCAAAGTTTCCGGCGTTCTGCGCCGCATCGACGGGCGTGTGCCTTTAGAATCGACCTTCTATAGGCAATCGCTCGATCAGCTCTGGGACACGTTTGGCGTCGATCATCTGGTCTACGGCAGCAATTGGCCCGTCAGCAATCTGCTGGCGCCTTACGACGCCGTGCTTCACGTCGTCTGCGAATACTTTCTTGCGAAGGGAGTAGAGCCGACCGAAAAATACTTTTGGAAGAACTCTCTGGCGGCGTACAAGTGGTTGGATAACAGCTAACTATGACATTGGCAAGACGTCGATGCCTCTCATTAGTGCTTATCGTGATTTTGGCCGCGTGTAGTAGGAGGGCAAATGGCCCTAGTGCGCTATCCCCACAAGCCGAGTTGAAAAGCTTTCATCTCAATGATGATCTCAACATCGAGTTGTTCGTAAGTGAGCCGGGAGTGATGAGTCCGGTCGAAATGGTCTTTGATGAAATTGGCCGAATCTATGTCGCCGAAATGCTCGACTATCCGACGGATCCGCCTGCGGGAAAACCGGCCCGTTCGCGCATCCGGCTGTTGCAAGATACCGATGGCGACGGCAAAGTTGACCGCGCCACAATCTTTGCCGACAACGTTTTGGAAGTGAGCGGCCTGATGCCCTGGAAAGGCGGTCTTATTGTTACCAGCGCACCAGATATTCTGTTCATGAAAGATACAAACCGGGACGGCAAAGCCGACGTCAGAGAAGTCCTGTACACGGGATTTCCCACAGTGGATGCTGAGTATCGCATCACGAATCCGAGGCTTGGCATCGACAACTGGATTTATTGTTCCAATTTCGGCCAAGATGGCCACATCACATCTCCGAAGCATCCCGAACGCTCTCCGATCTCGGTCCGCGGAGCCGACTTTCGCTTCCGTCTGGATCGAGACGTCGCCGAGGCCACGTCGGGCTCAGCGCAATTCGGCTCGGCGTTTGACGCATGGGGAAATCGCTTCATCACCCACAGTACGATGCATGTCCGGCATGTAGTGCTACCCCGGCAATATCTCACTCGCGCCCCACTGCTGGATGCTGGGGCCGCCGCAGTCGAGATCTCGGATCATGGCCGGCCCTCGGGCCGTATGTACCCGCTGACGGAGCCGCAAGCATGGCGCGTGCAGAGGACACGCCTGCGGCAAGAACGGTATCACGAAAATAAGCTCGAAAGTGTGCGTCCCCTCAGTCCTTCCAGCGAGATGGCTGCGGGCTACTTTACAGCGGCGAGCGGTGGGACCATCTACTCCGGCGATCAGTTTCCCGAGAAATACCGTGGCAATTTGTTTACGGGAGATGTGAGTGGAAACCTGATCCATCGCGATGTCCTGTCGCCCGATGGAGTCACGTTCATAGCGAGCCGCGCTCCTGAAGAGCGAGAGCGGGAATTCCTGGCCTCCACCGATCCCTGGTTTCGCCCTTGCAACTTCGCCAATGCGCCCGACGGCAACTTCTATGTGGTGGACATGTATCGCGAATTCATTGAGGCCCCGAGCTCGATCCCCGATGCCATC
>QHXW01000449.1 GCA_003223115.1 Acidobacteriota bacterium
CCTAAATCTGTAAGGTCCTTAGCCCCCCAGCGAGTGAACCGCACTTCGGGGGAAATCCGAATGACCAAAGCGTGGATCTCAAACCCGGCCCCCAGGACCACGCCGGTGTTCGTTACACCAACGTGTGAGTTGGTGACGCCTATAGCGTTGGTGACCTGCTTGAGTCCCGTCCAGCGATCGAATGCGAATCCCGCGGCCAGATACGGCCGGACAATAAGGCTCGGCACTTTGTACTTAAGTAATAGCGGGAACTCCCAGGCATGGCCTGCCGATGAACTCAACAGGGTATCGACAAAGTTCGCCGAGGTTTTATAATTGAAGTTCCGGTAGAGCGCATCAAACTCCACCCCGAAGCCCGCGGGAAGGTGGAGTTCAACTTCAGGACCCAGGATAAAGCCGGAACTCTTCGATCGAATCGTCTGTGTGGGATTGGAAGCGAAGCTGATGAAATCCGTCAGGGGAACACCTCCTTTCAATCCGGCGGAGAATTGTGCGAGACCGGAGCCGGCGCCGAGCAGCCAGAGCAGCAAAACTTTGAGTAGCGGCAGCCAAACTTTGTCAGCAGCGCGGCCATATGGAAACTGTGGTTTTCCGAACATTATTTAGGGTATCCTCCAGTTGCTTTCAAGTGGCAACGCGTCCATAACGAGATTCCTTTTTACAATTCAGGATATCGTCGATGTCCGAGATAAGCGCTACTTCTACCTCAACATCAAGAATCTCAGAAATTCTCCGACAACACGATCAGGGAATTCTGAGCGAATGGACGAAACATCAACTTTCAGAGTCAGGTTTGCGTCCGGGGCTGGAGGAAGTGATCGCCCGGCAGCAGCAGGAACTTCTGGAGCTGTCCAAGCCCGTCGTAAAGCTCCGGGAGGGCGTCCTGGCATTGCCTCTGATCGGCACTCTGGACAGCTTGCGCACTCAGGTTGTCATGGAAAACCTGCGCGAGCAGATCGCGAATACGAGTGCTTCACTCGCCATCATGACATCACCGGCTTCCCACGGTGGACACGCTAGCTTAAGCTAGTCGTGCAACATCTGCAATCAGCACCCATCGGGCGCGCGGCGGCCACGGTCTTGAGCTTCACGACCGGCAGAGGTTTGGGACTTGGTCTCGGCGGCGCCCGTAGACTTTCAAACGATTTTGACATCCAGTCCTGCCCTGGTGAGAGCACGCGGGTACATTTCACCAAGTGGAGAAGCTAATCTTGATGAACTCGAGCGTGGCTCTTTCGGTGGCAGACCAAAGCCGGGCAGTGGAAGCACGCCGCCTCGCATCGGGGCTGGCTACGGAGGCGGGCTTTAATTAACGAGCGCGACATGGGAAAGGTCGCTCTGATCGTTACAGAAACGGCCACGAATCTGTTCAAGCATGCCGCCGAGGGCCAACTGATCGTGCGGCCCCTTTGCTCAGGCAACGAATCAGGGTTGGAAATCATGACAGTAGACCGGGACCCGGGCATCGGGCATGTTCATGAATGCCTGCGGGACGGATATTCGACAGCGGGCAGTCCAGGCACGGGGCTGGGAGCCATTTCGCGCCTCTCCTCCACCTTCGATATCTACTCCGCGCCGGGAAAAGGCACCACGCTATTCTCTGAGATCCGGAAAGCTCCGGGCGCCTGTGAATCATCACTTTCGGCCCCAGCCAGCCCTATGCGGGTGGGCTGCTTCTCAATCTCAATCGCGAAACCCGGCGAAGACGTCAATGGCGACAACTGGGCGACCGAGAAAAACCGCTGTTGGGGCGGATTTCGCCGTCGTGGACGGCGTGGGGAATGGCCCGGACGCCGTGCGGGCATCGAACGAGGCAGTGCGGGTTTTTGGAGAACTTCGTGGACGGCCGCTTGCGGAAATTCTCGAGCTATCCATAGCGGTTTACGCCCCACTCGTGGAGCTGCAATAGCTCTGGCACACGCGAACGCCGACGAGGGCGTTGTCCGTTAAATGGGTGTAGAGAATATATATCGGGGGTCATCTGTTCAGGACAAAACAGCCGGCAGATGGTGTCATATAACGGCGGTCACCAGATCTTGAAAATGCGCGAATTCGTGTACCCTGGCCTCGGGATTCTGTCATCGTGCTCCGTTCCGATGGGCTTGCCACTCACTGGAGCTTTGAACCGTATCCCGGCTTAATCCGCCGGCATCCGAGCCTGATTGGCAGCGTGCTCTATCGCGATTTCTGCCGGGGCCGCGATGATGTTACGGTGCTGGTGATCGGGCGAAAGGAGAAGAGCGCATGAATGCCCTCTACTGACGCTCAGCATCCAGCAGGAGTACCATGCCGTGGGCACCCGCCGGCGCGCGCGGCAAATCGCTGAACTGCTGGGGTTTGATCAACAGGATCAAATCCGAATCGCGACTGTCGCTTCTGAAATCGTGCGCAACGCTTTAATCCGCTGTGGGATGCACGTATCCAAGGGTTGTACCGGCGCGGGGGCAAAGTGAGTTCTGGATTCGCCAGAAAGCTCCGGCGCCGGGAGTTATTCGAAATCCGAATCAGCGATAAGGGACTGGCATAGCCGACTTGAACCGGGTGCTCAGCGGCCAGTAGCACTCGCCAACTGGAATGGGATGCGGCATCGTTGGCGGTCGCCGCCTGATGGACAATTTGCCGAGTAGAGGAGACCCGATGTACTTTAGACTTTCCTTGGCTGTGTCCACCGTTTCCAGCTTCGTGCCCGTTTCCATCATGGCGCATCGGGGACTCCCCCATGGGACTCCCCCCTCACAGACCACCGTGCAGATTTCCCGCAGCGGGTTCGTCAAGCGGATTCGCCACCTCTCCTCAGGAGTCTTCTCCTGGTTCGGGGCAGATAGTCGGTCGAGTTTTGGGTACATAGCAACCGAGTTCTTAAGTCTCGACTATGTTTCCTTCGCCCGATACATCCGCTCGGGCAACCCCTTCCTCCAGTGGGTCCCATGGCCGCCCCTTGCGGGAGCCCTGCGGTTCCCCACCTTCCCCGGTACTATGGGTTTCTACGACCGCTCCCGATCCATCCGTCACCCCTCCGGTCGACCCTTGGGGTGACGTACCTCCCCTCATGAGGAGGAAATCGGGAGCTCTCTTCGGTTCCTGGGCCATCCCTGTGGAGCATGCCCTGGGCTGGAGACCCCGGCGAGTC
>QHXW01000450.1 GCA_003223115.1 Acidobacteriota bacterium
AGGGAGTGAGGATTTGAGCCTTCTCCGACTCCATCCAGCCGATCTCGAAGTTCCAGAAGTATTCGTCGCCGGCTGCAGCGCGCTGCATGATGGCGCGGCGTTGAGGAGAAACCAACGGAACCAGGGCGGCGGCCGCGCGTCGCAGCCAAGCCGGCTTCTGCATGAAAGGGACCCAGCGCTGGTAGTAGCGCTCGCGGATGCGGATCATCTCGCCGTGCCCGCAGCTTAATTCGTCATTAGCCTCCCCCGTGATGACGACTCTCAGATTCTGCTCTTTGGCCAGGCGTAGGGCGTGATAAAGAAAGACGCTGGAGGGTTCCGAGACCAGGTCGTCCATAGCATCAATGGTCACCGGAATGGTTTTCAAAAACTCATCGGTGGTAAGCAGCCGCTCGTGGTGTTGCGAATGAATCAGTCCGGCGACGCGGCGGGCGTAGTCCAGATCGTTGTACTTGGCCTGTCCTTCCAGTTCCGCCAGTCCCACTGTAAAGGTATGGAGGGGCTGGCAGCCGTATTGAGCCATCAGGGCGGCATTTGCGCTCGAATCATTGCCGCCGCTCAGCAGGGCACCGACCGGACCATCAACCTTGCGCCGGGCCACCGCCGCGTGATGCAGCTCGCGCGCGCGCTCCACATAAAATTCTTCGTCGTCCCGCTCGGCAATCGGCTCGTCCAACAGATCCCAAAACTTGCGCAATTCGACGGAGCCATCGGGCCGGCAAATGGCCGCTGTTCCTTGCGGCAGCTTCTGGATGCCAGCGAACAGGGTGCGCGGGCCAGGGACGGTGAGGAAGGTCAGATAGTGGGAGACGCCGATTTCATCCACGGCGCACGGGACTTCGGAATGCTGCAGCAGCGCCTTGATCTCAGAGGCGAAGACCAGCCCCGCGGAGCTCGCCGAATAGTAGAGGGGCCGCACGCCCAGAAAATCACGCGCAAGAATGAGCTCGCGGCGGCGGGAATCGAACAGTGCCAGCGCAAATTGGCCGTCCACGCGCCGCAGGCCATCGATGCCTTCCTGCTCGTAGAGATGCAGGAGCAGCTCACAGGTGTGAGGTGTGCGCGGCGCATGGCCTTTCGCACGGAGCCAGGAATCGAGTTCCTGATGATTGAAGACGTGTCCGTCACATACCATAACAAGCGAACTGTCTTCATTAACCAGAACGGCATTGTCGGGATCGCCGGGAGCCAGCTTGAGGGAGCGCAGCCCCAGTGCGTATTGCTGCCTGGAATCGGTGTGGCCCGCCAATCCATCAGGCCCGCGCGCTTCCAGCGCATCCAACATCGATGCAAGGTCCTGCTTAGCGCTGACGCTGCAGGCACATCCTCCGAACATGCCACAGATTGCCGACATGCAACTCCTTGTTACTAGTCTTCGGGCAACTACCAGACGATTAACTAAATCGGCTGGTGTACTTACCATGGTACCTGGCACGTCGCTTATGTACACTATCCCCTAGGCGGGGCGAAGCACGGTCCACCCGAGACTTAGAATGGAGCAATTTTGAGTCCAAGCATGCTTTCGCATGCGACCCAAGCTAAGACTCTCGATTTACCGTCCCGCTGGTGGCGGAGCCGGTCGGGGCGTTTACGGGCTGCTTCCAGGCATCCGAAGATTTGGGGTTTTAGCCAAAGTATTTTCTCCTGGCCGCCAGCCGGGAGGTCAAAAACGGCGAGCGCCGGGACCTTAGCGGCTCCGTATTTCGTCGTATATCTCCTGATAACCCTTGATCATGGCCTGGAGGCTATGGCGCTCGCGCGCTTCTTCAACGGCCCGCTGACCGAGCCGCCGCCGCAATGCCGGATTTGTTGCGAGCTTCACGAGTATTTCGGCCAGCTTTGCGGGATCGCCCGGTGGAGCTAGCAAACCGCTTTGGCCGTCCGAGACGATCTCCGGGATCTCGTTGACGCTGGTGGATGCGATGGGCACGCCGGCGGCTTTGGCCTCGAGCAGCACGACGCCGTAAGGCTCGAATTTAGAAGCCAGCACAAAAATATCGAGGCTGCGCATCAGCAATGGAACTTCGGTTGAAAGCCCGAGGAATGTGACGCGGTGCTCCAGTCCCAGCTCATGGACCAGTTCTTTGAGGGGATTGAGAAGCGGCCCGTCGCCGGCGAGAACCATGCGCAGCTCCGGAACTTGAGCGCTGGCTAGCGCGAAGGCGCGCAGCTGCGTCGGATAATCTTTTTGCTCGACCAAGCGCCCCACGCTGCCGATCAAGATCTCGCCCTGGCGAGCCCCGATGCGTTGTCGCATGGCAGCGATTTCTTCCGGCTGGGGCCGTGAGAAGCGGTCTACATCGGCGCCATAGGAAACCACACGGAGCTTGTGCGGCGGCAGGCGATTGTAGCTGAAGAAGCGTTCGCCCAGCGTGGAAGAAACCGTGACCAGATGTTGCATCAGCCGGGCGGCGATACGGTTGCGATACACGTTGCGGCGCGAAACAGTACTGAGCTGCTGCGGCAGAAAATCGTAGGTGCGATCCGGCACCTGACAAGCGAAGGCGCTCAGCGAGCCGACGGTGGCGCGGATGCCGCTCAGTCTGGCGGCCACGCCTCCGTAAATGATGGGTCGTGGGTTATAGCAGTGGACCACGGCGGGGCGAAGCTTCCACATGAGTGGAGCGAGACGCGCCACCATGCTGAAATTCAGGCCATCAGGGCAGGGGACACTATGCAAAGGAATGCCGCTTTCGCGAAGGCGCTCGGCGAGGACACCGGTTTCGGTGGAAAAGCTGCAGACCACGCTGCGGTAGCGCGAGGGGTCGAGGTTGCAGGCCAGATCGACCATGCTCTTGGTTTTTCCGCCGAGGCCCAACGCGTCGACAATAAACAGGACCGTGGCCGCGGGGGCCGCCGCCGCCGCGCCGCCACCACCCTGGGACGTCGGCCCGGACTGCGGACCGGCCGACTCGGTTACAACCTTCATGCAAACCAACCTTCATACCACGAGGAGAGATTAATGAGACACCACAGATCGAAACTGTGATCCTGGATGCCGGAGCGGTGGCGCTGCCACATTTCGTCAATGTAGTCGAAATTGAAAAGATCGAGCTTGCGCAGGGGCGAGGAGAAGAGCTGATGTTCGGCCCATGAGGAGAGCTCGCCGCGAAGCCAGGCGGGGAGCGGCACGCGAAAACCCTGCTTGCGGCGGTTGATCACCTCTGGGGGCAGGATGCCGGCGACCGCCTTTTTAAGGATAAGTTTGGTTCCGGTACCGTTTACTTTCAGGTGTTGGGGCAGCGAGAGCACGTATGACACGAGCTCATGATCCAGGAACGGCGCCCGTGCTTCTAGCGAGTGCGCCATGGAGAACTTGTCGACGCGCATCAACAGCAACTCGGGCAGGCGGTTGCAAAGCTCTACATAAGAGATCTGCTGCATGAAATCGCACTTGGGCCGGCGCCGGAGAATCTCACGATAATAGCTCTGCACCACGGAGGCGGCGCCAGGCCCCATTTGGGAACGGGCCTGGGGGCGGAGCAAGCGTTTTTTTTCGGTATCCCAGAACGCCACGTCCAATCCCCAGTAGAGCGGCTCATCGCAGGCGGCGCGGCGCAACACATCAACCCGGCCGTCCGGAGCGCCGGACCAGCGGCTCGCCTGATGAAGCAACTGCCGCGCCGGTCGTGGCAACCGATTCAACTGACGCCAGCGCCCGTTGTAGACGTGGATCTCATGCGCAAAATCTTCGTAGCCGCCGAAAACTTCGTCGCTGCCTTCTCCCACCAGGACCACAATGACGCCATCTTGCCGCGCGGCACGCCCGACGAAATACATCGGAAGGCAAGCCGGGTCCCCGATGGGCTCATCCTGTTGCCAGGCTAGTTGCGGGACATAATCCCTGCACTCGGCGGCTGTCACGGTCACTTCATGATGGTCGCAGCCGAATTGCTTAGCCACTTGGCGGGCGTAGGGGAGATCGTGGAAATTCTCCGCCTCGCCAAAGCCTTCGAAGCCCAGTGAAAACGTGCGCAAAGGCTCGCCGGAGAGCTGACTCATCAGGGCCACGTTGGTGCTGGAATCGATGCCGCCGCTCAGGAAAGCGCCGATCGGCACGTCGCTCATGAGCCGCTTGGCCACGGCGCGCCGGACGAGCTCGAGGACTCGTTCAGCACTTTCGGTCTCGTCCACATCGGTCGGCCATTCAGCGCCGTCGAGCGGGGACCAATAGCACTCGATCCTGATCTCTCCACGGCTGTCGCAGGTCAACAGGTGCGCGGGCGGGAGTTTATGAATGCCCGCGAACAGCGTCAGAGGCGCTGGGACATTGGAAAAGGTCAGGTAATGACTGAGCGCCTCCAAATTCAATTCCCGCTTGATATCCGGATACTGGAGCAGCGCTTTGATTTCGGAAGCGAACAACAGCTTGCCGCCTGTCACGCAGTAATAGAGGGGCTTTTTGCCCATGTGGTCGCGGGCCAGCAGCAGCCGGCTGCGGGTTTCATCCCAGAGCCCGAAAGTGAACATGCCGTCCAATTGCGGCACGCAATCCGGCCCCAGGTCTTCATAGAGGTGGATGATGGATTCGGTGTCGGTGTGGGACCGGTACCGGTGGCCATGAACCAGGAGCCGCTCCTGCAGGCATTGGTGATTGTAGATTTCGCCGTTGAACGAGATCCAGATCGTGCCGTCTTCGTTGGCCATCGGCTGGTGACCGGCCTCACTGAGATCCACGATGCTAAGGCGGCGGTGGACCAAGACTACCCGATGATCGGGGCTTTGATAACACCCCGCCGAATCGGGTCCCCTGTGGACCATCACGTCACGAACACGGCACAAATCCGCTAGCTCATCGCGAGGCGTACCACTAAAGTTATATATTCCGGCAATTCCACACATAAGTTGTCGGAAAGAGAAGGCTAGCACATGTGTAGCCAAATCGGGACCGGACGGGACGGACACGGCGAAAAGAGCCGGCCCCAACCCTTGAAAACACCCCAAAAATTGGGAAAAACTCACAATAACTTTCCTGTTCTCACGGACGCTACAGCAACGAAAAATGAGTCATTTGCGTTTGGAGCGTCACATGCTTTTTAATCTTATGAATCCGCATGTCTTGGTATATTAGAGAAATCCAGCCGCAAGACTGCTCCCGGTGGGACGGGTTCGTTCTCGGGCATCCCCATGGCAGTCCCTTTCATCTGCTGGCGTGGAAAAAAAGCATAGAAGAGACGTTCCACTTCGAGCCCCATTACCTGGTTGCGGAAGACGACACCGGCATCCATGGTGTGTTGCCGCTGTTCCTGGTCCAGAACCTCATCGTGGGAAAAGCTCTGATCTCCTCCCCGTTTGCCGTCTACGGCGGCATTCTCGCGGATTCGGAGCGCGTGCGGCAGAGCCTCCACGACGAGGCTCGCAAGCTGGGCGAGAAATCGGGAGTTGGATACGTCGAGTTGCGCAACGCGTACGCGGAGCAGTGCGTCGGGGTGCCGAACGTCTCGCGCTACGTGACCTTCACCTGCTCCGTCGAGCCGGACGAGAAAAAGTCGCTCGAATCGCTGCCCAAGAAGACCCGCAATATGGTTCGCAAGGCGTTGAAATATCCCTATGTCACGCGGCGGCATGGTTCCGATTTCCGCGCCTTTGAAGAACTCTACGCGAAAAATATGCGGCGGCTCGGAACGCCGAGTTTCCCCAAGAAACACTTTTCGGCGCTTCTGTCCAATTTTGGGTCCATGGTGGACATCCAGGAAACCGTGCTCGACGGCAAGGTAGTGGCCGCGAGCTTGAACTTCTATTTTCGCGATCAGATGCATACCTATTACGCCGCCTCCGACCCTAGCTACAATGACAAGGCGCCGAACAATTACATGTACTTTGACCACCTCCGTCACGCTGCGCTCCAGGGATACGCAGTCTTCGATTTCGGACGGTGCAAGAGAGAGACGGGCGTATTTGAATTCAAGCGCCATTGGAACACCACCATGCGCGAACTACCCTACGAGGTCCTTCTGATCAATCGGAAAGAGGTTCCCAACTTCAGCCCGGTGAATCCGCGGTTCGAAATGGCCATTGCAATCTGGAAGAAACTGCCGCTGCTGATCACGCGGGCTTTGGGGCCGGCATTTGTGCGGCTGTTCCCCTAAGAAGCCAGCATGCAGTCTCAATTTCTCTTGCTGGCGGCATTGACCCTGTTCGTTTATCCCTTCGTCATCTATCCGGCCATTCTGCTGCTTCTGCCGCGCAGACGGGGGCAGGCTCAACCGGTCGAAGAATCCCCGGCGGAGTTGCCGACGGTAACGCTGTTGATCTGCGCACTCAATGAGGAGAAGGTGATCGGGCGAACCCTCGGACATGCGGTGGCCCTGAATTATCCCAAGGACAAACTCCGGATCGTGGTGGTCTCCGATGGCTCAACAGACTCCACGGCCGACGTGGTCCGGCAGTTCGCGGGATCGGGAGTTCAGTTGATTGACCAAGCCAGAAGAAGGGGTAAGGTTACCAACTTAAACGAAGTTGTTCCTTCGCTGCCCGATCAAATCGTGGTCTTACTAGACGCCAATGTTTCATGCGACCCTCAGGCGCTTCTGCACCTGGTTCGGCGTTTCGCTAATCCGGCCGTCGGGTGCGTTTCGGCTAAGGTCGTGCTGACTGGAACGTTGGATGTGTTACACGGCTCCGAACAGAACTACTACACGCTGGAATGGTTTCTTCAGGAGCAGGCCTCATCGCTTTACTCCATGCCCGGAGTGGATGGCGCCCTATACGCGTTCCGGCCAGAGTTGTTCCGTCGCTACCCATACGATACGCTGATCGAGGATTTTGTGATTGGCGTCGAGATTGTTCGTCAGGGGAAGCGAGTCGTGTTCGAACCGCGCGCGATGGCTTGGGAAACCGGGCCCACCAGTATCGCGGAAGAGTTTCGCCGCAAGGTACGGATCGCAGCGGGAGCGGCACAAGCGTTGGTGCGGGGGAATGGCTTCCCGCGTGGCGCTCCCTGGAGATTCTGGTTCGTCTTCGTTTCGCATAAACTGCTTCGGTGGCTGTCGCCAATTATCGGGATGGCCGCACTGCTGATTGCGTTGGCGAGCTGGCGGCGGCCCTTTTCGCAGCTTGTACTGGCGGGTTTCCTGGCGCTTGCCGCCGCAGCCGTCTTGCGGCTGGTCACCAAGCGGCAACATCCTTTGCTGGATGGGCCGTTCTATTTTCTAATGGGCCAGGTATCCATGACGCTGGGACTGGCCAAGGGAATTACCGGCACGCAGTCTGTGTTGTGGGCCAAGGCGGACCGGTGAAGGCCGCTGGCTCCGCCCAGACGTAGGCCACCGGATTGCGGGATGCTGCGGGCCCAACGCGAACCGGTGATTACGGACCGATGACGCAGGCGTTTCCCAAAGCGGCTGCGATGACCCGCTGGACGTCGACAACGTTCACTGAACCGTCCTGGTTCGGATCGCCGCGGGGATCGTATGCGGCAAGTCCGAGCGCCATGTTAACGGACAGTTGGACATCCCGAACGTCGACAGAGCCGTCACCGTTGACATCACAGTTTGTCGCCGAGACTCCAGAGTAGGTCAGGGTATAATTCCCTCCGCCAGTAGCCTGAAAAGACAAGACACCCTGAGGAGACGCAGAAACTCCCGTAAGGAGCTTCACTGCGTCCCGGTAAACGTCGTATGTTCCAGGCACGAGGTCTGCAATCAGATGACGTCCCGTAAGAGAACTCTGGTAGTCCGCAGAATAGGTGACGCTGATCTGTTTTGCGCCGTCGGTGGAGAACAACACAACGCGGGGCGTGGTTGCATCCGAGATTAGAGCACCCACCATGTTGCCGCCGGTGGAACTGATCTCGGTGGTGGCAGGCATCGCTGTTACAGAACTATCGGTTGCCTGAAAAACGTGGAGCCCGTTCAGATCGGTAGCGGAGACGGCGTCGGACACCTCGACGTGATACGTCATCGTCGTAGCGTCAGTGGCGCTCACTGGATCCGCAACCACGGCCATGACGGGTGAAGTTGGCAGGAGAGTCTTCATGAAAAGAGCTGAGGAGCCAACCTTGCTTACCGCAACATTGCCCGTAAGCACAGGCGGTCCATTTACTCGATTGAAGTGAAAATAAAGTTTCTTAGTGTAGCTGCTCTTGGTCGCCCGGATTCTGTCGAACAAAATGAAGTATCCATCACCCAAGTACGCATAGCTGCGGTAGAAATACCACAAAGAGCGTGCGGACGTCGGTTTGTATCCCGTGGGGATCTGATACGCAGTGCTCAGATCGGTCTTCACGTACGTGTATGTGCCAGTGCCTTCGTAAGCCAACGTATTGTCGGACCCCCACACCCCCTGCCCGCCGACGTAATTCGCACCCGTAAACATGTAATCGCCGAAATCGTTAAAGAACAGGGTGTTCGTGCGATCCGAGGTGTTTGCCATGACATCGGGTGAGCCGCTAACGCCCGTGGAGCCCTTCCACTGACCGCCATTCACCAGCAGGTAATCATTTCCGCGCTGGATGGACAGGTGGCCGGCTTTTCTCACTTCGTGGCCGGTATACCACGCGGACGAAGCTGCAACTGAGGCGTATACGGCGGTATCCGCCCAATTCGATCGGACATACACGTGGTTGTCGCCTGGGGAATGGAAAAAAGTGGGCTGAGTCAGCCTGTAATCGGTCTGGGGACGTGCCGGATCATAAAACAGAAAGAGGTCTCGCAGCGGCGGCGTCTGCACGCTGGCCGCGCCGGACGGGGGCGTCGCCAGATTATTGTAATAGTACTGCATCCACTCTCCTTCGATAGTTCCCTGGAGCAGGTAAGACAGAACTAGCGGGAGCTGTCCTGGCATGACGCCGGTAAAATCTCCGGGAAAGTCACCCTCATCAGTGGACTGCCAGCGGTTGGGCTTGAGGTTATATAGCAGATTTCTCGCGATGAGCTTGGCGTAATTGGTTGAAGCCAGCAGATCCTCTCCGGTTGCGGTTTTGACGGCCAGCATGTAGAGCAGCGTGCGGGCGAAGTGCGCCGGCCCGTAGTTATAGCTCTCGACGGGATAGCCGCCGACAAAGCCCCCCGAAGTGAACGCGGGCACTACCACTGTGTTGAACGAGTTCCGCATTGCGTTGATGATTTCCGTGCTTCGTGTGTTGTCTCCCCGGGTGGCGTAACCCGCAACGCCGAAGCCCAACAGATGACCGCCGTAATAATTCCCATAGGCAGGGCCCGAGAATTGATACCCATTTGCCTTCGCCCAGTCGTACCAGCTATTCAGTGTATTAGCTGTAGCGGCTTTGGTAGCGGCATCCAACCGGTCGTAAGCCCAGTCAAAGCCCACTGCCAGGGCCAGGGCCGACGCGCGGCTGGGATAACCGGAGTCAGTCGAGATCGGCGCCAGGTTACCCGCGGCTGTGGCAGCATTTGCCGCTTGCAGGATCTGTGCCACTTTGTCGCCATACGCGGTGTTCCCCGTAACCTGGTAAGCCAGGCCCAAGGTGTGCACAGCGTCGTACCAGCCGCCTCCCTCGTAACTGTAGGTGATCGTATTGGTAGCCGTGCAGCTCACACAGAATGGAGCCACAGTGTAGGTCACCATTTTGTCGGCGGAGCCTTTCAAAGAAATCCAAT
>QHXW01000448.1 GCA_003223115.1 Acidobacteriota bacterium
AAGCTGTTCACGTTCTTCTCCTACGAGAAGTGGAAGGCCACGCAGCCCAGCGCTGGCACGCGGACTCTGCCGACCGATCTGGAGCGGGTCGGTGACTTTTCGCAGTCCAAGAATGCCGTGGGCGGCTTGCGGACGATCTTTGACCCGTGGACTACGAAATTCGATCCGGTAACGTCGACCGCCACCCGCACACCCTTCCCGGCCAACATCATCCCTCCAAGCCGCATCGATCCTTCGGCCAAGATCGTCATGGGCGACATTTGGAAGCCGAACGGCCCGGGTGACGACATCACCGGGATCAATAACTACAAGATCAAGGTCAAGGAGGTCAAGGAAGGCTATGTGTTCGATAGCTCTACAGTCCCTCGTCGCGCTTGCTTTCCTAGGGCTGTGCTCCAGCGCGTCAGCCCAGGAGGTACGCGCAAACATCTCAGGCATTGTCACTGATCCTACCGGCGCCGCAGTGGTCAGTGCCAACGTTATGGTTACCAATCGTGCAACCAATCTGACGGTGACCGCCGAAACCAACGGCTCGGGCAGCTATGCCACTCCGTTCCTGGCCCCGGGAACCTACCAGGTGGCCGTAGAGGCGAGTGGATTTAAGAAGTACGTCCGCAACGATGTCGTCTTGCAAGCTGGCGACCGCGCCCGCCTCGACGTGCTGTTAGAAGTCGGCGAGGTCACTCAGAGCGTCACGGTCAGCACCGCGGTCTCCCAGCTCCAGACTGAAACGGCCACACGCTCTCAGGTGCTCGCGAACGAGATCATACAGAACGTGCCCACCCAGGGACGTAACCCGTTCCAAATTGCTTGGGCGGCTTCCGGTGTGATCAAGAGTGGATCCTGGCGGTATTTGCGTTCCTTCGATATCGGTGGCACCTCCGGCATCTCGATCAACGGCGGCCGCGAAAAAACAAATGAAGTGTTGTTGGACGGCATCAGCGACGTACGAGCCGAATACACCGTGATCAGTATTCCGACCACCGAATCTGTGCAGGAATTCAAGGTGCAGTCGAACACCTACGACGCTCAATACGGGCGGACGGGCGGCGGAGTGATCACCATCGTTACCAAAGGCGGCACCAATGAATTCCACGGCACGGCGTTCGAATACTTCCAGAACGACAAGCTGAACGCCAACCAGAGCGAGTTGAACACGCCCGCCACCGTGGCCGGGGTGTTCTACCCGAACGGTCGCAAACCACCCAATCACATCAACCAGTTTGGCGCCACCGCCTCGGGTCCGATTATCATCCCAAAGGTCTTGAACGGCAAGAACCGTTTGTTCTGGCTGCTGTCTTGGGAAAGCATGCGGCAGCGCTCAGCCGATCCGGACGTGAAGACCTTCCCGACCATGGACATTCGTACCGGCGATTTCAGCCAGTTGTACAACGCCCAAGGACAGCAGGTGTTGATTTACGATCCGTTCAGCACGAAGGCCGACGGGACCCGCACGCCCATCCCTGGCAACCGAATCCCGGGCAGCCAGATTGATCCCGTGGCGGCGAAGCTCCTTTCCTACTTCCCGGCGCCATCGAGCGCCGGCACCGGGCCCGCGCACATCAACAATTACCCGTACCCGTCCATGTGGCGCGCGAGCTTTGACCAGTTTGTGGGCCGCACCGATGTCATCATCAACTCCAAAAACAACGTGTTCTTCCGTTACAACGAAAACCCGTTCCAGGAGTTCCGCGCCGTGGTGTTCGGGCTGACGAACCCGGCCGAGCCCACAGGTAATGCGCCGCTGCTACGCGACGGCCGCAACGTAATGATGAACTGGACCTCCACCCTGTCTCCGACCATGACCTTTGACTTCCGGCTTGGTCTCAATCGATGGGAGGAGGCGGGCGGCAGCAGCATCGGCGCCGGCTACGATCCTAAACAATTGGGCATCGATCCGAACCTGGTGGCGCAGTTCAACCGTTATCAGTTCCCCAGGGTCGATATCGAGGGCTACCAGAGCATGGGCTCCGATGCGCTCGGGCCAGGGACCCGCGACACTTACAGCTTGCAGCCCAACTTCGCCAAAGTGATTGGGCGTCACTTCATGAAGTTCGGCTTCGAGGCGCGGCAATACAACTTGAACGATCCTGGCCGCGGCTATCCGTCCGGCTACTATGCCTTCAACCGGAATTGGACGCGAGCCAACGCCAACCGCGCCGACGCGGTTTCCGGAAACGGCTTGGCCACCATGCTGATGGGCATACCCAGTACCGCGTTCGTGCAGAAGAACATCGACCGCTCGTACAAGCATTTCTACTATGCCGGCTTTTACCAGGACGACTGGAAGCTCACTTCGAACCTGTCGCTGAACTACGGTCTGCGTTGGGACACCGAAACCGGGAACCTGGAACGCTACAACCGAATGATCAACGGATTGGATTTCAACGCCGCCAGCCCGATCGCCAGCCAGCTGACCGGTCTGAACCTGAAGGGCGCCGTGCTCTTTGCCGGCGTGAACGGCCAGCCGAGGACGCTGCTCGATGCTCCCAGGAATGACTGGCAGCCCCGGATCGGCGCGGCGTACAGGGTGCGCAATAAGTGGGTGCTGCGCGGCGGCTATGGTTTGTACTACATCGGTGACGACCGCATGGGATCGACCAACGGGTTCAGCCGGCAAACCAACGCGATCGTCTCCACTAACGAGCTGACGCCCTACGCGGGAATGAAGACGGCAAATCCGTATGTCGCGCTGCCGGGCGGCAAGCTGCTCGATCCGGTCGGCACGAGTCTGGGCGCGGCCAGTTTCCTCGGTGAAGGTGTACAGGCCTGGAAGCGGGATCGCGGCTTGCCTTACACGCACCAGTATTCGTTTGATATCCAACGCGAGCTTCCAGGAAACATGCTGTTCGAGATCGGTTACGGCGGAAACACGACCCGGCGTCTGCCCCTGGATTTCTCGCAGAACTACGTCCCGGCCAGTGAGCTGGGGCGCCGCACTGCGACCGGAGCCATCGACACGGCGTACTACACCGGCCTGGTTCCCAATCCCATGGAGGGTCTGATCCCTAACAACGCGTCGCTCAATGGCGCTAACATCCAGCGGCGGTTTCTGATGTATGCCTTTCCGCAGTACACTGATGTTCCCATTTACAGCATCCCCCTGGGCCGCAACCAGTACCACGGCATGACGGTCAAGGTTACCAAGCGATTTTCGGGGGGACTGAGCTTCCTCTCGAGCTATTCGATCGGCAAGAATCTGCAAGAGACCCGCTGGCTCAACGCTCAGGACTTCGGCGGCCTGACGAATTGGGAGAGCACCAAACTGGTGAAGGAATCGAACCAAAATATCGATGCCCCGCAGAAGTTCGTGATAGCGGGCATCTACGAACTCCCGTTCGGCAAGGGACGCCGGCTCGCCAGTGGAGTGCCCGGCGTCGTCAACCAGATCATCGGCGGCTGGCAGCTCAATTGGGATGTCACCTACCAGAGCGGCTGGGTCGTGGACTACCCCAACGCTCCGCAAATCCGGCCGGGAAGCGCCAAGCTGGACCACCCGACCCGCACGCAGGTGTTCAATACGTCGTTGTGGAAGACCGCGTCCGGCACGCCGGTTCCAACGCAGGAGCCCTACACCTTGCGCACATTCCCACTACTGTTCTCTAACGTGCGACGGCCTGGCTACCAGAACTGGGACACGTCACTCTCGAAGTACTTTCCGATCCGGGAATCCCTGAAGTTGCAATTCCGGTTCGAGATGGTGAACATGATGAACCACCCGTGGTTCGCCGACATGGCTTCCACAGACGTGACCAACCCGGCGTTCGGCCAGTTGAATCCGACCCAGCGCAACCTGCCGCGCTTCATCAAGCTGGTGATGCACTTGAACTGGTAGGCGGCTCTGGCTGGCCGGGCCGATACGGCCACTCGTTCAGGCGCCTGAACAAACTCGGATCACCTGCAACTAGGAACTATTATAGGAGTCCGTCCGAGAAATACGATTTTGTTGGATGAATAGAACAGGATGGGCCATAATGCTTCATGGGCAAAGGCTATCGGCCGTACCTACCGGATCAGGAGTTTCTGCTTCCCCCGAGTTTGCGTGACTGGTTGCCAGAAACGTGACTGGTTGCCAGAAAATCGTGAGTTTTCGGGAACGATGCGTAAGGAGGGAGCTTGGGCGCCGCCGAGATCGTCGTCGGCCCATTTTACCCGAATGAAGAGTTGCTCCCGCCGAGATGCTTCAGTTCCTGCAGCGTGGCGGTAGGTCCGTGACGGATCGACCCCAACGGTCCAGTCGCCATACCAGCACCACGGCCCGATCTCTCGCCGGCGGGCAGCCTCCAGCATCTCGCGGGCTTCGCGCTTCGGCGCACCGGAACCAACCTCGCGAACCTGCAATTCATCATCCGCTCCATCTCGGCAGCGGAAATACGTTCGCCCAGGAGTCACCTTCCAGGCTGCCGTTTCCGTCGCCAAAGCGGAACAGATCATGCGTTAATTCGAGCGGACAGATCGTATGTTAACGACAGCCGATCCTTGCCCGGATCCGCAGCCTGCGCTAACCTGAGCCTTAGCAACGCGTCTGAACATCATGCTTCGAGGCCTGTTTTCGCTCATCCTCGCATTGCCCCTGTTCGCGCAGCCGCGAATCGCAGTTGACCCCCGGATCGAACTGTTCAGCATCGTTTTCCATCTCGCGGGCAACCCCGAATACAACCAATGCTGCGCTACAGCCTATTGCTACGAGGTCGACCGGTACTTCGCGCCGTTCAAAGATGACGAAGCCATCCGGTTGGCAAGCGAACTGAACGAAAAGGACGGCATCAACTACGACGCCGTCATGAGCATGGCGATCCATCTCAAGGACGCCGAGACGCTCTCGCAGCGGGCTCCGCTCGACGCTCCGGGCTCACGCCTCGACGCGCGCTGGGCCAAGGCGGATCGGAGCAGGTTCCTGGAGGCCATGCGCCGCTTCGTGGACCACTCCAAATTTCGCGCGTTCCTCGACGCCCACACTGCGCTTTACGAAAAGACCGGCGCCGCACTTCGGTCGGTAGTCGAGTCACAAGCCGATCTCGCGTGGTTCGATCGTTTCTTCGGCGCCAAAGCCGGAGCCACCTTCATTGTCGTCCCTGCCCTGATCGACGGCGGCGCCAATTACGGCCCGAGTCTGCGCGCCGAAGACGGACGTGACGAGATGTACGCCATCCTGGGCGTCTGGAAGGTCGACGCCGCGAAGCAGCCTGTGTTCGATCACGATTTCCTGCCGACTCTGGTACATGAATTCGCGCACTCGTACGCGAATCCACTGGTCGATCTTTCCCCCGCGCTCGACAAGAACGGAAACGAGATTTACCGCTCCGTCGAACAGGTGATGCGAGCCCAAGCCTACGCGACCGGCCACACGCTGATCTGCGAATCACTCGTGCGAGCTTCGACCGCCCGTTACATTCTCGCGCATGACGGAGCCGCCGCGGCGCAAGCCGAAGTCAACATCCAGGAGGGTCTTTCCTTCGTCTGGACGGGAGAGCTCTTCGGCTTGCTGGGCCAGTACGAAGCCGATCGGGAACATTTTCCAACCCTTCAGAGTTTCCTGCCGAAGGTGACCGCTTTCTTCGATGGACTCGCGCCGCGCGTCCCCTCGCTCGTTCAGGCGTACGATTCCCGGCGCCCGAGGATCGTCTCGATGAATATCGCAAACGGAGCGCGCGATGTGGATCCCGCGACGTCACAAGTGGTGATGGTCTTCGATCGCCCGCTGCGCGGCGGCTATTCATTCTGCAAAACCCAGAATCCCGAACTCTACCCGCGCTTCGGCAAGATGGCCTATGACGAATCCAGAAAGATATTCACCATTGACGTGCGGCTCGAGCCCGGCCACGACTATGAGTTCCTCATGAATTGCGCACCGGGGTTTGTAGGCGCGGACGGAATATCGATGAAGGAACTCACGGTGAAATGGCACACCGCGAGAGCGAAGTAAGGCCGGCGGAATGTCCGTGAGTCCACACGTCGCGGTAGCAGGCTGACCGTTCAAGCTCGTCTCCGCGCTGTTCGGCGGAATCGTTTTCTGAACGAGCTGGAAGGGATGATGCAACTCCAGTTCAAGGACGCGCGCTGCAAACGCATATCCTCACACGGACTCGACGCCAGCCTGTCGATCCAGGCTCCCGGCTAGATCGTACCGGTTGCGGCAGCCTGGTGCGATGGACGCACGGTGGCGGGCTCCCGCTGGTAGGTGCCGCCGAAAATTGAGCTGATGCTTCTTGCGAACCAGCGTACCTGGCCAAAAACGTTATCGGATTGTGCTTTTGGAAAGGCCTGTTTGGCGGGCATTTCGGAGTGTCACCCAACCAGGGCCGCAGTCGATCCTTTTCGGCCAGGCAGGACCATCCTACTACGCGGCGGCGGGTGTGGTGAGCCGCGCCAGGGTGGCTCGGTAGTTCCAGGGCATCCACTCCGATGGCTGTCGCTTCAGCTCCTCGGCGTGCCGCAGCAGTTCGGTGAGGTAGTCGAACGGGTTGACGCGGTTGAGTTCGCAGGTGTGGATCAAACTCATGAATAGGTCTCCCATCTGCGCCCCCTTCCGGGTTTTGTAAAACAGTTCTTGCGATGTAGGATGGCCTGAGCACGCTCGACCAGATTGTTATGTTATCGAGTGGACACCGGCTTTGCGCAGAAATAGCGTAAGCTTCTCCCAGCGCTTCAGCAGATAACTGATGGCCTCTCCCAGCCCGGAGTTCGGTTCCACGATCCGTTCCTCGAACTGCGCCTTCAGCCAAATGTGCAATTTTTCCATCACCGGTTGACTGTGCTCCTGATGGAAGACGAGCCGCTCCTCCGCCGACAGGCCCGCTGGCGCGCCTCGGCATCGTGGCCGTAGACCTCGCGCATCGTCTCCAGCACAAAGCGGCACGGTTCCGGAAAATTCGGCGTCACCTTCACAAAATTCCGGCGGCCGTGAGCATTACAGTTGGCCACCAGCGTCTGGACCGGTTTCGGCACGTTGCGCGACAGAGCATCGCACATCTGAATGACTGGCGGCAGATCGCCAGAGCGCTGTTTCAGCACTTCGGCCAGGTTCTCGCCGGCGTGCTTGCACCCGATGAAGTACAACGCAATCCGGTGCTCGCGGTACATCCATACCAGCCCGCTGGTGAACACGCCCGTCTGGTCCGGAGAGATATCCGCATCCCTGTCCAGCGACAGCACGCGCATGGAAGTGTCGTCGTTGTGCACCACTTCTCCTTGCGCGGCCTGGCGCTGCAGTTCTTCCAATGCCGGCTGGAGCGGGGCCGCATTCTGCGCGGTAACCTCGCACTGGGTTGCCACCGGGAGCGGTATGCCGAGGTTCCGTTGCAGCGCTTCGGTTCGATTCCAGGGAACCCCACTGCCATACCGCAGCAACGCCATCATGCTGGCCGCCGACTCATCGTACTTGTTCTCGCCTGCCTCCGGTGGGCGCCTCCGCGGTTCTCTTTGCTGCCTACCCCTTCACCACGACGCATGCGCTGGGCATTCCGGCACGGTACATGGTGGGCGATAAAAACAACTGGGGACCGCGCGTCGGATTCAAAAACCAGGGCGCGGCTTCGGACAAACCCACGGCGCCGCCTTCCAGCAAATCGGCGAAACGATACGCGCCGCCCGCCGCCTGGGGGATCATCGCGGTGTGATGCGGGTTTCTGAGTTTC
>QHXW01000451.1 GCA_003223115.1 Acidobacteriota bacterium
CTCGCGGTCGGGCAGCCCGCCGGTGGGGGGTTCGTGGTGCAGGCAGGGTTGACATAGAAGGTGCGGTCTTCCTCAATGACCCAGCGATAGTCGCGGATAGAAGCTTTTGTCTTGCCGTCCACCACCGACACTGCAAGACCGGTCGGCGCCGGGAAGATTAGCGTCACTCGCGCGGTCGAAGAGCTCACCGTGCCCTGCGAATTCTGCGCTTTGTAGGTAAAAGTGTAGGTGCCCGCTGCGCTGACGGACGCGGTGAACCCGCCATCGCCGTTCGGATCCATGGTGAGCGTTAGGCCTCCGGACGCCACTGGGGCATTCCCAGTCGACATGGCAACCGTAAGAGGATAACCCGCCGCGTCTCTGTCATGGCAGGGATTCGCCACCGTTGGCGTGCATGCATCCCAGGGCGTCGACAGGACGCCCGCCGGCTTGATGCTCAGGCTGGTAGCATTCGACGTGTACGTCTTGTTGCCAACGGTGATGCCGCTGGCCGCCTCAAGCGGCGCCGCACCCAATGTCACGGTGGCGGTGGGGCCGGTGCCGTTCGCCTGGTAAACGAACGAGTCCGGATGGGTCCCGGTGGCGCTGGGAACATAAGTAAAGGTGCCGTTGGCGTTGAGAGTGAGCGTGCCGTGAGGAAGGGCGCAAGGGACCCCAGCGGAGCATCCTGCCGGTGTTGAAACCTTAACACCGTAGACATTGACGTCGTTGGCGATGAGACCCTTGGCTGGATGCGATACGGTGAGTGCCGGACACGGAGTCGCAGAGCACGGAGTTAAGGAGTTGTAGTTATCCGGGTTGGCTGCGACACTCGTGGGCAGCACGATTGACGGAGATGCCGGGAGTGCTGCGTTATTGACGCTGATGTAAGCCAGCATCCCGGCGTCGCGCGCGGTAGCGTTGCCCGACAGGCTCAATTGACGGTCGAACACCGGAAGAGCCGGCGCGTTGGCGGCGGGCCCGTTCACCATCACATCGTAAGTCTTGCCGGGGGCCATAAATACCTCGCTCTGCACACGGGGAACGCCCGGCAGCGGGTTGCCGTCTTCCGCGATCAGCGAAAAGCCGGAAGGCGGGGTAGTAGCCGGAGCAACCGCGGTCCCTGTTTGCGCTCCGACGATCGAAGGCACGTGCATGCGCAAGCCGGCATTCACGAAGCGGACCAAAGTTCCGGCCGTGCCGGGAGCTGCCACGGGCAAAGCCGGGAACAACGAGTTCGAGGCGTGGGTCTTGTCGAACGCCACTCCATTGAAGAGGTAATACAGAGGCGAGTAGTTCACCGCCGGCGGATAACAGGTCTGGTAAACCCCAGTGCCTGAGGACGGGTTTCCGCAGCCGCCTGGCTGCCCGGACCACACTCTGGTCTCGTTGAAACCCGCAGTGTTGACTGCGGTGCTGACAGCGTTGTTTTGGGCCGCGTCGATTTCACTGAGTAGCAGTGGGACTTCCGCGTTGTAGGTGACGGCAGGAACCGTCCCGACTGCTGGGTATGCCGTGCCCGCCGCGCCTCCTACTGGTGCGGTAGTGACCACTAGTATTCCGTACAGGCCCATGGGACCTTGGATGGACGGGTGCGTGCCCGACTCAATCAGGTACGTGCCCGGCCGAAGGGCTGTCCAGGCAAGTGCTGTTGTCGCTCCTGCCGCCACTTCCGTAGAGAACGACTGCACGCGGGGCCCCTGCGCCGGCGGGGTACCCACCCCCGTCAGCGGCGCTCCCGGCGCGTCTCCAGCGATGGGCCACGTGAGTGGCTGGGCGTTGGTGTGGTCCGGACTCGCCGTGAAAGCCCCCGGCGTTCCGAGACCGCCGCCCAACTGACCCACGATCACCAGCGAAGTGGGCACGGGATTTGGAGTGCTGCCTGTCGGCGTAAACGAGAGATTATTCGTGAGGTTGATGGTCAGGCCTTGTCCCGTGGGAACTGTAATCACAACCGGGGTCCAGCCGGCCGGTGTCGTCGTGGTCGCCAGCGGGGCCGCGGGATTCAAATTGGCGCAGGTGGCGGTGGCGCCAGTCACGGCCGCGCCGCAACTGTAGCCCCACATGTGTACCACTGTGCCATCGGGCATGGTTATGTCGGCCGGCCCAGCGGTCAAATTGACCTGCTGCTGGCCCCAGGCCACGACGCCTCCGAACAGAAGAATACCGCCTACTCGTACAGCGGCCTTCAACGTATCTTTGAAATTATTGGTTCGCATGGGTTCTCTCGTCGTTCTCGTATCAGTTGGACTCGTCGATCATAAATTCCCGGGAATCAACCAGCATCATCATCAGCATTCCGCCGGGGAAAACATTGTTGGTGGTGATCTCGCGCTCGTTGTGCGAGTGCCACATAAACGCAAACCCAGCCTCACCGGTAGGCGAGTTCGCGATCGTGCCCGACGGCGGAGTGGAACCCGTGGGGCCGGTCGCTCGGACGGTGGCATTCGGACCAAGATAGGGACTGCCGCCGTACCAGGCGCCATTCGTGAAGATGTTCGCATCGGGCAGAGTCACGGGGCCGCCGCCCGCCACATCGCCGAACGGAGCAGCTTGCATTGGCTTGTTGTGGTCCTGACACCA
>QHXW01000452.1 GCA_003223115.1 Acidobacteriota bacterium
TATTCCTCCCGATCCGAACCGCTTTGCCGACTACGAAGAGACTTCGCCGCCCGCCGTTGTTGGCAATACCGTGATCGTCGGTTCGGCAATTGCCGACAATAATCGAACCAACCAGCCATCCGGTGAGGTCCGCGGCTTCGACGCGGCGAGCGGCAAACAGAAGTGGTCGTGGGACCCGATTCCACAGTCCTCCAGCCTGCCGGGCGCCGATGGCTGGAAAAATGGCAGTGCACGTCGCACCGGAGCCGCCAATGCCTGGTCGATCATTGTTGCCGACCTCACACGTGAGTTGGTTTTCGTGCCCACGGGCAGCGCCAGCCCGGACTACTACGGCGGCGAGCGTCCCGGCGACAACCGGTTTGCCAACTCCCTTGTGGCGCTCAGCGCGGAAACGGGCGAATTCGTCTGGGGTTTCCAAACGGTGCATCATGATCTGTGGGATTACGACGTCGCCAATCCGGCTGTGCTGTTCGACGTGCACCGCAATGGCGGGGTTATTCTCGCGGTGGGTGTCGGCTCGAAGACCGGCCACTTCTTCATCTTGAATCGCGAAACCGGCAAGCCCATTTTCGGAGTGGAGGAGCGGACTGTGCCTAAGAGCGACGTGGCGGGAGAAGTCTCGTCGCCGACGCAGCCGTTTCCGATGGCGCCGCGCCCACTTGCGCGGGCGACGCTCAGCCCCGAAGATATTCAGGGTGCGGAGGCCGATCGCAAATGGTGCCGGGACAGAATCGCAGGCCTCCGCTCGGAGGGTATCTTCACACCGCCCAGTCTGCGCGGCTCGTTACTCATTCCCGGCAACGTCGGTGGTATGTCTTGGGGCGGCGCCGCATACGATCCCAACAGCCATCTGCTGATTATTCCGGTGAACAACCTCGCTGCCGAAGTGCGCCTCATTCCGCGTGCCGGCTTCGACCGCGAGGAAGCCGCTGCTGGCCGTGACCTTTCGAGCGATTGGGAATTCGCGCGGCAGGTGGGAACGCCTTACGGCATGGCTCGACGTTTCCTGCGGAGTCCCAGCGGCGCGCCGTGCACTCCTCCGCCATTTGGAACGCTGAATGCGATTGATGCCGACACCGCCGAATTGCGGTGGAGCGTTCCGCTCGGCCAATTCCCCGCGATGGGCGGAGCGCCGGCAGCGCCGCCGGCGTGGGGTTCCGTCGCGCTTGGCGGACCGATAGTCACCGCCGGTGGGTTGGTGTTTATGGCCGGAACGCTTGACCCCGCCGTTCGGGCGTTCGACATCAGTAGCGGCAAGGAACTCTGGAAGGCCGATCTCCCCACCAGCGCCAGGTCAACGCCCATGACGTTTCGAGGTCCCAACGGACAGCAGTTCGTGGTGATTTCTGCCGGTGGTCACGGCATCCCCGGAGGACCACCCCTGGGCGACTATCTCGTCGCCTTCTCTTTGAAGCGAGACTAAGTTCGCGATGTCAATCCGATTGCGGCGCGCCACATACCCGGCGTCTGGTCGAGAAAGGAATTTCAGACGGTTATGCGCCGGCGGTTGTTAGCCAGTCGCGTAGGGTCTGCTCGTCCAGCCATCCGGCAGCGCTTTTGCGAATCTTGCCATCACGACCGATTAGCATAACCTTGGGCACACCCGAGACGTTGTAGCGCTCAGCGGTTTCGCCGTCTGCATCGATAAGGGTTCGTTAAGTGGAGGTGCTGAGTAGCCTTCGAAGCCGCGTGAGCGGAATTCCGTGCTGAGCCGGTCAAGTAGCGGTAGCTCATGCCGGCAGATACCACAGGCAGTGAGCCAGAAGATTAACAGCACAGCCTTGCCGCGATAGGCGCTAAGATCCACTCGCCCGCCATAAGCCTGCTCGAGCGTGAAATCCGGAGCGGGCCGGCAGGCCATGCTGTCCCATCGCAAAAAGAAGAGCCGCTGCAACGCTAAGGAATAAACCAGTAATAACATATCAGTCCTAGGCGGATTGATTACATTTGTCCGCATCAGTCTCGCCTCCGCTTCGCTAGAGGTTTCTGCATTTCACGTCTCTGATTCCGCTCGGTCACTGCTGTTCTTGGTTGGTCCATGATCGACGGATTATGTTATAGTCCTTCCTGTACGACTGCTGTGATAGAGAAACTATAACATTATGCGAACCCCTTCCTTCCTGGCCGAATCCATCCGTTCGTGGCTCCACGCGCACAAGGTGGCTACCCTGCCCGAACTCAAGCAGGCTCTCGGGACCGAAGTCGGCATGACCGTCTTCCGCAAACTACGAGAGCTCGGCTACTACTCCAGCTATTCGCATCGAGGCCAATACTACACGCTGAATGAAATCGCCCGCTTCGATGAGCAAGGCCTATGGTCCCATCACGGAATTTGGTTTTCCCGACACGGCTCTTTGCTGAATACCGCTGAATCGTTCGTGCAGATTTCCGAAGCAGGCTACTTCTCCCACGAACTGGAGAATTTGCTGCACGTGACTGTCAAGGAAGCTCTGCTCCAACTGGTCTCTCAACGTCGCCTGACGCGCGAGTCGCTCGCCCATCGATTCCTGTATTGTGCCTCCGAACCTGCGCTGCGCAAGCAACAGCTTCTGGCACGGCGCAGGATGCAGGCCCAGCCTCTGTGGCCAGGCGGCGCTCCGCTGCCGGAAGCCGTATCCGAGGAGGCCCAGGCGGCCATCGTGCTGTTCTTCAGTTTGCTCGACGAGCAGCAACGCCGCCTGTACGCCGGGCTTCAGTCCCTGCTCCTGGGCCACGGCGGTGATCAGCAGATCGCCGAATTGCTCGGCCTCGATCCCCACACCGTGGCCAAAGGCCGGCATCAACTGGTAGAGCAAGATGTTCTGGTGGAGCGCACACGCCGCTCGGGCGGCGGTCGCAAGCCCGTGGAAAAAAAACGCCGGAAGTAATCCAGATCATTGAGTGGCTCTTAGAGCAGGACACGGCTGGAGATCCGATTACAGGTTTGAAGTGGACCCATAAGACTACCGAAAAGATTGCCCAGCAACTCCCATTCGTTGGCATCCAGGTGGGTCGCTCCACGGTGGCCCGCCTACTCGACGATCTGGACTACGCGCTACGGGTCAACCAGAAAAAGCGCGCCGGGGCCTCATCACCCGATCGCAATGAACAGTTCCTGTTCATCCAAGACATGCGCCAGCGGTTTCAACGCCAAGGGTCGGCAC
>QHXW01000076.1 GCA_003223115.1 Acidobacteriota bacterium
ATGAGCGCCGAGCGATCCTCTGACAGCCCGCTGCGGGTGGATCGGCACCTGAACGGGGACGGTTTCAACTCGGGTAATCTTCACGCGGGCTTACTCTCCGGGCTTGTCCTAACGTTGACAAACCCGGAGGCGTTGTGTGACGAATTTCAGAAGACGACTTTAAGGGCGAGCTGCATGATGCGGGCGTCTCCGGCAGCGGTAATCTGACCGGTCGTGCTCTGGCCAATTGTGGTGTTCAATGCCCAAGACCGGCCTATCAGGTTCACGTGATTGAATGCGTTGAACGCCTCCCAGCGGAACTGGACGTATCTCTTTTCGCCGAAAGGAAATTTCTTCATCAATGCCAGATTGACGACGTGCGAGCCGGGCCCGTCCAGAATTCCGATCCCGGAATTACCGAACAGATACGGTCCCGGTTTAGCGAACGCGTCGGGGTTAAACCATCTTGCGGCGCTGGGATTTGAAAGTTTGAGATTTCCGATAAGGTTGGGGCGGGTCCCCCAGCCATTGCCTAACGTGGCACCCTGAACGCCGAACGTGAGTGGATCACCCGAAGAAAAGAGATATATGTTCGATAACTGCCAGCCTCCCACGACGGCGTCGACGACACGATTCAGGCTCCCGCCTACGCGCTGCCCACGTCCAACCGGAATTTCCCAGACGACATTCGAGGCCAGGATGTGCGTGTGATCGTAATTGGTGCGGCCGCGATTGTACCCAGCCGGCGCAAAGGGAGTCGGGGTAGTCCAGATGCCTGTGTCTCCGGGCCCTCCGTGGTCAGAGTTCTCAGATATGTTCTTTGAGAACGCATACGAAAACATGTAGGAGAGGCCCTTCTCGAACCGCCGTTCCACCTTCAACTGTGCCGAGTTGTAATGGTTATTTCCGGTGTTTTTGTACAAATCGATGCTGCCGAAAATTGGATACGGCTTGGCTGCCTGGAGGTCGGTATATAAGCCAGGCGGCACGTTGTTCAAAGAGTTGTCGACAATCAAGTCGGACGCCGCACTACCGACATACGCCAGTGTAACGGCCGACTTGAACGGCAGAGTCTTCTGTATAGAGAGGTTCCACTCTTTGTCTTTGATCGGCTTGATGTTATAGGCTGCGGCGCCGATCGACGATGCAGTAAATGAGTTCGGATTCGCGGGCCACGCGGTTTCCCATCGCTGGAGTTGCGATGGGCTCCAGGATTGGGACTCGTAGGTCCAATACGGTGGCGCTATGATTTGAGACGCGGTGATGTTGCCGCGGTAGCTGCTGGTAAAGATTCCGAAGCCTGCGCGAATCACGAGATCCCCGCTCTTCAGCGGGCGCCAGGCCACGCCGAGGCGAGGGGATACATAGCCGGAGGGTTCGAAGAGGCCGCCGGGAACATGCGCATCTTTCGCCGAAATCCACTGCCCTTGGGTCGCCGCGGCAAGGTAGGGGGAAACAGGCTGCGCTGTCAAGTCCACTTCACCTTTACTGTTCAACCCGGCAATGGCTTTGCCGGTTTTGGGATCAAACGTGCCGCCGGCGCCCCGTATAAGCGATTTCGCAAACCAATAGTCCCAGCGAAGCCCAAGTTCCACTGTGAGGCGGGGGCTGATTTTCCAGGAATCATCGATGAAAAACGCGCCATAGGGATTGGACTTCATCCCAAACGTGTGAATCGGGTAATTCCGAAGGCTGTTATCCGTGTACCCCAGCAGGTAATCGGCGAAAGTGTTGCCGGTGTACTGGCCATTAAAGTCGAACACGCCCTTGGAGCAGCACGAGCCGTGGGCTGCAAGCAGATACAGGTTAGTGTATTGGTAACCGGTCACGATGGTGTGCTTGCCGCGGACCGCACTCAGGCTGATGTTGCCATTAATGCTATTCGACTTGAAGATCCCCGGATCGCCCCATCCACCTCTCGAAGAAATCCCGGCATAGGGGCCGAAAGAGATCACGTCAGGCAGCCCGATCCACTCCTCGCGTCCCGCCGTCTGAAAACCCTGAATTCCGGCTTGCTCGGTCAAGTTCTCTTTCCCAATCTGGCTGCACGGACCTCCTTTACCGCATTCGGGAGTAAACGTGTTAACAGTCTTCACCAGACCGAAGCTGAAATTCAGCAGGGTGGTGGGGGTAATCGTGTAATCGTAGTTCAGGCCGGCGCTGTTGGTATGCGTATCCCCCGAAGCAAGGATACTCGGCTGATAACCCATGATGGTCTTCGACGTCGCGATGCGGAGATAGCGCCCGTAGATTCGTTGGTTTTGAGTAATCTGGTGGTCAACCCTTCCGGTGAATTCGTCGTTATTGAGTGGGACCGACGCATTGGAGCGGAACAGGCCGCCCGGAGAATTCGGCTGCAGGATCCAGGGCATGAAGAATTTGGAGGCGCCGGAGATTCTTTCGTCTGGAATCTTGTTCCCGGGGAAAGGTTGCTTGGTTAGAGGATCGGTGATGGTCGGCAATCCGGAAAAGTCACCCTGCAGCATCGCGGGTGTCGCCGTCGGCGAGTTGAATACTTTGGCTTGGATGATCCGAAGGCCCTCGTAGCTGGCGAAGAAGAATGTTCGGTTCTTGATGACGGGACCGCCGCCAGCAGCTCCGAATTGGTTTTGAATCAGCTTGGGGTTCTTTACAGCGAAGGTGTTCCGGGCGTCAAGAGCGTCGTTCCGTAGAAACTCCCATAGTGTGCCATGGAATTCATTGGTGCCAGACTTCGTGACCATGGTGACTTGGATGGGATTGCGCCCATTTTCCGCGCTGAAATTTGAGGTCGACACATTGAATTGCGCGATCGTGTCCGGGTTTGGATTTGCCGTCCCACCTTCATCACACACCGAATTCGAGGACACACCGTCGACTCTGAATTCAGTCTGGTCGTTACGGTGTCCTAATCCTTGAACCGTTGACATATTTCCGTCTGCGCAGGCGGTCGCGAATGTTCTGCCCCCATAACGGACACCCGGCACCAGTTCCGTCAACTCGATCACGTCCCGGCCATTCAAGGGAAGTTCCTGGATGGTCCTTTGCTCTACGACCCCCCCAGTCTCGGCTCTTTCGGTCTGTAAAAGATCGGCGGCCGCCTCGACCGTGATCTTTTCGTTTACATCACCCAATTGCATTATTGGGGACACCCTCTTCCTCTCTCTGATCGTCAATTCGGTTTTGGCGAGGGTCCAGGTCTTAAATCCAGTGAAGGTCACCGAAACCGAATAATTCCCCTCGGGCAAAGGCGACATCTCAAAGGCGCCGTCGTCATGCGTGATCTCGGTCTTGGTCAACCCAGTGTCCAGGTGCCTCACCGTTACCATCGCGCCGGCAACCGAGCCGCCATTGGCATCAGTGACGACTCCCAGGATGGCGCCATCCACTCCTGTTTGCGCCATCGCTGCCGCGACAGCGAGCAAACAACATACACTGAGCAAACAAACGCGCTTCATGTCCTTCTCCCTGTAGGTGCAAGTCTTCTCGGAAGTTTCAACACATAAACCCTTTAGATACACAGATTCTATTGAGACTACCCGAAAGTAATAGAAGCATCTTAGTCCAGCGGTTAGGTGTGTCAAGGCGTTTGTGCGCTTTCGTCCATTGCGGTGGACGAAAGTTTTGCCCACGGGCCGCCTCTCTGGGACAGAAAACAGCGCTTACGCGCGCCAGCGATTGATGACTTCCCAGTTCGGCGTAATGCCCAGTCCCGGAGCTTCCGGAGGATAGAGCAAGCCAGCCTCGATCCGCAACGACTCGCAAATCATCGATTCGTCGTAGCGCAGCGGTCCCACGAGGTCGCAGGTGAAAGGAATATTCGCGCACGCTACACCCAAATGGGCGGCGGCCGCCGAGGCGATCTGGAGTTCGCCCATCGTCCCGATTAAACAGGGAATTCCGGCTGCTTCCGCAATGGCGATGATCTGTTGGGCGCGTAGCAGGCCGCCTGATTCGCTGACGTAGACGTTAAACACATCCCCTGCCCGCGCCTGAATGGCAGCGATTGCGTCCCGGGGCGACTGAATCGATTCGTCCAGACCGATGCGCGCGCTGACAGCCGTGCGCACCTCGGCGTGGCCTGCGAGGTCATGCGCCGCTAGCGGCTGTTCAACAAGTTGCAGGTCGTATTCTTCGATGCGCCGGATGGCCTGGATGGCTTCTTTTGACGACTGGTAGTATTCGTTGGCATCTACGCGAATGGTGAAGTTCGGGCCCAGCCGTTTTCGCACGGCAGCGCAAGCGCGGGCATCGACGTCACCAGTACGGCCGATCTTGAGGCGCACACCGCGCATCCCTTGTTGCTCCACGTACCTGGCTGCCTCAACGGCTGCTTGCTCGGGTTCGCAAAAACCTACCGTCCAGTTCAGCGGCACGGCGGAGCGGGCTTTGCCTCCCAGTAATCGGTACACGGGCAAGCCGGCGGCTTTTCCCGCAATATCCCACAACGCCATTTCGACGCCCGATTTCGCCTGGCGTCCACCGCGCAGCACCTGGTCCATACGTTCAACTAGCCCCGGAATCATGAGGGGGGCCTGGTCGATCAGCGCCGGCCCAAGATAGGCGTTGATGTCGTAAGCGTGGCTGGGGCCGAGGCGATAATAATACAAGGCGCTCGAAACCTCTCCATATCCGGTAATGCCTTCGTCAGTTTCGATGACAACCAGCGCAAAGTCAGAGTGGGTCAGGACAGCCTGAGCCGCGGCGAACCGGTGTGAGCGCGGAGCGCGGATGGGAAAAGCCTCGACACGCGTAATCTTCATCGGTACCAGCTATCTTCGCCGTTTCAATTTTTTGGCGACTCTCGGTTTTGAATAACGAATCTACGAGGTAGTTGTCAACAACACGAATTGGAAAACGCGAGCGGAATCCGTACAATGTTCGACTATGCGGTGGTCACACGTCAGAATTGCTCTGATGCTGTTGCCGTTGATGTGCGGCATGCCGGCATTCGCCGCTTCAAGGCCTTGGACGCTCGATGCCATCATGGATTTAAAAACGGTCTCGGATCCGCAGATCAGTGCAGACGGTTCGAAGGTAGTGTACGTGGTCACCGGGAGAGATGTTCACCGGAATTCCTACTCGTCCGAAATCTGGGTTGTGCCGGCCACCGGCGGCGTAGGGCAGCGCTTGGCCGGCAGCCATTTTTCTGACGCTCACCCGCGATGGTCCGGGGATGGCGGGTCGCTGGCATTCCTGTCCCGGAGAGGCGGGGAGGCGGAGATCTATGTGGTGAATACTCCCGGCGCAAGCCCGCGCAAGCTCACTGATTCTCCGGAAGACGTCATTGATTTCAAGTGGTCTCCCGACAGCCGCTACATCGGCTACCTGGCCGCGGATCCGAACCCTGAGCGAGAAGCGAAACGGCGCACTGGCGATGATGCCATCGTCGCTGGCGAGGGCTATACGCCAACGCGTCTGCGTATTATCCGGTCGAGGGCGGCAGCGCGCGCGTACTCCCATCCGTGGGAAGACACCTTCTTTCGTTCGATTGGGCACCGGACGGTTCGAAAGTGGTTTACGCCGCCCAGAAATCGTCGGCGGGACGCGATGCTTTCCACGTGGACATTTACGAAGCTGATTTGACGTCGGGACGTGAGACACCGCTGGTGGCCCAACCAGGCCAGGATCTTGCTCCGGCATATTCTCGAGACGGCAGCCTTGTAGCGTTTTACTCGCAACGCGGAGCCCTCAGCTATTTCGGCGAACGCCAAGTTGGGATTGTCCCTTCGGGCGGCGGCACCATTCGCT
>QHXW01000453.1 GCA_003223115.1 Acidobacteriota bacterium
TATCGGCGCAGCCAACCGCGACACGCGAGCCGTCAGCCGAAATGGAGGCGCCGAACACGGTGTCGTTGCTGACTGTGACCGAGCGTTTCAATTTTCGTGTGCCCACGTCCCACAGTTGAACTTCGCCGAAGCGTGCCGGACTGCCGCCCGCGGCCACCAGCGTCTTGCCATCTGCCGAGAACTGGAGCGATTGAATGCGATCTGAAATTCCCAAAAGGCGGGCCGCAAGCCCGGAGCCATCGGCCTTCTGCAGCAACACTTCGCGATAACCGGACACAGCCACAAGCGTTCCATCCGGCGAATAGGCGAGAGCCGTAATCACGGGCGGGAGATGATAAACGGGCGGCTGATCGGGAGCCAGGGTCTCGCGCGCCTCGGGCGGTGTGTCGTCCTTGGCCCCGGCGGCAATCCAGCGCTGGAATGATTCGATCTGATCATCGGGCAAGGCCGGTGAGCCGAAAGGCATGCGCGGCTGCCGCTCACCTTTGATAAAAGCCAGGATCAAGCTTTCTTCCGGAGCCCCCGGCTTAAATGCCGGACCTTTATTTCCACCCGCCGCAAGAGTCTCGTAGCGCGTGAGATCCAGGCCGCCCTGCTTCATTGCGGGTTGATGACAACCTTGGCAATTTCGCTGGATCACGGGCCGGATTTCGTGGAAGTAACTCACTTCGGCAGCTGCCGGTTTTTGAGCCCACAGGCTTCCCAGACAACAAACCGCCGCCAGCGCCCAATGTACTGCTTTCATCCCCGGGTACCTTCGATTCTGGATTTCCCCGAAAGGGGACACCGGCAGATATTGTACCAACTTCGAAACGCCGATAAAACGCTTAAAATGGGCGATTTAGCTCGCTCGGTCTGATATCCGGCGCCGCACCCGATCCTACGACCGCGATTAACGCGCAATTCTTAGGGGCTTGAGGCCGGTGTTCAACTGGAACCGACTGCGCCCACCAGGCAGGTTCGGCGGCCGAGACCGGCGACCTGGCGCAAACGGTACACCGCTTCGAGGCCGGTGCAGTGCGCCCCAGTCAGGATGTTGCCTTCCGTGCCCGCGGGCGATACACGGCTCAGGAAAATGCCTTTCCCGACGTGGGTGCGTGACAACGCGGCAGGATTCGATTTCGCGAGCTCGCGGCGCAATGCGATGAAACCGCCGGTGTGATCTGCGTGGCTATGGCTGAGGATGAGTTCCGTCACATTGGCGAGATCCACGCCCATTTCCCAGGCATTCTTCAGTACCGTATCCGGACGCGCGCCGGTGTCGAACAGAATCCGCCGGCCATCGGCCTCCACTAATGCTGAAAATCCCCATTCGCCAATTCCGGCGTCGGCCAGCATTGGGGAGAGCACGGTGACTCGAACGGAGCGTACATGTTGGTCGGCCTCCCCGAGCAACTGCGAAGTGCAAAGAAGACCCAGAATCGCGAAACGCTTAGGCTTTCTAAAGTAGCATCTCAGCTCCGCTGGTGCCGCGCTCCAGACCCCCGCTATCATAATCATACGGAAAAGTGAGTCACGCCGGTTCCAACTGCGAAATTGAAATCAAGCTGGAAATCCCGAGCGCGGCATTCGGACGCAGAGTGCTCTCCGGCGCCGGATTCGGGATTTCGCGCCGCAGGGTTTTTGAAATCAACCTGGTTTTCGATACACCGGATCGGGCGATTCGCCGCGCGCGAGCTTTATTGCGTGTGCGCGAGGCCGGGGGCGCGTCGACGCTGACTTACAAGGGCGCGCCGGTTCCGGGCAAACATAAGTCCCGAGAGGAAGTGGAGACCGGAATTTCGGATGCCGAAAAAATGCGCACGGTCCTCGAGAGAGCCGGCTTCGAAGTGGTGTTCCGGTATGAGAAATTCCGGACCGAGTACGCGAAGACTAGCGAGCACGGGCTGGCCCTGCTGGATGAAACGCCGATCGGATATTATCTCGAGCTCGAAGGCGCGCCGCAGTGGATCGACCGAACCGCGCGGCGGCTGGGCTTCAGCGAGGCCGATTACATCACCGAAAGTTACGCCCGGTTGTACCAGCAATTCTGCAAACGAGAGGGCCTCCAGTCGGCCCACATGATTTTCGAAAATCGGCGGCGGGCTTCGAAGCCTGGCGCAGGCCGGCAAAAACGCCGCTCTACCTGATTTCCAGAATCTCTTTTTCTTTGCTCTTGGCCGCCTGATCCAGCTTGAGCATGTAGGTATCAGTCATCTTTTGGATCTCGTCGTGGCCCCGGCGGTCTTCGTCCTCGGTGATTTTCTTATCCTTCAGTAGCTTTTTCACCGACTCATTGCCGTCACGCCGGACATTGCGGATGGCCACGCGATGATCTTCGGCCACCGTATGGAGCCGTTTCACCAGCTCTTTGCGGCGCTCCTCGTTCAGCGGCGGAATCGGGATACGAATGATCTTTCCGTCATTGGCGGGATTCAGACCCAGGTCGGAGGAACGGATCGATTTTTCAATAGCCGCGATCTGGGAGACATCCCAGGGCTGCACCGTGATGAGGGTCGGCTCGGGGACGTGTAAATTCGCGAGCTGGTTGAGCGGCGTGGGTGTTCCGTAATAGTCCACTCGAATGTGATCCAGCAGGCTCACCGAGGCGCGCCCCGTCCGAATGGTGGCCATGGCGTGCTGGAGATCTGCAACAGCCTTTTCCATACGGGTCTTGACGCTGGCTTCAATTTCTCTTACAGAGTTGAAGACGTGGCCGCTCGCGGCGGAATGGGGTTCAGTTTTCATGGCGGATTAGTGAATCACCGTGCCGACGGGTTCACCCATCGACATACGCATTATATTGCCACTGACGTTGAGATTGAAAACGACAACCGGCAGACTATTGTCGCGGCACATGGCGATGGAAGACGCATCCATGACGGCCAGGCTCTTCGAGAGTACTTCAAGGTACGAGATCTCCGGGTACATTACGGCATCGGAAAATTTCAGCGGATCCTTGTCGTACACCCCGTTCACACGGGTGGCTTTGGCCAGCACTTCGGCGCGGATCTCGAGGGCCCGGAGCGCGGCTGCGGTGTCGGTTGAAAAATAGGGGTTGGAAGTCCCGCCCGCAAAGATCACGATGCGCCCTTTCTCCAGGTGACGGATGGCGCGGCGCCGGATATACGGCTCGGCCACCTGATGCATGTGGATGGCACTCATGACGCGGCTGGGCACTCCCATCTGGTCGAGCGCATCCTGCAGCGCCAGCGAATTGATGACCGTTGCCAGCATGCCCATCTGGTCCGCGGTGACGCGATCCATCTTCTTTGCAGCCACTGCGATCCCGCGGAAAATGTTGCCGCCGCCCACCACAACGCCCAGTTGTATGCCCGCCTTGGTGACCTCGGCGACTTCGCAAGCGAGTTGCCGGACACGCTCGGCATCGATCCCGAATCCGGCCGAGCCGGCCATCACTTCGCCACTCAGTTTCAGCAGAACGCGTTGGTATTTAGGCACAAATCAGGCCGGAACGGGCTCGCGGACACCGGTGGCATCGCTGCCCGTGCCCGCTGCCGGCGCATCGCCCACTTTGAAGCGCACAAACCGCGAGACCACGATATTCTCGCCCAGCTTGGCGATTTTGGTCTTGATCAACTGGTCGATGGTGAGCGTGGGCTCCTTGACGAACGGCTGCTCGTAGAGGCACACGGCTTCGTAGAACTTGCTCAGCCGGCCCTCGATGATCTTGTCGAGGATCTTTTCGGGCTTCTTCTCGGCCAGGGCCCGCGCACGCTCGATCTCGCGCTCCTTCTCGAGCGCCTCGGCGGTGACGTCTTCTTTTCGGACGAACTGAGGGTCAGCCGCAGCGATGTGCATCGCCAGGTCATGCACCAGGTCTTGAAAATCGGAGGTGCGCGCCACAAAATCGGATTCGCAGCCCACTTCGATCAAAACACCGAGCTGCCCACCGTGATGGATGTAGCTACCGATCAAACCTTGCTTAGTGGTTCGTGACGACTTCTTTGCCGCGGATGTGATGCCTCGCTTGCGCAACACCACCTCCGCCGCGGCCAGATCGCCCTTGGCCTCGACCAGTGCGCTTTTGCACTCCATCATGCCGGCGCCAGTGCGCTCGCGTAATTGTTTAACTAATTGTGCGGTAATCTCCGCCATAATTCCTCAAGATCGGGGGTCCAGAGTCAGGATCTGGAAGCCAGCGGAAAGATCGGCGCGCCCTCGCGTCCGAAGCCATTCCGGCCCCTGTCTCCTGCTCTGAGTTCTTTAGTGTCCGCTCTCGGTAACGGCCGGCTCGGGCACGGCAGTCTCTGAGGCCGGACCCTTGCGCTGGGAACCGGGAGACAACTCCTCTTCCACGAAGCTCTCGGCCATGATCTCTTCGGCGTACTTCGGGTCGACGTACTGGGTGTATTCCACCGTCTCCTCGGACGGCGTCTCGTCGGTGATGATCTTCTCGGCCGCGAATTCGGTCTCGGTGGCCAGCGCGCGGCCTTCAATCACAGAATCCGCGATCTTGCTGGTAAACAGCCGGATCGCGCGCAACGCGTCGTCATTTCCGGGAATCACCCAATCTACCTCATCCGGATCGCAATTGGTATCCACAATCGCCACCACCGGAATACCCAACCGCCGCGCCTCCCGCACCGCAATGGCCTCTTTATTGGAATCGATCACGAACAGGATGTCGGGCAACCCGGGCATGTTCTTGATGCCTTGCAGGTTCTGATCGAGATGCTTGCGCTCGCGTTCGAGTCCGATGACTTCCTTCTTCGATCGCCCCGTGTAGGAGCCTTCGGCGGCCATCAGCTCCAGCTCTTTCAGGCGCTTGATGGACTTTTGAACCGTGGTCATGTTAGTGAGCAGACCACCCAACCATCGCTGGTTGACGAAATACATGGCGCAACGAGTGGCCTCTTCGAGGACTGCTTCTTGGGCTTGCCGCTTGGTGCCGACAAACAGAACGTTCTTTCCCTGCGCCGCCATCTCTCCCACGAATCGCGCGGCGTCCTTGAACATTTTCAACGTTTTTTGCAGGTCGATAATGTAGATCCCGTTGCGTTCCCCGAAGATATACTCTTTCATCTTCGGATTCCAGCGCTTGGTCTGGTGCCCGAAGTGAACGCCCGCTTCGAGCAATTCCTTCATCGATATTGCTGGCAAAATACCTCCTTTGAAGAATCGGGAAGGCTGGGCCTCCCTATCGGCTTCCGCCGGCCACACGCGGCCCAAAGCGAGATTTGCGTGAAGGGGCGAAAAGCCGAGTTGTTACCGGGAGCGCCGGGGCCAAAAACAAAAATAACCGCAGCACTCCGCATCGAAGATTATCGCTTGGAAAACTGGAAACGCTTGCGCGCGCCCTTTTGGCCGTACTTCTTGCGCTCGTGTTTTCTCGGATCGCGCGTGAGCAACCCCAGCTTTTTCAAGCGCTGGCGCAACTCGCCATTGAACTCCACCAAGGCCCTGGCAATGCCCAGACGCGCAGCGCCGGACTGTCCGGCGACACCGCCGCCGTCGGCCAGAATGAGGATGTCGAATTTCTCGGCTGTTTCAGTCGCCAACAGAGGTTGCCGCACCGGAACGCGGAGAGCTTCGATCGGGAAATAATGCTCGAAAGGTCTTCCGTTAACCGTGATCTCGCCTTTGCCTGGTCTCAAAAATACACGGGCTACCGAACGTTTCCGGCGACCCGTTCCTAAAAACTGATCTACTTTCGCTGCCACTAGCTCACCTTTTTGACCATGCGCGTTTCGTGAGGATTCTGCGCGGCGTGCGGGTGCTTGTTTCCTGCGTAGACGCGCAGCTTGCGAAACATCTGTTTGCCCAGTTTGGTTTTGGGAAGCATGCCGGCTACGGCATCTTCCACCATGCGAGCGGTCCGCGTGGCCCGCACTTTTCTAGCGCCGATTTCCACCAACCCGCCTGGATAACCGGTGAAATGACGATAGATCTTCTGGTCATCTTTTTTCCCGGTCAGGCGAACTTTGGCCGCATTGATAACGATCACATGATCGCCTGTGTCCATGAACTGGGTGTACGTAGGCTTGTGCTTGCCCATCAGTAACATGGCAACTTTGCTGGCCAGTTTGCCCAGCACCACGTCGTCGGCGTCCAGCACGTGCCAGTCGCGTTTAATCTCCGGCTTGGACGGGAACTCCGTACTCATCGACACACATCTCCACTCATCTCGACTCAAAATACTTAGGCTAGCGAAGCGGCCAACACATTGTCAAATCTAGCTCGGTTTAGCTCGGTTTAGCTCGGGGTGCGGGGGTACGCGTACACAGAACTTGGAAAACCCTTGATCCGCCGGTCTTGTGCCCCCGGCCCAGGGCCTCCGGTCCCATGATTTCTGCCGTTCCTCCGTCCGTTCAACGGGGCGGACTGGGCGCCGGCTTAGCAACTGTAATAAAATAAGTGTAGCAATTAAAACATTTCTGGCCTAGAATGTTGTTGTGGCCAGCGAGGGCGAGATCAAGCAGCGTTTCTCCCAGTTGGAGGCGTGGCTGGATGAACGCACGCGGCGATTATGGGCGGCTGCAGAGAGCGCGGCCCATGGGCGCGGTGGTATATCGCTGGTGGCGCGCGCCAGCGGCGTTTCCAGGCGCGCTATCGCAGTGGGTTTGGCGGAGTTGCAGAAAAAGCCGGATCGCTCACAGCGGACGCGT
>QHXW01000454.1 GCA_003223115.1 Acidobacteriota bacterium
AAAAACAACGGCAGAGATCAGGCAGACGATAACGGTGGCCCGGCCGACATCCCGCCGGGGATTGTAGGCATCCTCGGCCAGCGTACTGATGCCATCGAAACCCAGGTAGCTGTAAACGGCGATCGACGTTCCTGCCATCACTGCTCGAACAGAGAATTGGTCCGGGTCATAAAACGGCTTTACTGAGAAGAGTACGCCTTCGCCGGTGCCTGCGCGGAGAGCGAAAATCGCAGCCGAAGCAAAGTAGACGACCACAGCGCCCACGATCGCGGTCATCACAAAGTTGGCTCGATTTGTGACTTTGAGGCCGAACCAGTTCATCACGCTCATCAGCGGGATGAGCGAATAGTCTAGAAGCATCAACCATCCCGTCAGGAATCCGGCCAGAGGATGTAACGTCCACCGGGCATAGCTGTAAGCAGAACCAGCAACTGGAAATGCCTCGGCCATCCGGGCGTAGCTGAGCGCCGTCAGGAGCATCGCCGCCATGGCAATCAAATAGACGAGCGCCATGTGGCCTCGGGATATGCTGCTGACAATTCCGAAAACGGGAAAGGGCGCAGTCGGTCCCACGAACGTAATGCCGAACAGGACCAATTCGCCCAGAGTCAGCACACGCTTGAACTGGGGCGAGCTTTCCTTGGACGTCATGCGGGAGAACTCTCGACTGGGCATCAACGCGCGGGACCAGCGTCAAACTATTTGCAGTCAGTACCCGCCTATTCCCGCAAATTGTACACGAACTGCATGACTATGTTGTCATTATGCTTCTGCTTCTGCAGTTTCTGATAGGTCCGCAGCGCCTGTTCCGCTTGCTTCGGTGCGCCCGCGCGCCGGTAAGCCCGGAAAAGCCGGTAGTGGGCTTCGGTGAGATCAGGCTTGAGCCGGACTGCTCGCTCATAGCACGCAAGGGCATCGTCCCAGCTCCCCATTTCGAAATAGACATTCCCGAGCTCGAACTGCGAATCGGGGTCATTCGGCGCAAGCGCCACGCTCTGCTTCAACAATCCCAGCGCACGCTGCAGATCGCCGTCCTGAAAAGCGCTTCTTCCCAAAAAATAATGAGCCCAGAACTGCCGCGGATGGTGCTCGAGATAAGCGGCAACCAGCGCCTGCACTTCCGGACGCCTGACCGGGCCGGTATCCACAGCCCGGGCCAGCAGTCGTAGGGGCAATTCAGCGTCTGGAGCCAGCCTGGCGGCATCCAGGAAAATCTCGCCAGATTGATCGAAAAGCTTAGCGCCGAAATAAGCCACGCCCAGCGCGAGCCGGAACTTCAGAGCTTGGGGAAAATCGCGAACGGCTGGTTGAACAGCGGCGATGGCCGCATCGAAATTCTGGTGAGCGAGAAGTTCGTACACAAAATCAAAGCGATAGCCTTCGTTTCCCGGCTCGAGCTCGGCGCTTTTCTGGAACGCGCGAACGGCGTCCAGGTATTGACCCTTCTTCTCGTAAACTTCGCCCAGGAGATTTTCGATCTCAGCGTTGCCCTGCTGCCGGCGCACCGGTTCCAGAATCTTGAGGGCGCGATCAGGATCGCCGTGGCGATGGTAGGCCAGTCCCAGGTTGAAGCGAAATTCGTACGAATCGGGTTGGAGCGCCACAGCCTTCTCCAGATTCTTGATAGCGTCAGCGTAGTCTCCGAATTCGGCCTGCACCGCCCCCAACCTGTTGTGAAGATCAGCCGAAGCTGGGTCAAGCCGGCTGATTCGCTCCGCCGTGTTCTGCGCCTCTCGAAATCTTTTCAGCGCCAGTTGGGTTTGCAGCAGGTTGAGCCACGCGGAACGATCGTTCGGCGCGAGCCCGGCCGCCTTCTGGAATTCAGCTAACGCCGATGCCAACTTTCCCTGCTTTGCGTAACTTTCTCCAAGGCGGAGGTGCGGAACAGGCTCACGCGGATGCGACCGGGCGGCATGTTGAAAATGCTCCACTGCGCAAGCGATTTGATCCTGTTCGCTGCAGACGACACCCATCAACATATGAGCGCGGAAATCCTCGGGCTCCGTACGAAGGTGCGATTCCAGCCGTTGCTGCGCCCAGGAGAACTTGTGTTCTCGAATCGCCTGCTCCATACCGGCGTAGTCGAAATCCGCGGCTGCCAGGGGCTGGGGAAGACCAAGCAAGGCCGGGACCGTAAGGCGCCACAAAATCCCGTGCCACAAAATCCCGTGAGGTATCCAAAATCCGCGATTTCCGCCGGCAGTGGCTGTTTGGTCGATTACAGCATCTCGCCGCGGTAATCTCATGACACAAATAGGCCTTGACACTCTATCAGATCTAATATATACAGTAATGAAATCAATTACGAGAAACCTGTGTAGGGTTGTCTCGTTGGACGCTTGGCTCGCGCCTCAGCCTCCTGACCGCTTAGACAGAGGCGGGCGGGCGCGGGAAGTGCAGGCGTTCCCGGGGCGATGACGTATTTGGCTCATGCGATTGTTCGGAATGCCAGGGTGGCGTTCGACAACCGGCACCCGGATTCCATGTGGAGGTGGACGATGAGGTACTCTTCAAGGCGTTACCTGCTTTTATTGATTCCCGTTCTCTTGCTGGTTTCAGCGGTTGAGACAAAGGGACAGGCCATCCAGAGTACGATTCTGGGGCGAGTCACCGATCCGTCGGGGGCGGCCGTTGCCAACGCCGCAGTCGCCATCAAGAACGAGGGCACTAATTTCGAGCGGACGATGCAGACCGACGAAAATGGTGACTATCGCATCGCCGGATTGGGGGTGGGAAGATACCAGGTGAGCGTGAGCGCCGCTGGTTTCAAGTCCTTTGTGCGAAGCACAATCGTTCTGGACTCGAGTCAGATCAAACGAGTGGACGCGAATCTGGAACTGGGTGAAGCGACGAGTACGGTGACGGTGACAGGAGACATCGGTCAACTCGAAACCGAGACGGCCTCGCTATCGAACGTCAAAACCACGCAAGACTTTACCCAACTCCCGCAGAGCGTATATGGCCGTGGCTGGCCGAATGTAGTGTTCGTAACCGCCGGTGTGCAAAGCGGCGACGGCGCGACCAACAATTGCTGCGGAGTTGTGGTCAACGGCGCGCGCGATACGGCTAACAATTTCAGCTCCGATGGTATCTCAGTGAACGACGTAGTGGGCAGCCGCCAGACTGCGAACGGCTTTCCAGGTGGTGACGTAGAAAGCTATCAGGAATTCAAGATCATGACCGCCAACAACTCGGCCGAATACCCGCAAGTGGCGCAGCTCTCGATGATCAGCAGGTCTGGTTCGAATGGGTTTCACGGCAGCTTCTACTGGGGTAATTTCAATTCTATGTTCAACGCCCGGGCCTGGAATGATCCGACCAAGCCTTCATTTGAAAACCACAACATGTTTGCGGTAAACAACGGCGGGCCAGTGTATATCCCGCACGTCTATGACGGCCACAACAAGACCTTTTATTTTTTCCACTACAGTGGCGCGCGTTACCGGTCAGGTAACCGTTTTCGCACATCGGTTCCCACCGCAGCCTTTCGGCAGGGGGATTTTTCAGCTCTTCTCGGGAAGATCACGATTGTCGATCCTCTCACAGGGAATCCCTTTCCTGATAACAAGATTCCCGCCGAGCGCATTAGTTCGGTGTCCAAGGCAGTTCAAGACCTGATCTATCCTGATCCAAACCTTAACGGATTGGGCGACTTCGGCCTGACGGAGAACTACTACACGGATCCTGGATACCAGTTTGACGCGGACGGTCTTTCCGCGAGGGTTGATCAAAAGATCTCGGGCAAGAACATGCTGTTTGTCCGTGTTGGGCTGACCATCCACAACCACGACGTATACAAGGGGGCGCTTAAGGAGGGGTATGGAAGTTTCAGCTTGCTGGGCAACGTTCCCGGACGAACCGTAGTCATCTCGGACACCCATACGTTGAGTCCAAACCTGGTCAACGAAGCTAAATTAGGCTTCAGCCGAAACGGCTACTTCGATTCGGATTACAACTTTGGCAAGCAGCCGAAAATCGGGCTCGAGGGGATCGCGAACCCGGGCAACGATCCGGCCATCGGCGGATTGCCGATCTTCAATTTTTCGGGCGTGATTCCTTTCGAAAGCAGCGGGGTTTCCTGGTTGAATTCAGTTGCTCAGCCACAGAATACTTATCAGTTGATCGACAACCTTTCCTGGTACCGCGGCCGCCACAGCTTTAAAATGGGCGCCGATGTTCGCCGCTACCAGATCAACGACCAGAATAAGCCCGCGTCGTTGCGAGGTACGTTTAACTTTGACGATCAGTTAAGCGGTCTGGCCTACGCCAACTTCCTGCTGGGGCTTCCAAGTTACGCAGAGCGTAGCATTGCCCGGCCCAACGCGTACCTGCGTAGCTCCCAGTTCGGATTATACTTTCAGGACGATTTCAAGGTGAATGCGCGCATCACGTTCAACTACGGACTCAGGTACGAGTACCAGACCCCATGGGTCGAAAAGTATAACCGGCTATTTACATTTGACCCGAAGACCGGCAGCCTGGTCACGGCCGGGAAGGAGATTCCGGGCGATTTGGTTCCTGCCGTGGCGGCTACTCTGCCCATCATTTCGGCCTCGCAAGGCGGTTTCCCCACGCGCAGCCTGATGAAGACAGATGGCAATAACTGGAGTCCGCGTCTGGGATTGGCGATTCGGCCCTTTGCAAACGCGACCACGGTATTGCGCGTAGGCTACGGCATGTACTCGCAGATGTGGCCTGGCTCACTGGCTCTGGATGCGACCACCAGCGGTCCCTGGCAATCCACGCAGTCCTTCTTCATTGAGGGCAATCATCCCAGCATACGATTTCCAAATCCATTCCTCACGACGTCGGACTTTTCCGGGTTACAAGACATTGCGGGGCTGAGCGTGAGGTTTCCTAATGAAAGAACATCGCAGTGGAATGTCTCGGCTGGACGCCAGATCTGGAATACAGCCATAGAGGTGAGCTACGTGGGCTCCAAGGGCCAGAACATTCCCTTTGTGCAAGATCTGAACCTCTTATACCCGAGCACAGAGCCCTACAGCTCGTCGCGGCGACCCTATCAGAGGTTCAACTCCGTCAACTTCACTCAGTCCGGTGGCTCTTCCATTTACCACGGGATGAATATTCAGGCGGAGCGCAGAGTCTCCCAAGGATTGTCCTTCAACGTGAATTACACCTGGGCCAAGGCGCTAACGGATGTGTCTCTGACCAACTACAAAGCAGGTTTCACACAGAACCAATATGCACGCTATCTGGAGCGTGCAGAAGACGACTGGGTCCGCCGCCAACAGTTCCGCTTCAGCTACGTCTATGAGCTTCCATTCGGGAAAGGCAAGAAGCTTTTGAATAGCGTGCCCACTGCGGCCAACTACATTTTGGGTGGCTGGCAACTTTCCGGCATCACGACCATGTCCACTGGAAAACGCCTCAGCCCCTCCTTCTCCGGGACGGACCCTGCGAATACCAATCAGTTAGGTGGGCGTCCTGATCGTGTTGGAGACGGTAACCTCGACTCTGGTGGCATGCGCGACCGGATCAAATCCGGACAGCGGATTTTTGACTCCGCAGCCTTTGTACAACCCCAGACCGGCCGCGGTTTTTACGGAAATTCTGCACGCGATATTTTGACGGGACCCGGAGCGGCAACTTGGAACACGGTCCTGGCCAAGAACTTTGCGCTGAAAGAAAGCGTCAGGCTGCAGTTCCGATGGGAGATGTTCAACGCTTTCAACCGGACAAATTTTAACAATCCGAGCACGAATATCAGCGGCGGAGACTTTGGCTTAGTGACGGCCGCCGGCAACATGAGAAAGATGTTGTTCGGTCTGCGACTCGATTACTAGCCGGGTCTGTTCTCAATGGAACACGCGGTGTCGTCTCCTGCCGCGCTTGGACGTTGCGAACGCCGGACGGCTTGAGTGGCGCGGCCGTCTGTTCCACATTTCATTTAACTGGAGTCGAGTTTGTCACAAAGCCGTCTCTGTACGCGAGCCGTACTGATCGTGGCTACACTTCTTTCCACCGCGACGGTCTCCGCCGCTCAGACGCAACCCGATCGTAGTGGTCCGAGCAGCCGAGAGCAGCGGTATCAGATGTTCCAGGAATACTTGATACGCCGCGCCCGTGAAGTCACTCGAAACAATCTCGCCGGCGTGAAGGGCCTGGAGGATTGGAAGAACAAGCGCCCGGAAGTTCGCAGGCAGGTGCTGTACATGCTCGGCCTCGATCCTATGCCGAAGAAGACGCCGCTTGCCGCCCGCATCACGGGACAGTTCGAGCGCGATACCTACCGCGTCGAAAAGATCGAGTTTCAGTCCATGCCTGGCCTTTATGTGACCGGGAACCTTTATCTGCCCAAGAAAATCGAAGGGCGCATGCCGACCGTGGTGTACCTTTGCGGCCACTCTCCCGGACCATTTGGCGCGAAAGTGGACTATCAGCACCACGGAATCTGGTTGGCACGGCATGGCTACGCGGCGTTCCTGATCGACACTGTCGAATTCGGCGAGATCCCGGGCATTCATCACGGCACGCACGATCTGGGAATGTGGTACTGGCAGTCTCTCGGTTACACGCCCGCCGGTCCCGAGGTCTGGAATGCGATCCGGGCGCTCGATTATCTTCTGACACGGCCCGAAGTGGATGCGAAGAGAGTGGCGGTGACGGGCATCTCAGGCGGGGGAGCCATAACCTGGTTCACAGCGGCAGCCGATGAGCGATTTCAGGTTGCGGCGCCCGTATGCTCTACGTGGTCTGTCGAGCACCACGTCAAGTTGGACGCGGTCCAGGAAAACTGCGACTGCATTTATTTCATGAATACCTTCCTGCGCGATCTTCCAGCCGTGGGAGCGCTTATAGCGCCGCGGCCCCTGAAAATGATCAGCGCCATTCGCGATCCATCCTTCCCCGCTGCTGGCTATCACGACGTTTACAAGCGCACCCGGGCGATCTATGAACTGTATGGTGCAGCCCACAAGGTGGAGGAGTATGATCACGACGCTCCCCATGCGGACTTGCTGCCCTTCCGTAAGCAGGCGGATGAGTGGCTGAATCACTGGCTGAAGAACGATTTGACTCCTTTCGATGAAGGCGACATTAAACGCGAGGAACCGGCCGCGTTGAAGGTCCTGGATCACCAGCCGCCCGATGCCGTCAACGAAGGCATTTACAAAACATTCATCGGCCATCATCAACTGCAATCCTGGAAAACGCTGGCGGTGTGGGAGAAGCGGCGGACGGCATTGATCAGCGCCATGCGCGATCAAGTGTTTCGCGCGTTTCCCGGCGTCAAGGTCCCGTTGGAAACATGGAAAAAATCAGACGGCGGTTGGGTTAGCCGTTACGCCAGTCATTCGTACGTGGAATTCACCACGGAGGAAGGCGTCCGCGTGAGCGGAGAATTATTCATCCCTCGCGGCGCCCGCAGTTCTTATCCGGCCCTCATTTATGTGAAGCGGGCCGAGGACATCATCTATCCGGTTGATTACGACGTGCTGCTATCCGCTCTGGAAAATCATGTCGTGCTGCAGTTACACCCCCGGGCGGTTGATTACCCGGTGGACAATTATAAGATGTCGAACCTGAGGATGACCGCGGCCGTCATTGGAGCAACGATCGAGTCTATGCAACTGTGGGACATTCTGAGGTCCGTGGATTACCTGATCGATGGGGAAAAGCTGAAACTGAGTTCGATTTCAATTTACGGACGGGGTTACATGGGCGCGCTCGGGTTTTACGCCGCCGCTCTCGACGCGCGGATCACGCGAGTGATTCTCGATGACCCGCCGTCCTCGCACTGGCAGGGGCCGGCACTGCTCAATATTCTCAAACTCACGGATCTGCCCGAAGCCGCGGCCCTGGTCGCGCCACGCCAAATCGTTTCTCTCTCGGCGCTGCCAGAACCCTACAAATACACTTCCTCGATCTTCGCTCTGTATGGAAAGCAGGGACAGATTGCCGAGCGGAGAGCGCTGGGTGAAGCTTTGAGAATACCGGAACAGTAGCGGTCGTTTACGAGCTGGAACAGTCTGTGAGAATTCGCAAAATACGCAGCATTAGCAGGTGGCTCCTTTTATCATCCCTGTGGCTGTGGGCTGCCTCCACGGCGCAGATGGGCCGCACGCTCACGCTTGATGACTTCGAATCACCGGACTCTGCCAAGAAATGGGAAGGCGACGTGCAGCTTTCTCAGGAGCGGTCCTCGCACGGCGCGCATTCCGCCCAGGTGCGGTTCGAGCCCGGGCGCTCCCAGATCAGCAGCACGAATCTGCCGCAGGACTGGCGCAACTTCGACCGCCTGCTGTTCGATGTTTATTGCGAAGCCGAGACATTCCCCACACTCGCCGTTCGTATCTACGATTCCAATGGCGCAGCCACCGGCGGGCCCACAGGCAATGACTACTACGAGGCGCGCGGAAAAATTCTGGTGCAGAAGGGATGGAATCACGTTGAAGTCAAGCTGCAGCCTTTGCGGGCTGCCTCCGACGAACGTGATCTGTCTCTCCATCACATCCACCGGCTGGTGATCTCTGCGGACCGGGCGCGATTACCCTGGACGTTCTATCTCGACAATGTCCGTCTGGTAGCCGGACAGGAGGGGAGGGAAACGGCCTCGCGCGCTGAGCCACAAGATCCAGTGACGGCGATCGATCAAGGTCGGTTTACCCTGCGCCAAGGGGTTCGAGCGGAAGATGTACCGGAGTCCGCGGCTGTTGCGGCGCTGCGAAAAGAAGCCCAAAAACAATCCGATCTGCTGCGGGAAGCCATTCGGGCGGCGCAGTTGCAAGGTCTGGAGACCATTTATCAGGAGCGGCATCTGGTTACCGCCGACCTGGGACTTCAAATTCGTCCTCGCCTGGCCTGGTATAACAACGACGACAAAAAGCGTGAAATGTTTTCCTACGTCGTCGAGAGTTGCCGGCGCGGGCGCATGGAACTTGAGGACACGCTGCAAGGCATCGTGCGCCTCCCGGAGGCTGATGATACCCAGGTCAGCGAGCCGCTGATTCGCCCCCTGCCTCGTTTGAAAGGACGGCCAATACGCGATTCGTTTTTCCTGGACGAACACAATGAGCCCATGATGGTCGTCTCGCTGCACTCTCCCAGCCAGATGCTGGAGCGCTTCTTTGCAACGCCGTACCAGCACATCGAAAGCTATACGGTCGGCGGGGGATCGAGGTGGTCGATCTACGACTCGCCAGTCTATGCCGCATTCCTCAAGTGGCCAGACACGCACCGCGTGGGATGGGACGGCTGGTGCGGCCACCTGATCCGCGACGTGAATTCGATGGCGGGCAAGAAACGGGAGAATATTGTGATCTGCCTCGAAAGCCCGCACATCAAGGAGGCGGTCGAAGAATACATCCGGGCGAACATTCCCAAGTTCCACGCCAATCCCGAGTTGCTTTACGACATCGAAGCATACGAGCTGATGTACATCTGCTACTGCGAGCGCAGCCAGCGGATGTTTCACGACTGGCTCGCAAAGAAATACAGCGCGGTAGAGCACGCCAACGACAAATGGTCGACCACTTACAAGAGCTTCGGCGACGTGGTGCCGCCTCCCGTGAAAGACTCGAGGCCATTGCCCGGCACGAATCGCGCACTCTGGTACGATTGGGCGCGCTTCAATCAGGATCGTTTCACGGACTATCTGCTCTGGGTGCGCAGCTTGATCCGCAAAATCGATCCTCAAACGCCGCTCGCCGCCGGCGGCAGTTCCAGCATGCTGGCCGGGCGCACGGGCACCACGGGGATCGACGAAGAGCGCATTGTCAATGAACTCGACGATGTGATTCTCCACGAAGGCGGCGGATCGACGCTTGGCCTGGACCTGCAGATGGCGCTCTCAGAAAAGAAAAAACCGTTGACTGACCCGGAGATGTATCTGGACTCGGTCGAGAATCTGTTGCCGCACTTCCTGCACGGCAAATCGGTGGTACAGCTCTTTCACTGGCCGACGCAACCCTCGAGCGAGCTCCACGGCCTTACTGCTTCGTCTCTGGCTCACAGTTGGAAGTATCCGCTCGAGGACGTCGGCGAGCTGATTCGTACCGCACTCGATGTGCGCCGGCTGAACAAAGAAATCGCCGCCTTCAACGAAGTTCCCTCCGAAGTGGCCATCCTCTATTCGCAGACGGCCACCTTGCAGTTGCCACCCGAGATGCTGACGTGGCAGACGACGCCTTATCTTGCGGAACTGGAGAAGACTTACACGGCCAGCCAACACCTGGACGCAAAAGTCACCTTTGTCACCGAGCGCCAGATTTCAAAAGGTTGGTTGAATCGCTATAAGCTCCTGCTTGTTCCCGGCGTGCGGAATCTTCCCGCCGAAGTATTCGAAAAACTTTCCGATTTCGTACTTCAGGGCGGACGCGTGCTGGTGGTGCCGGAATCATTTCTAGGAGATGAATACAACCGCCCAGCGGACTATCTTGCCCGGCTGGGCATTACCATCCGCGAAACCCAGCGGCCGAAGCCTGGTGGTCTTGGTGCAATGGTTCAGGGTTACGACCAGAGCTTCTCGCAAGCCGTCACCTTCGCGAACGACGCAGCGCAGAAGCTGGCTGCGGCGCAGGCCGAAGGCTTCGGTTCGCTCGGCGAATTGCAAGCGCGCGGCGTCCGGCAGATCTTTGAAACCAAGGGGAACGCAAAAACCCTCGCGCGAGACGCGCACGGGAAGCCCGCGATCGTCCAGATTCCGGCCGGAAAGGGCGTCATCTATTATTCAGGCAGCCAGCTTGAGGAACGAAGCTATGCGCGGCTGCTGGAAGCCCTGTTGCGCGATGCGCACGTCACACGCCCGGTCCGCACGCGAATGATCGGAGGCGATGCTTGGAACATCGAAGCTCGCTTTGCATCGCTCGGCAGCCGCAGGCTGCTGTACGTTGTGAACTTCAATGACGTTCCGGCGCCGCTCGCCATTGATGCGAAGCCGGGGATGTTCAGCTCTCTGGTGGACCTTCGGGAGCAACACGAGATCCACGGAGTCGAAGTTACGGTGCCGGCGCACCAGACTGCGATTTACGAATTGTTCTGACAAAGGCCGTTCTTGATGTACGCTGTCCCTATCAATGAGGGGCTATGAATTCCAACAGCGATTGGTCCAGAAGAAACTTCATACAAAAGACGAGCGGAGGCGTGCCCACACTCGCCTTTATGCTGCAGCACGCGGGTCCCGCACCCGCGTCGAAGAAACAGCAGAACGTCTCGGACAAATTTATCCCGATTGATCTTAGCCGTCAGTTCACTGCCACTCCCGCCGATTTCGGACCGCGCGAACGCGCAAGAGGGTTGACTCGACAGTCTCGAGAGGACGGCTTAATTCGCCTGCCCGGTGGCAAGCAGGTCTTCCGGGGCATTCCGTTCCTCCTCGGATCCGAAGACGCGCTGAAGAAATCGTGGATAGCATTGAGCTCGCAGCCGGCATCTTGGGTGACCCACTCTGTTGAAATTCCGCTCAACCAGAAAGCCGCTTACATTTGTCTGGCGCAGTTCTGCGGTTGGGATCACAATGAGCGGCCGGCGCCCGGACAGGATGTAGTGGAGCGAGTCGGCCAGATGTTGGCGGAGGCGGTGTTGGTTTACGGCGACGGCGGCGAACAACGTCTGCCCATTCGCCGGCGCTTTGAGGTGAATTCGCCTTCCGTCGACTGGGGCCACTTGAGTTTTCAGGCTGTTCCGCATCGCTCAGACGTTCCGACCAGGCTGGACGATCCATTGCGCAATGCACAGTTGTGGGGAGACCTGCAGTGCGGCGTCTGGGAGAGCGACTATGCAGCCGATCCCGCTCTCGATTCGTCGGTGACTCTGTGGCTTTGTGCGCTCGCGAATCCGTGGCCCGACCGCGAGCTGAAAGCTCTACGCATGGAGTCGCGGGATGCCGATCCACTGGTGATCTGCGGGCTCACGCTCTTTCAGGGACACGAGAATCCACTGCGCTATGAACGCCTGAGCCTTTATCGCATCACTTTGCCGGAAGCGAACGCGGCGGACGCAGGACGATGGCAGGTCTCCGTGGATCTCGGTGTTGTCGCGCGAACATTTGCGGGTCGTGCCTTCGAACCGGAAGCCTGGCTCGCTCAGCCCCGAATTGGACTGGGTGACGACGCTTCCGCCGAGCCGTCTCGACACATTTTTGCCGAAGTGACAGCCAGCCCTGAGGCGCTGCTTTGGTTGGAAGATATCAAAGCCGGCAGACGTTACCAATTCGAACTGAATCAAGCGCTGCCCGGTCGCGAGTTGGAGGCGCGCGCGGGAGGCCCTCGCGTCGAAATTCTCGAGCGCGACAAAGTCTGGATTCACGGCCGCGTTCTGGACACCACAACGCAGCGGCCCACACCGGTTCGCCTGGCGTTTCGCTCGAAAGACGGCCGGTATATTCCGCCCTATGGGCATCGCACGGAGATTAATAGCGCCTGGTTTCAGGACTACGGCGCCGATGTGCAATGGCACCACAGCTCCTTTGCCGTGATCGACGGAAGCTTCCAAATCGAATTGCCCGTGGGCACAGTGTATTTGGAAATGACCAAGGGTTTCGAATACAAGGGCGTTCGCAGGAAGCTGACCATCGAGGCGAACCAGCGGGAACTCAATCTGGAAATTTCGCCGCTGCTGAACTTCCGCTCTCAGGGGTGGGTAAGCGCCGACAGCCACGTGCATTTTCTCTCGCCCTCCACAGCCATCCTGGAAGGCCAGGCGGAGGGCGTGAACCTGATCAACCTATTGGCTGCCCAGTGGGGCGACCTCTTCACGAACGTCGGTGACATGCCGCAGGGTCCTCTGGTCTCACAGGACCGCGAGACGATGGTCTGGGTGGGAACGGAAAACCGCCAGCATATTCTCGGCCATCTGGGTCTGCTGGGCGGGCATGGCGCGCCTGTTTACCCGATGTCGGCCAGCGGACCGGGGGAGAGCTACATCGGAGATCCGCTCTGGTGCAGCTTGTCCGAATGGGCGGACGCATGCCGGAAGCGAGAGGGCTTGGTCGTTGCGGTGCACTTTCCGTATCCTACGGCGGAACTCGCTGCCGACATCGTGATGGACAAGATCGAT
>QHXW01000077.1 GCA_003223115.1 Acidobacteriota bacterium
CGCTTCACCCACCACGTCCAGCACCTATAATGCAGGGTACATTAAGGCTCAGAAGCGCTTTTCGTCAGGTTTAAGTTTCCTGACGAACTTTACCGTTTCGAAATACCTGTCGGACACCATGTGGGCTCCGGGCACCTACGGCAGCATTCCGCGCGATTATTACAACCGCCGGCTGGATAAAGGACTGCGGCACGGAGACGTGGCGCGGCGCCTGGTGTTGAGCTACTCTTACGAGTTGCCTTTCGGTCCGGGCAGAAGGTTTCTCGGCAACACTGGCTTGATCGGCAAAATGGTGCTCAGCGGATGGACGGTGTCGGCCATCCAGCAGTATGAAAGCGGCCCGCCGGCCGTGCTCGACGGCTACCAGTCCATTCCGGTTCCGCTCACCCCCAGCATTACCACCAGCGGCTCACGCGCGGACCGCGTCGTAGGCGTGCCGGTACGAAGCAGTACCTCATGTCGCGACATCCGATACGGCGATCGGACCAATCCCAGGGCGTATCTGTTCAACGCGGGCAACGCCGCAGAGGCGGCTGCCATTGGGCTGCCTCTGGCCTTCGTTCCCGAGGGCGATTTCAAGATAGGCAACACGCCCAGCACCGATCCTCACGCCCGCCAGTGTCCGGTGTTTAACGAGGATGTGAGCGTCACCAAAGACTTTCCTGTTATCAAGGAGCGTTTGAAAGTTCGGTTTGGCGCCGATTTCTTCAACATCTTCAACCGTCATACCTGGAATAGCGGCGAATACGGGCAGGACGTCGGGCAATCCAACTTCGGCATCGCTCAGCCCTATCAGATCAGCGGCCCACGCATCGTGCAAATGCACGTGCGGGTCGAATTCTGAACGGGCGGAGCTCGATTCGGTCTCTTACCAACCGCGGCTCGAGAAAAGTGCGGGCCGCGCGAATCCTGAAAAAACGCTCGTGCGGGTGGATGAGATGAAGCGATTGCTTGCCGGAATTCCTTTTGCAGTTTTTACGTTGAGTGCTTTCTTGGCTACCCGCTCTGACGCCAAGCTTGAAACCATCGAGCAGGTCATCCCGGGCGTTTGGTTCCGCCAGGGCGATCTCGATCAATACGGCCACTGCAACAACATCGTGATCGAGATGAAGGATTACCTGCTCGTTGTGGACGCCAATTACCCGAGCGGCGCCCGTGCGCTCATGGCGGACATCAAGACGATTTCCTCCAAGCCAGTGAAGTTCGTATTCGACACGCATCATCACGGCGATCACGCTTACGGCAACCCCCTCTGGACACAGGCGGGTGCTACCACGTTCGCTTACCGGGGCGTGGCTGAAGAGATGCGCCGTTATGAACCCGCGCGCTGGCGGGCCGACGCCGCGCGTCGCAAAGACGTGGCGGAATTGAATCTGGACACGGCTGAACCACCTCGCCAGACATTTGATCAATCGCCGTATGTGATCGACGATGGCTCGCGCCGGGTTGAGTTCTATTTCTTCGGCTGGGCGCATACGCGCGGTGATGGCTTCGTTTACCTCCCCAAGGAACAGGTGTTGTGCACCGGCGACGCGGTGACCAATGGTCCCTTTAACGGGATGGGCGACGGCTACGTAGCCAACTGGCCCAAAGTGGTTCACCGGGCGCGACAACTCAAGGTCAAGTACGTGCTGCCGGCGCACGGACCCTCGGGAGGGACAGAGATCCTCGCCGGAGAGGAACAGTTTCTCACTACGATTTACGGCACGGTCAAAAAGGCCATAGGGCAGGGAAAGCGGCTGGAGGATCTCGTAGAGATGAAGGACGGCCAGCCGGTGAAGGCGAAGCTACAATTGGCGGATGCCGTACAGCATTGGGTCGGATCGTTCTACCCCGGCCAGATATCCGATATCTATCAGGAAATCGCGCAAGCAAAACCTCGTGGTGAAATCACCGGCGGGAAGTAATCGGCTCAGGCGTGTTCTGCTGTTGGCGGTTGTCGGCTTGGGAGTGGCCGCCGCGCAAAAGTGGGATCCGGCCTGCTATCCCATTCGCGTGCCAAGGCTCGTAAAGCCGCCGCGCATCGATGGCGATCTCTCGGAATGGAAGTACGTGGCCTTCACCGATGGCGCGTGGGACATTCTGCGCGTTCGACAGGCGCGGTGGTACGACCCCACCATCAACCGGTTGACCGACCACGCTAATGAGCCTCCGCCTGAAGACGACCTGCAGGCGCGGTATTACATGGCCTGGGACGACCGCCATCTGTACTTGGGTGCGGAAGTCAAGGACAACGTCAACGACGTCACCGATCCGCACCACGAGCCGAAGCGTTGGTACTTCAAAGATGCCATCTGCTGGTTTGTAGAGGCGCCGCGCGACGAGATCCCTGAGAAGTTCACCGCGGGCGATCATGCATTTTGCTTCGTGATCGACGTGAAGAAGCCGCCATACGGCGCCTGGTGGCGGCATGGCCTTCCGGGCAAGGACTACGTTGAAGAGCCGCTGCCGAAGTCTGCTGTCGATTACGCCATTCGCATGAATCCGTGGGGACGCAGTAAGGGCGATTTCATTCTGGAGGCGCGTGTGGCGATGGCGCCGACGTTCGGAACAGGCGATCCCAAGTGGCATGCGCCGCGCATCGGCGACGTTTACGGTTTGGAGATCGTGCACACGGATCCCGATGGCGGTGACTACGGCGGCCATTTGCTGATCTACGGAAACGGCGATGACGATTCCACCTGGGGTAGAATGATTCTCACCGGTCCGAGTCAGCCGATCGAGCGGAAGCCGAACTGATGGAGCTTGAAATGAAACCGGCTCGTCTCTGGATTTCCTGTCTGGTCGTCAGCTTCACTGTCAGTCTCAGTCATGCTGACAAAGACCAGCCGAAAACCGATGGGCGCGAGATCACTGCAAAGCCTCCGACCGAAAAGCAAAAAAAGAAGCGTGAAGAGAAGCTGCGCAAAGAGCTGGAAACACCTTACAAAAAGTGGCTGAGTGAGGATGTCGCCTACATCATCACCGATGGAGAGCGTCAGGCATTCAAAGGCCTGAACACGGACGACGAACGCGAGCAATTCATCGAACAGTTCTGGCTGCGGCGCGATCCCACCCCTGACACTGAGGACAACGAGTTCAAAGAAGAGCACTACCGGCGCATCGCGTACGCCAACGAGCGTTTCTCCTCCGGCTTTCCCGGGTGGAAAACCGATCGAGGACGCATCTATATCGTCTACGGCCCGCCCGATTCGGTCACATCGCAGCCCGCGGGCGGCATGTACGTGCGGCCTGCTGAAGAGGGTGGCGGTACCACCAAGGTCTTTCCGTTTGAGCAGTGGCGCTATCGATATATCGAAGGGATCGGCACCGACATCACGATCGAGTTCGTCGATCCCACCATGACCAATGAATTCCACATGACCATGGATCCTTCGGAAAAGGACGCGCTGCTTTATTCGACGACCGGGGGACTCACGTTGGCTGAGCAACGGGGCCTGGTGGCAAAAGACCAGAACCGTTTCTGGACGCGCACTGACGGCACACACCTTGGTGCGCCGGTCAATGGATACAGCCCGGTGGGCCTGGACGAGTTCTCGCGGCTGGAACAGTTCACCAAGCTTCTGAAGCCGCCGCCTGTGAAATTCAAGGACCTGGAAGCCGCCGTCACTACGCACATTACGTTTAACCTTCTGCCCCTCAAGGTGCAGGCGGATTACATCAAAGTGACCAGCAGTTCGGTGCTGACCAACATCACGCTTCAAGTCGAAAACAGGGACTTGCAGTTCCAGTTGAAGGACGGTGTGCAGAAAGCGGTGGTCAACATTTACGGACGGATCACCACGATGTCGCGCCGCGTAGCCAACGTGTTTGAGGACACCGTGACGCTCGAATCGCCCGCCGAGCGTCTGCAGGCGCTCTTATTGCTCCGGCGGTGGTCGCTCTATCAGAAGTCCCTCCCGCTTGCGCCAGGTACGTACCGGCTGAACATAGTGGTGAAAGACGTCGTTGGCGGCAATATGAACAACTACGAAATGGCGCTCAACGTGCCGCGCTACGACGATGAAAACCTGGCGTCCAGCACCGTGGTTCTGGCGGACGTGATCGAAAAGGTTTCGACCCGGAGCATCGGCGCCGGCCAGTTCGTGCTGGGCAGTTCCAAGGTGCGGCCACGCCTGGACGACACATTCCGATACGACGAGAAGATGGGCATCTACCTCCAGCTTTACAACTTCTCCCCGGATGAGAAGACCCAGAAGCCAAACGGCACCATCGAGTACGAAGTCGTGAGAACCGGCACCAACGAAAAGATTTTCAATTTCACCGAAGAGATCGCCAAGCTGCCCGGAGCTTCCGCACAACAGGTGACGATTGAAAAGTTATTACCGCTCGAGAAGGTGGAGCCGGGTCAGTACACTCTGAAGATGAAGGTTACCGATAGGAACCGAAACCAGACATTAACGCCAACCGCCACGTTTCGGGTCATCTACAATTAGATCGCACTTCCCGGCAGTTGTGTAGAATTGCAAGGATCGTGTCCCATCTCCGGCAAGGAGCGAGAGCATTCAAGACGGTTCCGATGATCGCATCGGTGTGGGCGATCGTATGCCTGCTCGCGACGTCGCCGGTGCAGTTCACCGACATCGCCAGAAGCGCTGGGCTCAACGATATTTTCTACTGCGGCGGCGACACCGCCAAGAAATACATCATCGAAACGTTGGGTGGTGGCGTAGCATTGTTCGATTATGACAACGATGGGTACGTCGATGCCTTCTTTGTCACCGGCAGCGTACTCGAGGGCTTTCCTACCGAGCGGCAGCCTACAAACCAACTGTACAGAAACAACCACGACGGCACGTTCACCAGAGTCACCACTCAAGCAGGCCTCGCACAGTCGGGCTGGGGCCAGGGTGTTTGCGTCGGCGATTATGACAACGATGGTTTCGACGACCTGTTCGTTACCTACTACGGACAGAATCACCTCTACCACAACACGGGCAAAGGGACGTTCGAGGATGTGACCAAGGCCACCGGCCTGCAACAGGAAACGCGCTGGGCCACCGGCTGTGCCTTTGTAGACTACGACCTCGACGGCAAGCTCGATCTGTTTGTCTCCAACTACATCAATTTCGAGAAGGACCGAATTCCCTTGCCCGGCTCGACCCCGGATTGTCAGTGGAAGGGAGTGGCAGTAATGTGCGGCCCTCGTGGCCTGCCCGGCGGAACGAACCAGCTCTTTCACAACGAAGGAGACGGGACATTCAAGAATATTTCCGAGCGTTCGGGCATTGCTGCTGTAGGTGCCCGCTATTCGTTATCGGTGACCACGCTCGATTTCAATCGTGACGGTTGGCCGGATATCTATGTCGCAGTCGATTCCCAGCCGAGTATTCTCTATCGCAATAATCGTGACGGCACCTTTAGTGAAGTTGGCGTGTCGAGTGGCGTGGCGTACAGCGAGGACGGTCGCGAACAGGCTGGCATGGGAACAGCCGCGGGCGACTTCGACGGCGACGGCAATCTGGACTTAGTGAAGACCAATTTCATCGAGGACACAGCTAATCTTTACCGCAATAACGGCGACGGCTCATTCGAGGAATATGTCCACGCCGCCGGGCTTGCGAAGAATACGCAAAACATGGGATGGGGCGTCGGCTTTCTCGACTACGACAATGACGGCTGGCCGGACATCTTCATGGTAAATGGTCACGTTTACCCCGAGATCGAACGGATGGTTTCCAGCTCACCCTACCGGCAACGCCCGATTCTCTATCACAATCTAAGCGGAAAGAAGATGGAAGATGTAACCGAAATCTCCGGACCCGGGGCAAATGCTCGCCATTCCAGCCGTGGCCTGGCGTTCGGAGATTTTGATAACGACGGCGACGTCGATATCTTCATCAATCACATGAACGAAGCGCCGGGCCTGTTGCGCAACGACGGAGGCAATCGTCTGCCGTTTGTTTCCGTCAAGCTGTTGGGGGTGAAATCCAACCGGGATGGAATCGGAGCGCGCGTAACTGTCATCGCCGGCGGAAGGAAGCAGGTTCAGGAAATGCGTTCGGGCTCCAGCTTTATGTCCCACAGCGACCTGCGTCTGCATTTTGGACTGGGAGCGGCGCATATAGTGGATAAGATCGAAGTCCAATGGCCGTTTCGGAATTCAGCAGATACCGTGACAAACATCAAGACGAACCAGTTTCTGACAATCACCGAAGGCCAAGGTATAAGAGATGTCAAGAAGTTCGCAGCTCCGTAGAGCAGGTCGTGTTTCTGCTTCTTCTTTCACAGTAGAATTGAAGTGGCCTGCATGAGACAGTAAATGCCACTCCGAAATCATTTCGTATTGCTGGTATCGCTTTCGGTGGTCCCGGCGTGCGCTCAGTCAGCTCTTGACTTTGTCTCCCAATTGTATCCGGTATTCGAAAAGGCGCAATGCAGGCTGTGCCACAACGACAACGGCGTAGCCTCGCGCACGCGCCTGCAGTTTCCCTCCGAAGAGGCCGGGGCTGCGGAGATCGCTGCGTTCAGCCTGCGGCTTGCCGCGCTGGTGGATCGCAATAATCCCGACGAGTCGTTGCTCCTGCGCAAGCCCACGAACCGCGTGCAGCACACCGGTGGCGAGCGCATCCATCCTGGAAGTGAAGAAGAGAAGGCGCTGCGGCAATGGATCGCCTACCTGGTCAGCTTGCCGGAGGATCGCATCCGCGCCGCGACTTCGACGGGTCCGGCCGCGAAGGCGTCGGTGGTGCGGCGCTTGACGCACAGCCAGTACAACCACACCGTAGCCGATCTGCTGGGCGACCAGACGCGGCCCGCGGACCAGTTCCCGCAAGAAGACTACATCAACGGATTCACGAACCAGTCCGAGGGCCAGAGTATCCCGCCCCTGCTGGCCGAAGCCTACAATCACTCGGCTGAAAAGCTGGCGCGGAACGCGTTCCGTGGCGGCGGGGACCGCAATCACCTGATCCCCTGTGCGGCCCAGTCCGCCGGCGATCCCGATTGCCGGCAGCACTTCATCCGCGAATTCGGCCGGCGCGCCTACCGCCGCCCCCTACTCGACCGCGAGGTGGCGCGCTACGAGAAGCTGTTCGTTCTGGAGGCAACCGCAGCGAAGGATTTTACCGCCGGCGCCCAAGTGGTGGTTGAGGCCCTGCTGCAGTCGCCCAGTTTCCTGTTCCACATGGAGCAGGGGCCCAACGGTGAATTCGAATACTACCGCGCGGCCAGCCGCCTGTCCTATTTTTTGTGGGACACGATGCCGGATGAGACGCTGTTCCACTTGGCCGCCTCCAACCAACCGCATACGCCCAAACAGATCGAAGCGCAGACAAGGCGGATGCTGGATGACGCGCGCGCTAAGCAGTCCATGAACGAGTTTCTTGCGCAGTGGCTGCGTTTCGACAGCCTCCGCAATGCGATTCGCGACCGCCGCCTATTTCCCGAGTTCAGCGCGGAGTTGGTAGCTGCGATGGCCGAAGAGACGCGCCGCCTGTTCGGTCACCTGGTGTGGGAGGACGGCAATTTCATGGAACTGTTCACCGCGCGATACAGCTTCGTGAATAACGATCTCGCGCAACTCTACGGCCTGCCCGCGCCCGCGCAGAAATTCGGGCGCATTGACTTCCCGGTGGATTCCAAACGTTCCGGTATCCTGGGCCAGGCAGCCTTTCTGGCGCTCACCAGCAAGCCCTCCGACACATCGCCGACCGAACGCGGGAAATTTGTCCGGGAGCATTTCTTGTGTCAGGTTATACCGCCTCCCCCTCCCGGCGTGAACACAAATCTGCCACCGGTCACCGATGCGAAGCCCTCGACCAACCGTGAGCGGCTCCAATTCCACGTGTCCAGCCCGACCTGTGCCGGCTGTCACGTGTTGGTGGACCCCATCGGCTTCGGCTTCGAGAATTTCGATGCCGATGGGAAGTATCGCGAGAAGCAGAAGGTGGTGATCTATCCAACCTTCGACGAGATGAAGAACAAGGTCAAGATGAAGCCCACAGAGTATCAGCTCGATCTCGATACTAAGGCCTTCGTCAAAGGTGTTCCGAACTCGGAGTTCTCGAGTCCGCGGGAACTGGGGCGAGTGCTGGCAAACGAAGCGGTCTGCCAGAAATGCGTGGTGAAGCAGCTTTTCCGCTACGCGCTGGGCCGGCCCGAGACGCCCGCCGATCAGCCCGAGATCGACAATGCGCTTCAGGCTTTCCGGAATTCGCGATTCCGATTCCAGCAGCTTATAATTGCTATTGTCACCTCGAAGCCGTTTCTTGGAGGAGGCAGCTAGTTAGAATGCCGGTTATCAACGCGCTTTCGCGACGGACGTTTCTGCGAGGCATGGGCCTTTCGGGGGCCATGATCCGTATCGGTGTGCCGGCGCTCGAAGCCATGTTCAACCTCAACGGCACCGCCTATGCTGCGTCCGGCAAGCTAGCCACCAGCGAGATTGAGACGCGCTTCCTGTTCTGGTTCAACGGCAACGGCATTCCAGAAAGATACTGGATACCGCGCGAAACCGGGCCGGATTTCGAATTCACTCCCTGCCTCAATCCGCTGGCGCCGTTTCGCAAGGACATTCACATCATCACCGGGCTGGATAGCCCCGCGGCGCGTCTGCCTGGTCCGGGCAATAGCCATTACCCATCGATGAGCGCGCTGGTCTCGGGAAAAGTGTACACCGGACGTGGCGCGGGAGGTCCGTCGATCGACCAGTTGATTGCGCAAAAGCTCGGACAGGAATCGCGCTTTCGCTCGCTGCAAGTCGGAGTCTGCCAGGAATCGTTCGGCGAAAGCATTCAACGCAACTTGAGCTGGGCGGACCGCGACCGGCCGCTGCCTCCGGAGATGATTCCGCACCGGCTGTTCGATCGCCTGTTCGGCTCGAAGGAAGAGCACTGGATCGATCGCCAGAAGAGCATTCTGGACGCTGTCGAGGACGATGCCGCCTCGCTGAAATCGAAGTTGGGCAGCCAGGACAAGGCGCGCTTGGACGAGTATCTGACGTCCGTGCGCGATCTGGAGCGCTCGATAGCGAGCCTCCCGGCGGAGTACAAACAGGTGGTCGTACGTCCTCCCGACGGCGGCGATCTCAAGGACTGGCCCCGCATCGCCAAACTGCAGAGCGATCTGCTCGTTCACGCTCTGGCTTCGCACCAGACGCGCGTGGCGTCGTACATGCTGACTAAGTGCCAGGGACTTTCGCGTTTTCCGTGGCTGGGCCACACCGCGCAGCGGCACCACGAGTACACCACGAGTACACGCACGGCGAAGTGGAAACGCCCAAAGGCATGCGTGTCCTGCGCGACATCTGCCGCTGGCACGTTGAAGAATTTGCTTATCTTGTCGGCCGGTTAAAAGCGACGCCTGAAGGCGAAGGCACGCTGCTCGATCACACCTGCCTGCTGTTGGCGCACGAGCACGCGGAAGCGAACGCGCATAAGAATAACGGTCTCGCGCTGATTTTAGCTGGGCACACCGGCGGCATGAAGACCGGCCTTCACACACGCACCACGGGAACTCTGGGTGATTTATATGTCACGCTGGCCGGTGAAGCGCTCAAGACCGACATCGGCAAATTCCCGACGTTCGAGCGCAAGCTTACTGGAATTGTTTAGCGGCTAACGCTGTCCCGCATCCAGCGTTCGGAAATGACCGTTCTTGCGCAACTGCTCGACTCCTTGCTGCGACAAACCGCTGCCCGCTAAATAAACCGCTTCGAGCCGCGCCATGCCGAGCAGCACCGGTACCGAGCGGTCATGAATATTTCCCGCAAGGCCGAGCCGCAGCTCGCGCAATTTTGGCAGCGCCCGGAGCACCCCGAGCGCATCGTCTGACACCGGCGTGTTGCTCAGATCGAGCACTTCCAGATTGACGAGCGCCTTCAGTTTGGAGAGGTCGCGCAACTCCGAGCGCAACAGCGTGCGCTCAGGCCGGTCTGCACCACCGAAATCGTTCAGGTTCGCTCCGCTCAAGTTGAGCGAGCGCAGTTGTCTGAGCGCGGCGATCTGTTCAAGGTTTGCGTCCGTCAGTGCCAACCCCCACAAGCCGGAATCCACTCGCTGGATGCCGCCCAGGTCCAGCCTGTGAAGCTCTGGCATCATCTTCAGCAATGACAGGCAAGCACCGGTCAACCGGTTGCCTCCGATGGCCAGTTCCTCGAGGCGCGCGAGCGAGGAAAGTTGCTCAAAGCCCTCATCGTCGATCTGGCTGTACGCCAAGTCGAGTGCGCGCAGGTTGGTCATGTGCGCCAGGTGATCGAACACCTTGCTGTTCACTTTCGTCCCGCGCAAATTCAGGCGCTCCAGGCTGCTCCATCTCCTGAGTGGCGCGATGCCATCCTCGGTGATGTACTCAGCGTAATAGAGGTTAAGGCTGGTGACGCCGGTCAGCTCCCTCAAATACTGCATGCCTACGTCGGTGATCCTGGTATGAGACAGGTTCAGCCGGCGCAGGCGCCCTAGTGCTCCGATGCGGACGAGGTCCGCATCTGTGATCCAGGTGGAGGTGAGGTCAACCGAGTCGATGTTCCCTAGCGTGTCGCGTTCCACGCTGCCTCCCTGGTCGGCGACCCACTGCGTAAAACGCGCTTCCTTTTCCTGGATCGCGCCCGCCAGAGCCAACAAGAGAAGGTACGCTGGCAGCATTTCAACTCCTCCTTCGGTTAGGCAGACTGGATTCTGCGTCGAAGATGATGTGACATTTCGGCAGCGCGCTTCGTACCTGCTCGAGACCCTTGTCCGTTACCAGCGTGTGATAAAGGTTGATGCTCGTCAGCGCGCCGAGGCCGCGGACTATGGACGCACTCTTGTCAGTGACGTGCGTACTGTCAAGACTCAGCGATTCGAGTTTGTTCAGACCTGACAGCGCCGCGATGCCCTTGTCGGTGACCTCGGTGTAATCCAGATTTAGTTCGATCAGGCTGGTCAGCATGCCAACCGCCTCGAGACCTTCATCGGTCACGCGCGTGCGCATCAACTCCAGCCGCTGGAGGTTTTTCAGCGCGGCCAATCCCTTCACGCCTTTATCCGTGAAGCGGCCGTCACCCAGATACAGCTCGGTCAGGCTTGCGATCTTGGCAATGTGCGCCAGCCCTTCGTCATCCGTGTCAGAACCAGTCAGGTCCAGTTCGTTCAGCGCCGGCATGGTTTCAAGATGCGCCAGTCCTTGGCCTGTGATGTCGGTTGATGCGAGCGAAAGCCGGCGGATGGAGTGGATCTTGGCCAGCTCGGCAATACCGGCGTCTTTCACGGGCGATCCGAGCAGGCTCAGGTCCGCCAGTTCGTGCACTGCCGGTAAATGGACCAGTCCCGGACCCTCGACGTAGGTGTTATCCAGACTGAGTCTCCGCAACTCCCGCAAGCCGGCAAGGTTCGCCAATCCAGTGTCGGAAACCGTGGTGCTGTTCAAGATCAACTCGGTTAATTTGGAAAGTCGCGCCAGGTGGCGTACACCAAGATCACCGATCTCCGTTGCCTCCAGGTTCAGTTTGCGCAAATACGCGAGGCCCGAAAGATATTCGAGCTTTTCGTCACTGACGCTCGTCGCGGCCAGCGACACTTCCACCAGTTTGCTGCCCTCCATCACCGCAGAGCCGCCCAGCGATTTGATCCAAACCGCTACTGCTGCATCGCCGTTTCCTGTGGGGCGTTGATCACGCGGATGCAACACGCCCGCGCGTACTGTGGTTTCGAGCGACAGCAAGCGCGTCGAAGGTAACGCCGCGCGTAGGCTGTCTACACCGGCCGATGTAGTCCGCGTATAGCGTAGATCCACCTCCCGCAGCGCCTTGAGACACTTCAGCCGGTCGAGGCCAGCATTAGTGATGCGCGTGCGATATAGGTTCAGCTCTTCCAGGTCCGCCATACGGCCGAGTTGCTCCAGTCCTGTGTCCGTGACACTTGTACCCATCAGGTTCAACTTGTGCAGGCGCGTGAGCGATTTAAGATGAACCAGTCCCGTATCGCTGATTTGCGTCCCGTGTAGATCCAGATCTTCGAGGTTCCGCAGATCGGCCAAGTATTGCAGTCCGGCATCGGTTATCAGTGTGTCCCCCGCCCAAAGGCGATGCAACGCTGCCATGCCCTTCACGTTGCTGAGGCCTTCGTCGTCGAACGGGCACAGTGTGACGTCGAGCGCCTCCAGCTTGCGAAACGTCGTCAGTGCGCGGCCCTTCACGCCCGCCTGGCGCAGCACCAGTTCCTTCAGATTCACAAGGCCGTGGATCTCCTCGAGCCCGGGATCGTGGAAGCGGATGCGGTCCAGGAAGTGATAACTGAAGTTCAGCTTTTCCAGCGTGCTGACAGGCGCGATGAAACGCAGGTCGCCGCTGAGGTCTTTGTCGCCATCCGCATTACGGTTCCAGATCGGACCGGGCAGGCGGAGTTCTTTCAAGTGACGCAACGCGCTCAGCCGTTCCAGATCGGGCGGATCGACATTCATGCCCACCCAGTCGAGAACTTCCAGTTCGAAATTTCCGTCGGGTAGTGCGGCCACATCACGAATCAGCTCGTGCCCGCCTTTCACCCTAACCGCACCGCCCATGAACAATGTCCATTCGGCCACTTGACGGTCCTGCGCCCAGACGCCGGGAAAGCTTCCCCCCGCGATCAGACGAGTGCCAGGAACCGCATGTCTGGAATTGTAACAAGCGGTTGACTGCGCCGGTCACACGATGTGGTCGCTCGCAAAGAGCGCATGCTTCACTTCAGGGCAGTCCGAAACACAGAATATTCGGACCCGCGGCGACTGCAACATATTGCTTTCCGCCAGCCAGATACGTCATCGGAGAGGCCCGCCAGCTATGGCCGTCGCCGAGCTCGGTCGAATCGTTAGTTTGGAATTGCCACAGGTCTTTTCCAGTTTTGGCATCGACTGCGGCGAATGCCCCGCTGTCCTCGCCGAAGAACACTACGCCACCGCCCGTCGATAGCACGCCGCCCCAACTGTCCGCAGGTCCGATTTGCGGCACCTCCCAGACTCGCTTCCCGGTCTCGATGTCGATCGCGCGCAAAAACTTTCGACCCGGCTCGAGCGGAGTCGGATGTGGGCTCCACAGAAACGGCGGCTTCACATAAATGTAACAAGCCTCCAGCGCCATCAAGTAAAACAGACCAGTCGATGGGTTAAGTGCCATGGACATCCAGTTGGTCGCACCCAGGACCGATGGGCATGCTTTGGTACCCTCGTGCGTCGGGTCGGCGCCCGGCAGCAGAATGGGACGACCGTCCTTCCCGATTCCGCTCGCCCAGCTCAGCCTGTCGACAAACTTCTCTGCCAGCAACAGCTCTCCATTGGTCCGGTCGAACACGTAGAAAACACCGTTGCGGTTCGGTTGGATCAGCAGCTTGCGCTCCCGCCCGCGATACCGGCGGTCGACCACCATCGGCGTCTGCCCCGCGTCCCAATCGTGCAG
>QHXW01000455.1 GCA_003223115.1 Acidobacteriota bacterium
CGAGGGCGCGTGCAAGAACCTCATCAAGGATCGCATGGAGCGTTCCGGAATGCGCTGGACTGAGAAGATGGCCGAGGCCATCGTCCAACTCAGAGCCATCTACCTGAGCGGGGACTTCGATCGCTACTGGTGCTTCCACATCGCAAAAGATCAGGAGCGCCTTCATCCCGACGACCACTGGAGCGTCGTCCTAAAGTAGCCACACCCAATTGAATTCTCTGAGTGGCTGACCACATCCAGAAAGAGCAACTGGCCAGCACTTCCGGTTCTCAGGCGGGATGGGGGCAAGCTCGCATGATGCCGGCGGGGCAGGATCCCTACAGCGCGAGGGGCGACTGATAAGCCGCCGAATTTACCCCTCCGTGAACACGTACTCGTGCTGCCCGTCGCGAACCACAAGCACCCGCTTGCCGGACCGCTCGCCCACTACGAAGTCGAACCCAGTCACGGTGGGGGCGGTGGTGATGAACGACACTGTTCCATCATCGTTCTTGCGCGAGGCAACCGTGCTCTTCCATTCGCCGAAGTCGAATGTCGTCACGCCTTCATCCTTCCTGACGGTGATTTCGCCGAGCGCGGTGCTCGAGTAGCGCTTCGCAAGCTTGACAACCAATCCGGCATCCGCCGGAACCATCAGCCTCTCCCGCTCCTTGGCGAGCGTAGCCTTGTAGTTTGCCGCGGCCGCATCAAGATTTCCAACCGCCTCCGGTTTGCCATCAAACAGCACTTCCAGCAGACGGCGCATCAGCGGACGCAACAGCATTCGGCCCGTGTCCGAGTTGGTCAGCAAAACGGCGCCCACACTGTGATCCGGGAGAAACATCAGGTCGCTCTTGAACCCAGCCATGCTGCCGCCGTGGTGGACCACGGTGACGCCCCAGGTGTTGTCTACCGACAAACCCATGCCGTAGCACTGGTCTTCGCCGGTTGAGATCTGCGGCAGCCGGCGCGCCAGAATGTTTTCTTCGGAAACCAACTGTGTGCCGTCGGGTAGTTTGCCGCGCGCGAGTTCAAGCTGGACGTAGCGAATGAGGTCGTGTGCCGAAGTCCAGACTCCGCCTGCCGGACGATGGGGCATCACCGAGTAGTTGAAGGCCATGCTCGCCACTCGCGGCGCGCCGTCCACGTCATCGCCGTGCGGAGTGGCATGGTTGGCCTTGAGCGCGCGTGCCATGTCGAATGTCGTGGAGTTCATCCCCAGCGGCGCAAAGATCATCGTCTGCATCGCCTCGTCGTAGGCGGAGCCCAAGTCGCGCTTGGGATCGTAGAGATGTGCGCCGACATAGCCCGCCGCGGATGCCATTAGGTTGCTGTATTGGAAGACCTCGCCAAAGCGGCTGGTTGGCTGCATCGTGCCGAGCAGCGCCATGGAGGTTTCCGGCGTCGCGTTTTTGAACTCGAAGATCCATTCCAGGTCCTGGCGCGGGAGTCCGGTGCATGCGCACACGAGGTGCTTCACCAGAACCTGGCGCGTCGTTTCGGCATCGCCCAGCTTGAACTTCGGGTAGACTTCGGTGACTGGCTGATCCCAGCGCAGCTTCTTTTGATCTATAAGACGCGAGAGCAGAAGCGTGGTCATGCCCTTGGTGTTCGAGGCCGCCATGAACAGCGTGTTGGCATCCACCGGAGCGGGCTTGCCGAGTTCGCGCACTCCAAAGCCGCCCTCGAAAACTACCCGGCCGCCGTCCACCAGAGCGAGCGACGCTCCCGGTAGGCCCAGCTTCTTCATCGAGGTCTCGAGAAAGCTCTTGATTTCGGCTATGCGTTCCGGATTGAGCGACATCGCCTTGCGGCCCACGAACGTCTCGCGCTCGTAGCCTTTGGGCCGCAGACTCTGTATGACCATCCCGAATTGCGAGCCACGCTTTTCAAACGTGGGCTCGGTGCCTTCGAGAATCACCACCGTCCATTGATCGCCCGCACGCCTTGCCAATGCCGCAATGACTGCCCGCTCATTGGGCGATGTCTCGTAATCGAAATTCTTCCGCTCGTCCCAACCGTCGCGCGGTGGAATCGGATTCACCAGCTTCACCGAGCGCTTGAAATCCGGTCGGTAGGCGGACCATGCTGCTGTCACAGCCGCAGCCGCGTCCACCGCGCGAACGTCAACGATGGCCAAATGGGAGTCCGTTTCAGGCGGCTCGAGCACAACCATCGATGGTCCGCTGTGAATGGACCACCCGGGCGGCGCCGAATAGGTGGCGCCTGCCGGAGTGGAGCGCTTGGACTCAGCGGCGAGCCGCTCCGATGACTGCGGCTCCGCAAGCGCGATCATGCCAACAAAGAAGGCGGCACTCAGCCCACCCGGAATCCATTTCACAGAGCGAATCGTAACAGAACACCGCATCGCGCGTTCACCTCAAACCAAGCATAGCGCTCGAATAAGGCCAGTGCGGCTTGCTGAATAGTGCGCCGTGCACCTAGGTGGGCCCGCTGACGAACTCGCCCGCCCTCCTCAAGCGTCGCCAGCGCGGTTACCTGCATCCAGTGGAATCCCGCGTGCTGCGCACGCTCCCGGCCCGCCAGACTCAGTTACCGGTAAGGCCGAACACGAACACGGCCCGTCCGGCGGCTATGGCCACGTACTGTTTGCCGTCCATCAAGAAGCTAATGGGATTCGACTCCATGCTGGCGCCGGTCTGGAAGTCCCAGAGTAGTTTTCCGTCGCGGGCGTCAAGTACGTAGAAGTTCCCTTCGTTGGAGACGCCGAACACCAACCCTCCAGCGATTGAGAGGATTCCAGACCAAGGCGTCGACTTCAGGCGAAACTCCCAGATCATCTTGTCATTGATGGGATTCAAAGCGCGTATCGCACCCCAGGCTTCATCGCCGTCCAGCGCACGTTCGCCTCCGCCCCCAAAAAAGGTGCCCGGTTTATACTCGCGTCGCCCTTGTAATAGTAGGAACCCATCTCACGGACCGCCACGTAGAAAAGATCTGTCTGCGGGCTATAGCGGGCTATAGGATGGGCTGAACCAGTTAGTTGCCCTTGTAGGCTCGGGTAAACGAGCGTGCCTTGAACGCTCGGCGCGCTGTTCGGCAACAGCAAGGGACGACCGCTGTCATTTAGTCCCTTGGCCCAGGTCTGTTTGGCGTAAGGTGTGCCGAGCAGGAACTCTCCGGTTGTCCGGTCGACCAGATAGTAAAAGCCATTGCGGTTTGCCATGGCAATGAGTTTGCGTTGTTGTCCGCGCACGGCAGCGTTGATCAAAACGGGAATCTCGGTGGCAATCGTGCTCGTCGTGCGGTGTGAACTGAAAATGCCAGCGCAGCTTGCCGGTATCAGCATCGAGCGCGACCAGCGAGCAGGTATAGAGGTTGTCACCGACGCGGCTGTCACCATTCCAATCAGGCCCGGGGTTACCCACGCCCCAATAGACGAGCTTTAGCTCGGGGTCGTAAGTGCCCGAAACCCAAGTCGAGCCGCCTCCGGTTTTCCACGCATCGCCTGTCCAGGTATCGTGCCCGGGCTCCCCGGGACCAGGAATAGTCCAGAATCGCCAGACACGTTTTCCACTTTTCGCATCGTAGGTATCAACAAAGCCGCGGATGCCTGCCTCACCGCCCGAAATGCCAGTAAGAACCTTACCATCGATGGCGATGGGCGCACCGGTGATAGAGTGGCCGACCTTGTAGTCCGCCACTTCGGCATCCCAGCGGACCGCGCCGGTCTTGGCGTCGAGCGCGACCAAATGCGCGTCTAGCGTGCCCACCACGACCAACTCATCAATCACGGCAACACCACGGTTTGTGCGACCGAACCCGATGGTTCTTGGGAATCGGCCGCGTCCAACTCCACAGCGAACGTCCGGTGTGAATGTCGAGCGCGGTAACGTTGTTTGCCTCAGTGACGTACATCACACCGTCCACGACCACCGGAGACACCTCAGTCCGATTGTTGTTCGTTTGAAAGACCCACAGAGGACGCATCCGCGCCACGTTCGCTGGCGTGATTTCCGCCAGCCGCGAGTAGCGGTGCCCCTGATAGTTGCCTGAGTAGGTAGGTAGGTAAGCCAAACACCTGGCTCGCCATCCGCATTGACAATACGTTCGTAGGACACCAGCGCGGCAAGGAGACAGGGGAACAGGAAAGTTACAGGCGCGGATCTCATGGCCGACCTCGCAAGCTCGCCAAATAAGCAACTAAGTGCTCGACCTCTATAGCCGATAATTTATCTCGATAACTCGGCATCGGTGTTGCTTCCGGTTTATATTCGAGTGTCTAAAGCTGCTGCTTTCGAAGCGAGTGAAAGCGGTTTGCCAGATCCCGGAGCTGAATGCTGAATGCTGAACGAGTCTTCATTCACGCGGATGCCCTCCAAGGCGGAGCCATCGCGTCGGACAAGCACGGATCATCACGAACCCGTCAGGAAGAGCCTTGCCCGGTTCGAGCAGGCACTGGCGTAAACGCTCGGAGCTGCGGCGTGCCCCGACTTCGGTTAGTTCAGGCCCGAGGTTCCCGCCAACACCGTCCACGATGTGACAACCGCCGCAACTCTGAGCTGCAAAAAGCGCTTTGTCCTGCACCGGGTCACCGGATAACTTGTCAACGGCAACGCGCCCCAGCGAACGAACGTGCGCCACTACTAGCCATACTTCGCGGTCGGTCATTTGCCAGGCACCCGGCATGCCGGTGTTCTCGATGCCGGTTTGAATAGTGGCGAAGAGAGCGGCATCACAGGCAGCGTGCTTCAGCGCGGGTCGCGCGAGGTTCGCGCCTTTGCCGCCCGTTCCTTGAATGCCGTGGCACGGAGCGCATTGGGCTTCAAAAAGCTGCTTGCCGCGAGTCAGATCTTGGGGTGTAAGATTCGCCGGCTGTGGGAACTGCGGCGGCGGCGCGTTTGCGCTTGAATGGGAAGTAGGCACAAGAACCAAATGGAACCGATCAACCTGGCCATGGGCTTGGTTGAATCAGTCTAGCTCAAAACGCAAGCACAGCCCAGTCCACATGCTGTCAGCTCTTTCCGTAGAATCGGCACAACCGGATAGGAAATGCGCGAAGTAGGTATTGCGCCTCTGATCGGTGCCGCAGGCCACTTGGACGAAACACCCCGTTGCGGATATGTGGCAGGTCAACGGATAGATTTCCCTGCCGCAGTGTTTACATCCCCC
>QHXW01000456.1 GCA_003223115.1 Acidobacteriota bacterium
AATGTCCATGCACGCGCTCGTAGGGGAGTAATTATGCCTTTCTCGCGAAACGCTCCAGGTAATCACTCCACCATCGCTCGCGCCCGGCTGCGTCGAAGGAACTCTGCCAATACCGAGTCAGCTCACGCCTCTTTCGAGCGATGCGGCGCTGGAGAAATTCCGCCAAAATGTTCTGTTTCCGGCCCAGAATGTTCTGCGTGGTCACGCAATCATTAATCTCTCCGAGGAGATCTTGGATCTTGCGCAGTGAGGTCAAACGTTTATCTAATCCCGGACCATAGCACGGTCTAAATAATTCGAGAGTATAGCGGAAGCGCTTCGTCTCGAGCCGAAACTGGTGCAGCACTTCAAGAGACGCACGTCGGTTCACCAATTCACGTCCGGCCTTGAAGTACCGGCCTGCTAGCCGTGGCAGTTTCCGCGCCGCGTTCTTTGGCGCGCTTTTCTTGACGTCCCAAACTGGAGGACTTTGCTTCGCCATAATCAGAGCTTCAATCTAGAATGCCATTTTCGGGCTGAGCCGCGCTCGTTCAACCCGTTGATCGATTTCAGCAGTTTATCCTGTGCCTGTTTTCTCTGCCGCGCCAGTTTCATGGAAAGCTGTGAGTGGTGGGCGCCGCCGGCTTGCTTCAGCAACGCCGACGCGATGTCCGGGTTTCGAACCTCTCCTGACAATTCCATAACCTCCCGGAGTTGGCGGCGAATTTTTTTCGCTTTCCCCCGGGGCACAAATTGCTCGAACACACTTAGAAATTGTTGGAATCTGCGGATTGCGACCCGGACGTCATGAATGGAATCGGGATCGTGTAACAAAGCAGCTCGATTCAGATGGAAGACCAGCTTGCGAAGAAGTTTCGAACCCTGGTTCAGCGCGTATTTCCGCATCATGATCGGGTTCTGGCAACAGTAATGTCACGCTTGTAAATCTCTCGAAACAGCTCGGCTCCACGTTCCGCCGCCCACTGCTCTAGTTCCACATCTGCTTTGGAACCAATTTTCAAGACGACCTGCTCATCGCGAATGGAGCAGTCGAGCGACTGCACGCGGCATTCATGGCTCCGGTCGAGGTTATCCGCAATGCGCAGCAGAGGCATCAATAACGCAAGGGTCCGCTTCTCATCGGCGTTCAACGTTTGATAATTCTCGTGGTCGGAAGTGGGCGGTGCCTTCCGATGATACCTACAAAGATTGGCGATGAACTCCCGCTCCCGGTTGGTGAATCCGGGCAGGTCGGAATTCGCCACCAAGTAGTATGAATGCTTGTGGTGGCGTGATTCACTTACGTAGTGTCCGACGTCATGCAAATATGCCGCGGCTTCGAGTAACTTCCCTGCGTATGGAGGCAGGTTGTGAAGCGGTTGCAAGGACGTGAATAGTCTGTTTGCGAGGCTCGCGACCTGACGGGCGTGCTGCAAGGACACGCCATACCGCCGGGCCGTTCTCTCCGCTACCTGGCGCTGGTCCCGATCCAGCTCGGCAAGCTCGGCTCCAACGCCGCGTTGTGCCAAGTCCGCAATGATTCCATCGCGCAAGCCGGCGGCGGAATAGTAGAACGACGCCAGTTGAAGGTCGCGGAGAAGACGCAACAGAACCGCTGTGCCGGCAACAATAATCTCGGCGCGTCTTGGACCGATGCCGGTCACCTTGCGACGTTGTTCCAAATCACGCACCCGAAGATCGTCATAGAGGATCTGAATTTGCACGGTTGAAGCACGAAGACGGTCCACCCGTCCTTCCTTCTCCTGCGAAATTCCGTTGACCGCGCATGCCACGGCCGATGCGGTGCCGGAAGTTGCGATTACCCGGTCCCAGCGCCTACGCCCGATGCGGCGAATCGCCGATGCGAGCTTTTCTTCGATATAGGTCTCCATCCGGTCAAGTTCCCGAGGAGTCGGCGGATCAGATTTCAAGAAGACTTCTGTCAGACGAACGGCGCCTAGTGGTTTCGAAACCGCCTGTTTCAGGTGCCCACATTCGCTGTACATGGTCTCGGCGCTTCCACCGCCGACATCCACCAGCAAGACCTTGTGTTTGGGATGCGGCCAATTGCTTTGCACACCGAGATGGATCAATCGCGATTCTTCCTGTCCAGATATCACTTCCACCGGCGTGCCGATCGCGTCGGACGCCTTGTGGAGAAATTCGTCCTGGTTGGCGGCATCGCGAATCGCGCTGGTGGCTACGGCACGCACGCCGACGACTTCCAGCTTCCGGTATTGTTCTGCCATCTGGCTCAGCACTTTGCACACCAACTCCATGGCTTCCCCGCTGACCTTGCCGGTTCGGAAGACGCTTGCACCCAGCCGGGTGACCTGCCGGTCCGACGCCAGCAGCTTGGGAATTGAACCGGGAACAACCTCAGCCGCCTCCATCCGTAAAGAATTACTGCCAATGTCTACCGCCGCATACCGGGGCATAACGCTATAATAGTTGGCTTATACCTCCTCCATGTCTCTTTTTTCACCGAACCGGTTCCGCGGCAAGCTGATTGTTGTCGAAGGCATTGACGGATCTGGCAAATCGACCCAGCTTTCGCTATTGAGCCACTGGCTGCGGTCAAAAGGATACGCGGTGGCGTTCAGCGAATGGAACTCCTCGCCTTTGGTCAGAAAGACAACGCGCCGGGGCAAGAAGAAGGAGATGTTCAAACCAGCCACGTTCAGTCTAATGCACGCGACCGATTTCGCCGATCGCTCGGAGCGGTACATTACGCCTCTGCTTAAAGCCGGTGCGATCGTGTGCGCGGACCGCTATGCGTACACGGCGTTCGCACGTGACGTGGCAAGGGGTGTGAGCCGGCGCTGGGTTCGGAATCTTTACAGCTTTTCGACGCGGCCTAATCTGAGCTTCTACTTTCGCGTTCCCCTGGATGTCGCCATAGGGCGTATCCTAGGTGGCCGTGATGCCATCAAGTATTATGAGGCTGGCATGGACTTGAGGCTTAGCCGGGATGTCGAAGAGAGCTTCCGGATTTTCCAGGGTCATATCCTGGATGAGTATGAGGCCATGGCCGCCGAAGTCGGCTTCCACATCATTGACGCCACACTCTCGATCGAACAGCAACAGCGCCAGATGCGGAAGATTGTTGTCGAAGAGTTGGGGGAGGGTCTCAAGAACGGTTTGCTGCGAGTCTCGCCGAGCGAAAACCATGCGCGCGAAACAGCCACTGCAGTTCTATAACGAGCCGCTGACGGGTGTCGAGCTTTCCGAACTACACGGGACGTTGATCGTGATCGAGGGGCCAGATGCGGTTGGTCGCACCACTCAGGTGGGAAAATTACGGGAATGGCTCGAACAAGAAGGCCACGCTGTGCTGGACACCGGTATGGCGCGCGGCGCGCTGGCGGGCAAAGGCATTAAGCAGGCAAAACAAGGAAATACACTTGGTCCGATCACGATGACGTTGTATTACACAACGGACTTCGCTGACCGGCTCGAGAACGAAATCATACCCGCTCTGCGCGCCGGCTTTGTCGTTCTCACAGATCGTTATGTCTTCTCGATCATGGCGCGCGCCATCGCAAGGGGGGAGGATCGCAAATGGATCGAACAGGTGCTCGGGTTCGGTCTCGTGCCCCACGCGACGTATTATCTGAGGGCCGAAGTCAAGAACTTGGTGTCTCGTGTAGTGCTGGGCCGTGGGGCCTTCGATTTCTGGGAGAGCGGCATGGATATTCGGTTCGCGAATAACATGTTCGACAGCTTCGTGCGTTATCAGACCCGAGTGATCCGCGCTCTGGACGCAATGGCGAAAAAATACGATTTCGCCACCATAGACGCTAGCCGGCCGCCCGAGCTAATCTTCCGCGACTTGCAAGAGCAGATCAGAAAGCTGCAGCTGCTAAAAGTGCGCGAGTTCCCACACGTCAACGGCGCGAACGGGGCCAGACGGCCCAAAAGACGCCAGCTTTGACCATCTATGTCTTGCGGCATGGAGTTGCCGAGGAGCGTCGGGAAGGACGTCCGGATGCAACCCGAGCCTTGACTACCGCGGGCAAGCAGAAGTTACGTTCAGTTCTGCGGCTGGCAAAAAAAGCCGGTGTCACCCCAGATATTATCCTGACGAGCCCCTTAACAAGAGCGTTGGAAACGGCAGAGATGGTGGCGGAAATTCTCGGTTGTCGAAAGAAGCCGACCGTCACAAAAACTCTGCTGCCGTCCAGTTCGCCTGGCCGCGTCTGGAAAGAAATCTCTGAGACAAAAATGTCGCGCGTGCTCATCGCAGGGCACGAGCCTTTGCTGAGCCACTTCATCAGCTTCCTCCTGAAATGTCCCGCTCTTCAAATCGACTTGAAAAAAGGCGCTTTGGTTCGCGTGGATATGGCCTCGTCGGAGTCCGGCACGAGCGGAACTCTCAAATGGATGCTGACGCCGAAACTAGCCGACATTTGAGCGGCGGGCCCGAGCGATTTTCCGCTCGAGCCCATCTGCAAGTTGAGTGGCGCCACCCGCTACGTCTATTTGTTTCGGTTCGCATTCGGCA
>QHXW01000457.1 GCA_003223115.1 Acidobacteriota bacterium
TTCATGGCGGCCCGACAGGCGCGGCACTGGAGAGTTTCCCGGTTCCTCGCACGTATCCCACCCAAGTATTTCTGCAGGAGGGCTTCGCCGTTTTCGAACCGAACTTTCGGGGCAGTATCAATTACGGCGCGACGTTCCGGTCGCCAACCATCGAGGCGCAAGGCTTTGGCGACATGGACGACATCATGACCGGCGTGGACATGTTGATCGACCAGGGCATTGTCGATTCCGGCCGCCTGGGCGTCATGGGCTGGAGTTATGGCGGATACCTTTCGGTGTGGATCATCGGCCATTCGAATCGTTTCAAGGCTGCGTCCATCGGCGCATGCACTACTGACTGGGTAAGTTGGTATGCGCCGTCGATCGCGAACAAAGAGTCGGCGCCGGAGGTCCTGTGGGAATATTTTCGGGGAAAGCCCTGGGACCGTCTCGATATCTACAACCGGCATTCGCCTCGATATTTTTTGAAGAATATTAAGACCCCCTCACTCGTGCTGCATGGCGAACAAGACATCGACAGTGGCCCCGAAGTTTATGTGGCCTTGCGCGACTTGAATGTACCGGTGGTTTATGTCACCTATCCGCGAGAAGGGCACGGTATCGGCGAGCCGGTACACCAGCGCGATCTGATGAGCCGAAACCTGGAGTGGTTCAAGAAATGGCTATTGGCGCCGTAGCGGCTCAGTTCGTTTTCATCTCCGCGGCTGCCGTATTCGCCGCGCAGGGCCAGCGCGAGGTCCCGGATTTCAAAACCGAGCAAGGGAGAGCGCACTACCAACGAGGCCTGAAGTATGGCGACAGGGGGCTGTGGGCGCCGGCCATCCTCGAGTTAAACCGCGCCAACTCGCTGGAACCGGGAAACGCAGGCATCCTGATGGAGCTGGGAATCGTGCACGGCGAACGCAAAGAGTGGAAACAAGCGATCGCATCCCTTCGCAAGGCGGCGGCAATCGCTCCCAGTTCGGCGCAGGCCCACTATAACCTGGCACTCACGCTGGATCGGGCCGACCCGGGCAAAGGCGCCGGAACAGCAGAATATTGGAAAGCGCTGAGACTGGATCCACGGTACGTGCAGGCTCTGATCAATCTGGCCATCGACGTAGGAGATCACGACGCCGCCGAATCCAGGCGCTTACTCAATCGCGCCCTCCAGTTGGATGCGAGGAATGCCCAGGCTCATCTGAATTTAGCGTTGCTTCTGAAGAGAGAGGCACAAGTTGGCGCAAGCATTCCGGAATTCCGGCGCGCCATTGAGCTTGATCCGGACCTCCTCGAAGCACGGCGGCAGCTCGCCGAACTCCTATCTTCCGAGCAGCAGTGGGATCAGATCATCGAGCAGTGCCAAGAGATCCTGAAACGCGAACCGGATGATGCCGGCGCCCGGTACACTCTGGGGCAGGCGTTGATCCGAAGCGGCAAAATGGAAGATGGCCGCAAGGAATTCGATCGGGCCCAAGCGCTCCGGCAGCGGGCGCAGCAACTACAGCAAGCGCAAAAATTCCAAGCGGACGGTATTCGCGAACTGAAAGCAGGCAAAGTGGCCGAGGCCGTGAAGGCATTTACCGCGGCGGTCGAGCTGGACCGCTCCTCAGCCAATCACATGTACTTGGGTATCGGGCTGGCCGCTTCCGAAGATGTGAAATCCGGTATTCGAGAGCTCACCACGGCACTCGAACTCGAGCCGTCCAACGCGCAGGCTCATGTGAATCTTGGCAGTCTTTACTTACAGGCCGGCCAGGACTATCTGGGCAAGGCGGAGTTTGAGAAAGCATTGCAGAGCAATCCCTGGCTGCCGGAAGCACATAACAATCTGGGTTTGGTGTTGTCGAAAGCCAATCAACCGGACCAGGCCCTCGAGCACTTTCGTCTTGCCGCCGATCTCAATCCTCAATATTTGGAAGCGGTCTTCAATCTGGGGCTGTGTGAACGAGCGTTGGGTCGGTTGGAGGATGCGCTGTCGGCATTCCGGCGCGCCGCAGAGCTGGCGCCGAATAATGCGCGGGTTCAATATGCCCTGGGTCTGACGTTGAAAGACAAAGGAGACACCGCCGGCGGCCAGGCGGCAATCAATCGCGCCGCTCGTCTGGAGCGTCAGAGCAAGTGACCCGGGGGTGGAACTTATACCGGCCGATTCTTGGCAGTTTGCTGGTGCTCGCGGCAGTGTTTGCGGAATTTCATCTCATCGCCAGCGAGGAAGCGCGATCGAGCATCCGGTTTCGCGATGCGGGCGCCCCTGCGGGCCTCAACGGTATCACCATTTGCGGAAAGCAGCGCAAAACTTCCGTCATCGAAGTCAATGGCAGTGGTGTCTGCTGGCTTGACTATAACAACGACGGTTTGTTGGATCTCTACGTTATGAACGGTGGAACGCTGGAAGATTTGACTGTCCAAAGAAGCGGCGGCCTCAGCTCGCACCACAATTACCTCTATCGGAACAACGGTGATGGCACCTTCACCGACGTTACTGAAAAAGCCGGTGTCGGGGCATTTCGATGGGGGACAGGCTGCGCCGCGGCGGATTATGATAACGATGGTCTCACCGATCTGTTCCTTTCAAATATCGGGGAGTCGAATCTCTTCCGCAACAAGGGTGATGGTACGTTCACCGATGTGGCGAAATCTGCCGGTGTGTCCGGTGGCTTTCAGTGGCACACCGGCGCTGCTTTCGCCGACTACGACGGCGATGGCTACCTGGACCTTTACGTGGCGGCGTACCTCGACCTGCCGCAAATGTTCCAGACGCAAAAACAATGTCCGTGGCAAGGTATGCAGGTGTTCTGCGGCCCCGGAGGCCTGAAGGGCGCTCCGGACCGGCTGTATCACAACAACGGCGACGGCACATTCAGGGATGTCACGCGTCAGGCCGGAATGGAGGACCACGACTTGCTCTACGGCCTCACCGCAACGTGGGAGGATTTCGATAATGATGCCCGGCCGGATCTGTTTGTGGCCAACGACCGAGGCCGAAACTACCTGTATCACAATCTGGGCAAGGGAAAATTCGAAGAGACCGGCGAGACCTGGGGCGCTGCGTACCCGATCGAAGCAAAGGCACAGGCCAACATGGGTATTGCGGTCGGGGACTACGACCACAGTGGGACCATGGACCTGTTCGTTACTACTTTTTCGCAGGATCACTTCACGCTCTACCACAACACCGGCAAGCGGCTATTCTTCGACGTATCGGGAGAAACCGGAATCGCATCGGCCACGCATCCTTTTCTCGGGTGGGGCGCTTTCTTTGCGGACCTGGATAACGACGGATGGCTGGATCTGTTCACCTCCAACGGTCACGTGTATCCTGAAGCGGAAAAGGCGAAGGGCGCAATGGAAAAGTATGTCCAGCGGCCTCTGGTATTCCGGCAATCAACGCCAGGGGTCTTCACCGAGGTGGGCAGGCAGTCGGGTCTGGCCGGACTCCCGGTGTTTTCCTCGCGCGGCGCGGCTTATGCGGATTTCGATAACGACGGGGATATTGACCTCGTGTATACGAATATGGATGCTTCCCCGTCGCTTCTCGAAAACATTTCGAGCCCACAGCACTGGGTGACCATCAGAACCCTCGGAACCCGAAGCAACCGGGATGGCATCGGCGCGCGCCTGAAGCTCACGGCCGGCGACCTGGTGCAGTACGCGTCGGTGAGATCCGGGGAAAGTTACCTATCCGGGAATGATCCGCGCGTGCATTTCGGGCTCGGCCGGAAGAGCAGCATCGACGCACTTGAAATTCGTTGGCCGAGCGGACAAGTGGACCGCTTGGACAGCGTGCCATTCGACCGCTTCGTAACCGTCGAGGAAGATAAGGGCATCACGCAGGTGCTGGAACCGCGCAAGCCGTTGGTGAAATAGTATCGTCATTCTATGCCCTCGCTACCATTAGTGAACCTATTTCAACGCGATGGTTTCTGCGTGGTTGAGGGCTTTCTCGACCGGAACGAAGTCGCTGACTTCCTGAAATCAATCGAACGGATTTGTACGGGCGCGACGGTTGAACATCACGACGCGACGCGCCTGGAAATGGAGCCCGATCAGTGCCGCGAGGGCAACCGCGTCCGCCGGATCTACGAGCCCTGCACGCACTATCCGGCATTTCGCGCTTTGTCCGACTCGAAGAAATTGCTGGACAGCCTGGCGCAGTTATTGGGCGAGAACCTGCTGTTCCACTACAGCAAGATCAACATGAAACCGCCCGAGGTGGGCTCGGTGGTGGAGTGGCATCAGGATCTTGCGTATTATCCGCTCACCAATACGGACTCCCTCGCTGTTCTGTTCTACCTGGACGATGCTGACCGGACCAATGGTTGTTTGCAGGTGATTCCCGGAGTCCACAAAAACGGCATCGTGAACCATAGCCGCGACGGCTTCTTTCGAGGGCAGATCACGGAGCCGGTCGATACTTCAAAAGCCATCGCCATCGAAGGTGTCGCGGGATCGGCGATCTTCCTGCATGGAATGACGCCGCATGCTTCGGCGCCCAATACCTCCTCGCACGCTCGCCGAACGCTGATTCTGGGGTACCGTGCGGCGGACGCCTATCCGATTTATGCCGGAGAAACCACCCTGCACGCGGAGCGCCACGTACGCCTGGTTCGCGGCGAACGTTCGCCACTGGCACGGTTTGGAACGCAAGCCATGCCAATTCCCCGATTCCGGGACGTACCGAAATCTCTTTACGAGTTGCAGCGGCGATTCCGGGAGGAGCAGAGTTAGGGCGCTACTGCTGCACGTCCTGGGCGATGACGTAGAGTGTGACACCTTTATCGATATGCGCGGGGAAATGCATCATCAACAGCGCTCCATCGCGATGCGAGCGGATCTCGAGCGGAGCTGAAGAGTGGTCGGAAAAATCGTGGAGACGGCCCACCAGATCGCCCTGCTTGATGTCGGCCCCCAGTTCCACAAGCGGCTCCCAGATCCCCGTGCGCGGCGCGGGAACGTAGTCCTCCAGCTTTGAGGCGTCCACCAGCCGCGGAGGCGCGACGCGGCGCTCGTCAATCTTGAGGATGTTGCCTGCCAGCATGCCGTAGTGCCTGAGGACGTTTTTGAAACCCTCGTAAGCATGGCGCACGCCGGACAAGCTAACGGATTCACCAAATCCGAATTCGCCGCCGATGGCGATCTTGCCCTCTTTTTCCGCTTCTTCGGGCAGCAGACCGGACGCCATATCGCTGGTGTAAACCAGAATGAACGGCGTGTCGAACAGTGCCGCGACCAGGTTCATTTCCTCGCGCTGCGCCCGGTCAGGAATCGGATGAAAGGATGTACACAGGGCGAAGCCGCCTTCATTGCCGCCGGCATGCACGTCAATTACGACGCGCACTTGAGGGAAAATGCGCGTCTTTACGAAATTTGCAATGCGGTAAGAGATAGAGCCGCGCGGATTACCCGGAAACGCGCGATTCATGTTCACGCCATCGAGCGGTGAAATGCGGGTATTCGCGCCGCAGGCACTTTCGCTCAACTGCGGAACCAGGATCGCGCGGCCGGACATCTCCGCGGGGTCGAGATCGTGAGCCAGGCGTTTGACGGTAACCTGCCCTTCCCATTCATTGCCGTGCGTTCCTCCGAAAATGGCGACTCCGGATGCGCGAGGCATTGAGTTTTCCAGACCGTTGATCACGGTGAGCGGTACCAGTGAGTAACCCCAGCTTGAATCGTGATGGAACGCGACGTTGTAGTGGTGTTTACCGGGCTTTTCGAAATCTATTTTGGAGAAATCATGTATGAGTGTGGGGCCGTGCATGGAGGGCTAGTATACTATGCAGTTTCGGCCGGACTCGCATGAAGATTACGAACGTCGAGGTATTGGTTCTCAAGTCTCCCGGACTTTACAACAATCCTGAAGGCTCGGAAGAGCCGCTGGGCCCCACATACATGGGAATCGTCAGGGTATCGACCGATGCCGGCATCACAGGGTACTCCGATATGGAGACCGCGGCTTCGGTGGCCAAAGCGGCCGTGGAAGCTCCTCGATGGAGCGAGGGGGGCGTGGAGGCTTTCGACGGGCTGGCTTCGCTGATTGTGGGAGAGAATCCGCTTGAAGTCGAACGCCTCTGGTACAAGATGTACCGCGGAAGCATTTACTACGGCCGGCGCGGCGCGGCGATCCAGGCCATTTCCGCCATCGATATCGCTCTGTGGGACATCATGGGCAAGTTTTACCAGCAGCCCATCCACATTCTGCTGGGCGGGAAATGGCGGGACAAGGTGCGTGCATACGCCAGCACGCTTTTCCGCTCTACACCCGACGCCATACGCGAAGCTACCAAGAAATACCTCGACCAGGGATTCACGGCGATCAAGTTCGGCTGGGGAGTGTTCGGGAAAGATCCGAATATGGATGTTCGCCTGGTGGAGGCGGCCCGCCACCAGATGGGATCTCAGAATGACCTGCTGGTGGATACCGGCTGGTTCATCGAGCGAACACCGAAACAGGCCATTCAGGTTGTACGCTCGATCGAGCCCTTCCGGCCTTTCTTTGTCGAAGAGATTCTGCATCCCGAGGATTATGACGGCTATCGTCACGTCGCCGAAAACGTGGAAACGCTGATCGCGTGCGGCGAGCAGGAGGCCACCGAATGGGGTTTCCGCCAACTAATTGAACAGGGCAAAGTCGACATCCTGCAGCCGGATCTCACGCGCTGCGGCGGCTTCACCATTGCCCGAAAAATCGTTCACATGGCTGAACTGGCGAACGTGCTGGTCATCCCGCACTCGTGGTCGTCTGACTTGCTCACCGCCGCGTCCCTTCATTTGAACGCGTTTCAGCGACGTGCCGTATTCGTGGAATTCAACACCTCGCAGGGCCCCTTGAGCCGCGCCATGGTCAAGACGCCGTTGCAGATGACCGATGGCTATGTGCCGGTGCCCACCGGTCCCGGTCTTGGAGTGGGGGTCAACGAGGAAACGCTCGAGAAATACCGCATCGCGTGAATCACGCATCGATTTCCAGAATTTCCAAAGTATTGCGCTGAAACATCTCCTCCATCTTCGCCATATCTAAGCGAGGTAGCGACGTGCCTTCCAGCATGCAGTTCAGCTGGCGCATGCCCTCGAGGCTCGCGTCGACAGTGGTGAACGGATAATCGCTCCCGAACAGGATCTTGTCCCATACTCCGTATTCCTGTACCAGCATCAGCGAGTGGTAAAGCTGAAACGGACGATAGTGCAGCGCGGAACAATCGGCGTAAACGTTCGGATGCTTGCGTATGGTGACGACGCACTCACCTTCGTATGGATGTGAGATGTGGGCCATGATGATCTTCACGTCCGGGAAGCGAATGGCGACGTCATCGAGGTGCCTGGGGATCGTGCAATCGAGAGGCGCCTGCGCAACGAATGTCGTGCCGGTGTGCAGCAGCACAGGCAGGCGATGGCGCGTCGCGTACTCCCATAGGTAATCGAGCTTGCGGTCGTTCGGATAAAACCCGGCGTACATGGACAGCAGCTTGATTCCCCTGAGCTTGAGGTCCTGATGTCCCTGGTGTAGTTCGTCCTGCCAGCCGGGCTGCGTCGGATCCACCGAGAGAAAGCCGATGAGCTTGTCGGAGTGGTCTCGGACGTACGCGGCCACTTCCTGATCGGGGACCCAGAGCCCTGACAGCTTGGCTTTGCCTCCGAAGACAATCGTCTTATCGCACCGGCTGGCATGCGCGTGGTATTCGTCCCAGCGCACGGTGAGATCGATTTCCACGCCGCTCCTGGCGCGGCGCACCTGTGTGACAAAGTCCTTCGAGAAGTGCATAGGGTATCGAAATAAATGGCTGTGAACATCGACCAACATATTTCCTCTGCGTTTCTGATTTTATCTTCCGAAGTTTGCCATACGTGCCGTTTTTTTGGCTTCAGCCGTCCAGCATGATGGAAGAAACCTGTTGTCTATCGTGCAGCGCGGTGTATACTGCTCGTCTGCCGCGAGGCTTTTCGCGCAATAAACCGTGCCCGCATCACCGACACTCTCATTCCTGCCGCTGCTTCTCCCCCTGTGGTTATTTCAGGCCGAACCGACGTCTGAGATTCCCAAACAGAATCCGCACGCCAGTGCGGCGGATGTCGAACGAGGTGCGCGGCTGTTCAGGACAAACTGTGGGGTGTGCCATGGTCCTGCGGGCAACGGAGGCCGCGGCGCGAACCTGGCTCAGCCCAGCCTTCGACGCGCGTCCAATGATCAGGCCTTGTTTCTCGTAATCCGTCAAGGCATTCCGGGAACGGAAATGCCGCCTGGCTGGTGGGTGTTGGACGACCACGAAATGTGGCAGGTGGCGGCGTACGTGCGGTCGCTTGGCCGCGTGCCTCCAGAAAATGTACACGGAGACGCCCAGGCCGGCGAACGCCTGTTCCGGACAACAGGATGTATTGGCTGTCACCAGGTGGCCCTCGAAGGCGGCAACCTGGGACCTTCCCTTACCGATATCGGCTCACGCCGCGGCGTATCGTATCTTCGCGCCGTGCTGCTCGACCCGGCGTCTTCGTTGCCGGAAGACTTCCTGCAAGTGCAAGCCGTTACATCGGACGGAAAGCGCATCACGGGTATCCGGCTGAATGAGGACACTTGGTCCATTCAACTCCGGGACCTATCCGGTCATCTGCTCTCGTTCTGGAAAGATGATCTGGCGTCGCTCGAAAAGCAGCCCGGCCGCTCGCCGATGCCAAGCTACCGCGGGCGGCTGTCGGATCAGGAACTCGACCACGTCGTGGCGTACCTGGTTTCATTGCGAGGTGACCGGTGAAGATCCTGATCGGTATGGCTCTGGCGATATTTGTGGCCCGGGCGCAGGTGACGTTCGAACGGATCCGCCACGCGGAAAGTGAACCAGGGAACTGGCTGACGTATTCGGGCGATTATAGCGCGCACCGGTACTCGGCTCTCGATCAGATCACCTCTCAGAACGTGAAACATCTCCGGCCATTGTGGGTCCACCAGATCGATGCGCTCGACAAAGCCGAGACGACGCCGCTGGTAGTGGACGGCATTATGTATGTGACCGAGTCTCCGAGTAACGTCGTCGCGCTGGACACTCGCACCGGGCGGCCGATGTGGTCGTTTCTCAGGGCGGTACCGAAGGATGTGCGGCTTTGCTGTGGGCAGGTAAATCGCGGCGTCGCCTTGCTGGGCGACTTAGTTTTCGTGGGTACCGTTGACGCTCATCTGATCGCACTCGATCGCAGGACCGGCTCTGTGCGGTGGGATGTTACCGTGGCGAATTACAAAACCGGCCATGCCATTACCGCCGCGCCGCTGGCGGTGAAAGATAAAGTGGTGATCGGAATTGCCGGGGGCGAATTCGGGATCCGCGGCTTTGTCGATGCCTATGATGCGAACACAGGCAAACAGGCATGGCGCTTCTGGACTGTTCCAGTCAAAGGCGAACCGGGCATTGAAACGTGGGCCGGTGACAGCTGGAAAACCGGTTCCGCGGCAACCTGGATCACTGGCTCCTACGATCCGGATCTGAACGTGATCTACTGGGGCACGGGAAATCCAGGCCCGGACTGGAATGGAGATGTACGCGCTGGCGACAATCTTTATTCGGATTGCCTGCTTGCGCTGGATGCCGACACCGGAAAGCTGAAGTGGCACTTCCAGTTCACGCCGCATGATGTCTTCGATTTAGACTCCACAGAGGTCCCCGTACTTTTCGACGGGATGTTCCGAGGTAGCGCGCGCAAGCTGATCCTGTTTGCGAACCGGAATGCTTTCTATTACGTCCTGGACCGTGAAAATGGGAAATTCCTCCACGGCCGGCCTTATGCGAAACAAACCTGGGCCCGGCAACTGGATGACAGGGGTCGGCCCGTGCCCGTTCCCGGTATCGAGCCCACCGAAGAAGGGTTGAAGATTTATCCCCACCCGGCCGGTGGCACAAACTGGTATAGCCCTTCCTACAGCCCAAAAAACAATCTGTTCTACGTGGCAGCGCGCGAAAGCGGCGGTCTGTATTTCAAAGGTGAAGCGGACTACAAACCGGGTGCTGAGTTTAACGGCGGCGGTATGCGAAATCTCCCTGGAGACCCCGGATTTGGCGCCATCCGCGCGCTGGAGCCCACCACCGGCGAACTGCGTTGGCAATATGAGTTGTTTTCCCCGCCCTGGGCCGGCGTGCTATCCACTGCCGGCGGGCTGGTATTCGGTGGGTGCGATGAAGGCTATTTCTTCGCGTTGGATTCGTCGACTGGCAAGCCTCTGTGGCGCTTCCAAACCGGAGGGAAGATTGTTTCGAACCCTATCAGTTATCTCAGCGAGAGCAAGCAGCATGTAGCGATAGCCGCCGGCCATGCGATCTACGTCTTTGCGTTAGACTGAAACGACGCCAGTGGAGTCCTCCAAATACTCGATGTATCATTGTTTCGCGGCGCTGCGATAAGCCGCCGATGCATGCAGCCGGATACTGGCATGACACCACAGAAAGATCTTCACGCAACCTCGATCGAGCGCGCGTTTGCAATTCTGGAATTCCTGGACGGATCGCGCCGCGGATGGAACATCTCGGAGCTTAGCCGCAAACTGCGCATCCCTAAGAGCACAACGCACGTTATCGTCCTGACGCTGCAGCGGCTCGGATACCTGACGCTCGATGCGGGCACGCGCGAGTATTCGCTCGGCCTGAAGGTTTACGGTCTCGGCCGGGGGCTCATGAAAAGCTTCAGCCTGCCGGAGAGGGCGCTGCGGCCCATGCAGAGGCTGGTGCAGGTGACGCGGTGTACCTCGCAGTTGGCAGTCATGGCCGACGATCAGGCGATGTACATCCAGAAGGTTGAAGGCCCAGGGATTATACAGTTCGATTCATACGTTGGGAAAAGAACCAACCTGCACTGCACGGCCGTGGGTAAGGTCCTGCTGGCCTATGCGTCGGAGCAAAAGCAGGAACATATTCTCGCCAGAAAATCTTTCGCGCACTACACAAGCAAAACTATAACGTCTCCCAATCTCTTAAGAAAAGAGCTGGCTAGGGTCCGGCAACGCGGTTACGCCATCGATGATGAGGAGGAAGAGCTGGAAGTACGTTGCGTTGCCGCTCCGGTCTACAATCAATCCGGCGAGTGCATGGCGGCGCTGACCATCGCTGGGACCATTGGCCAGATTCGGGAGGAAAATATCGACGAGCTGGCTCGGTATGTCATCCATGCGGCAGACAAAATCTTCCGTTGCCCGGAGAAGCCGGCCGGGCCTGCGACGTCCGGTGTTGAACCGATACGAAAAGCGCTGCCGTAACACGCGGATCCGAACATGGACAGGCTAAAAGATAAAATCGCTATCGTTACTGGCGGCGCAAACGGAATCGGCAAAGCCATCAGCGGGCTGCTCGCTGAGGAAGGCGCCTGGGTTCTGGTTACCGATATCGAAGATGACGCCGGCAACGCCACGGTCGACGGCATCCGCAACGCTGGTGGAGCAGCGAAGTTTTGTCATGCAGACGTATCATCAACCGCGGACGTCAATCGCGCCGTAGAAACTGCGGCCGCCATGAACGGCCGTGTCGATATCCTGTGCAACAATGCAGCGTACTTGGGGGATTTTCACGCGATCCTGGAATCCACCGACGACGAATGGAGCAAATGCATCAACGTCGCCTTGATGGGGACGCATTACTTCACGAAAGCAACCCTCCCTTATATGATCAAGCAGCGAAAAGGGTCAATCGTGAACATCGTCTCGATCCAGGCTCTGGCGGGAATGATGACTTCGGTCGCCTACACCGCAACCAAGGCGGCTCTTTTGGGTTATACGCTGAGCGCGGCTTACGATTATGGGCGGCAGAATATCCGGATCAACTCACTCTGCCCCGGCCCCATCCAGACGCGCATTTCGCCCAATCCTGACAACCCGCATTACAAGTGGCAGTGTGACAATACGGTTCTTGGACGCATCGGCGCCCCGCGTGAAGTCGCATACGCGGCCCTGTTCCTGGCCTCTGATGAAGCGTCGTACGTGACCGGCGCTACACTTCCGGTTGATGGTGGCTGGACGTCGAAGTAGCGGCGCTTTTCAGCTTGTATTGCTGAGATCAGCGATGACATTCTCCGCGCAACGAAAGATGTTTTTCATGCGGTTTTTTTCCGGTACATTTGGGGAAAGCTTCCGCAGGTCTGTTGCAATGGACTTCAGCTCGTCCCGATATCGCCGGCGCTGTTCGGTGGCCAGGCGTTTCGTGATGTAGACAGGCGATCCGGCGTGGTCTTCGTCTAAAGGTTCGATCGAAATGGTCCCGCTACGTAATGAAGGCAGATAACGCATGTAGGCATCTTCGGCTCGCGTGAAGATGTCCGAGAGTCCGTCGACCGCGGAGCGATTCGTCGTGCCGTATAACTCTTCAACTGACGAGGAGAGGTGTTTGTGCCAGTCTGTCTGAGAATCGCTCAGTGTCTTGCCCGCCACCCAAAAGGAAATCTCATCACCGGGATTGTTCAAAATATGAAAAAAGTATTCGCAGGCTCGACCCCCGTCGCGGTAGAGTTCGGACAGGTGTTCGCTGGATCGCCGAACCACGGGCAGAAACCAGCGGTCTCGAGCGAAGTGCTGCGGCGGTTCCACTTGCGGCCCGCCCAGCGTTCCGAAGCTGCACGCCAGTTCTTGAATCAGCGTCTTCCTCCAGGAGGCATCGTGCTGCCGCGTCGAATCGCGCACGTCGATTAAATAATCGATATTACGGCTCAGTTCGACGAGTGCCGGTAAGCTTTTCGGATCGTCAAAACGCATTCCCCAGCCGCTCACAGCGACGGTTTTGCCCGGCCAATGCGCATGAATGTATTTAGAGCTTGTCCCGTATTAGCCTCTTTTTCGTGACGCATGTACTTTTTAATACAAAGTACTTGTCGACTGCCAGAACTCCCCGGGGCGGAGCGCTCATCAACTGATGATTACCGCCCCTTTATCCGTTCATTCTCGGAGCTGCAGTCGCACCTATCCCTGTTCAAGGGCGTTTGGATTTCCGCGGCTTAATTGGGGATTGGCCCGGATAATTTCCTGAAATCCCCAGCTATACACGCCGAGGCCCGTGTAAACACGGATGGCTTGTTCGTGTGCCAGATCGATAAGCCTGCTGACCAAGGCGCCGCGCTCCGGAGTGACCGCGCTGGTGATGTCGAGCGGCCAGTTCCGCGAAACGTAAAAGCCCCAGATGACGATGGCGTTGTATCCAAGCCGCTTCATCCAGGCGAATGTGCGCCGGTAATCTTCCAGGAGTGGCGCGTCCAGGCGCATGGAGGGCCATGGTGCGTTCGAGTCCGGCCGGGAGTCGAGATCCGTAATCCAGTCCAGATATGCTCTGTGGCGAAATCCGGTATCTTTAGTGGGAGCCGCGCCCAAAGTCAGCGTGAGCGCCGGCGTTTTCAGGATGTCTCTGCGTGAGACCACAATTCACGGTCTAAAGTACACCGTATTTTTCGTACACATCTCGCAGATAGGCGCCTCTCAAGAGCTCCTCGCGAGTATGATTCTCACGGGTGACTCTTTCCGTAGCGAGGCGAATGGCATCCGGCAGCACCTCGGCGGGGATCACCACAACGCCGTCGTAATCCGCAAACACCAGGTCACCGGGAGATACCAGTACACCGGCGCAGTCCACTGGAACGTTGTAATCGATGACCACTCCGCGCCCACGGGAGTCGACCGGCTTGATCCCCGCTGCGAATACGGGGAATCCAAGCTCCTCGATCTTTTTCACATCCCGCACCAGACCGTCGACAACCGCACCTCGCGCTCCCCGTGCCCGCGCCGCCGTCGAGAGCAATTCGCCCCATGGTGCATTTCGCTTCGATCCCGCCGTCGACACCACGGCTATTTCCCCCGAGAGCAGGCTGTCTACTGCCTCTATCTCTTTCGCGTAAGGATTCTCCGGGACATGAAATATGTCAACGCAGGAGATGGTGCGCGCCCAGCCCGCGAAACGGCATTGCGGAAATAATGGCCGAACAAATTCGTGCATAGCTTGATTGTGGTAGCCAAGTTCGTCGAGCGAATCGGCAACAACGGCCGTATAAAGGTTCGCTTCCACATGGACGAATAGTTCCACATCTTCGGGGGTAGCCGGCGATCGGAGCCCGCCGTTGTTGCTAATACTCATGGTAATAGGGTACTGGAAAAAGTCTTATAGCAACAACAGAACAAGGGTTTGTGTCCAGAAATGTGGACGGAATACGCACCCGGGAGATCTGCGTACTATGATTCCAGGCATAACCGTTGAAGCATGCTGATCCCGCACGAGTTTGCCCCGAATTTTGAACCCTCCAATGTAACCGAGTGCAGTACCATCCGGCGGAATATTCCCATTCCCATGCGAGACGGCATCCGCCTCGCTACTGACCTGTACTTCCCCGCCGAGCGGGGGTGCTATCCGGTCCTGCTGGAACGCACTCCATACGGAAAACACCAATCCGTGATGGTGAGCATTGGTGCGCCGGGGTTCCTGGCGTCCAAGGGTTACGTCGTTGCCGTTCAGGACGCCAGGGGCCGCTTTGCCTCTGAGGGGCTGTGGTATCCATTTCGCGACGAAGCCTGGGGGACGCACAAAGATGGCTTCGACACGATTGAGTGGCTAGGAAAGCAAGAATGGTCTGACGGGCAGGTAGGCACATTCGGCGGCTCGTTTGCCGGCTTTAATCAATATCTTCACGCCGGCGCTCCGAGCCAGCATCTGCGCTCGATGTTTGCCCGGCAGGCGGCCTGCAGTTTACGCGACGAATGGGTCTATCGCGGGGGCGCATTCGAACTGGGCTTTATGCTTATGTGGGCCGCACGCAACTCGCTCGAAGCCCTTCGCAATCGAATCTCACAAATTGAGCGCATCTGTTCGCAGGGCCAACTTGATTTCCTGCGCTATCGCCCGGTCGTGAACAACCCCCTCCTTTCCGATCCTTTCGATTGGATTAAAGATTACCTCCAACTCCAGGATGACGAAAGTTACTGGAAACAGTTTGATGTCGCCCAGTTTCACGAAACGTTTACCGTGCCGACTTACCATCTGGCATCCTGGTTCGACATATTCCTCGGCGGCAGCCTGCGCAACTTCATCGGAATGCGAAATGCCGCTGGGTCCGAGGAAGCGCGGCGCCGGCATCGCCTGACCATTGGTCCCTGGATGCACGGCCCCCGCACCGACTCAGAATTAGATGGCCAGAAGGTCGGCGAAGTGGATTTTGGACCGGAGGCGCGCTGGGACTATAAGAGTGAAATGCTGCGGTGGTTCGATTGCACGCTGAAACAGAAACCGGGCGGCACTGAGAACCAGACGGCCGTCCGGTATTTCGTCATGGGCCTGAACCGCTGGCGAACCGCCGACGAGTGGCCACCTTCCTCGGTTCTTTACAAGGAGTTTTATTTTGACGGGCGCCGGAGCGGTTCGGCCGCTTCGCTCAATGATGGAAGCCTGTCGTGGACACCGGGCGAGGAGAGCGCCACGCCCGTGAGGTTCGTTCACGACCCCAATCAGCCGGTGGAGGCGGCTGGAGGGAATACACTGTATTCTCTAACGGCGCAGCAGCCCGGAGAGTCCTTGGGGTGGAAGGAATTGAATGCCGAGGCCGGCTCTCGCGACCAAAGGAAGATCGAAGACCGCTGCTTGACCTTTACGTCCGAACCGTTCAATGCCGATCTCGAAGTCACCGGTCCGGTCGTTGCCCGCCTCTTCATCTCTTCAACGGCCGCGGACACCGATTTCGTCGTGCGGCTTACAGATGTCTTCCCGGACGGCCGCTCGATGCTGGTCTGCGATGGGATCCAGCGCGCGCGTTACCGCCAGTCGAATTACCGCCCTTCACTGCTCGACCCTGGCAAGGTCTACGAGTTGGTAGTCGATCTGTGGGCTACCAGTTATTTGTTCCGAAGCGGACATCGGCTCCGCGCCGTCGTGAACAGCAGTAGTTTTCCGCGTTTCGACGTGAACCCTGGGACTGGGGAGTCGTCAGTCACCGCGACCAACATGGTCATTGCGGAAAACACTGTTTACGTGGACCGCGAGCGGCGCTCACATCTTCTACTGCCTCTCAATGCGTCTCATTGATTGGGTCATTGTGGCGCTATATTGCGGCGCGCTGATCCTGGTCGCCTGGAAGTTTCACCGCCGTGCGGCCCGCAGCGTGGACTCGTTTTTTGTCGCAGATCGGAAGCTGCCCTGGTGGATCATCGGCCTTTCAGATACCGCGGCTTATACGGGGGGCGGGCAGGCGTTCCTGATGGTGTTCTTCCTCGGGGGATTCAGCGGATTCTGGCTCATGGGTTGGGTCAGTTGGGTGCTCTGGATGCCTCTCGTAGCAGTAGTGTGGGCGAAGATGTGGCGCCGGCTGGGCGTAGTTACTACGGGCGAGCTCATCGAAAGGCGCTACGGAGGACGCACCGCGCGCATATTTCGCAAAGTCTTCGCAGTTTATGCTTGTACCGCCTGGGGTCTGACGTTGCTCGCGTATGGGGCGGCGTGGATGGCAGCTTCCCTCGGTCCGCTGCTGGGGTGGCCGGGCGGACGCGTACTGCTGGTATTCGGCGCCATCACTCTGGCCTATACGCTGGTCTCCGGCCTGTTCGGCGTGGCATACAATGACGCGCTGCAGTTTGTCCTGGTCATGGCCGGCAACGGCATCTTCGGGTCCGTGCTCCTGGCCAAAGCCGGCGGACTGACGCGCGCTTGGTGTCAAATCACAGCTTTGCGCGGGCCGGATTTCCTGAACCCTAGTCCGGCAGCCGGGAATATCGGCGCCATTTCATTGGCAGCCCTATGCCTGCAAGGACTGTTCTTTGCGGGTTCTCCGTACGCCGGTGAGGGTTGGACGGCCCAACGCTACATGGCGGCCAAAAACGAATTTCATGCTGTCATGGGACAAGTGCTCAACGGAGTTCTGGCGCTGGTCGTGCGCTTGATTCCGTTCATCCTCATCGGATTGGCCGCGGCAGCGCTCTACACGCCGTCGTCTGTAGCGGTACCGGCGGAGCTTTGGGCGCAACTCGTGCTCAAACACGCGCCGGCCGGGCTATTCGGACTGCTGCTCGTCGCCTCCCTCGCCGGATACATGGGGTCAATCTCGGCTTTCATGAATTGGGCCGCCGGCTATCTGGTGAACGATTTGTACCGTCTCAGTTTGCGCCCGAACGCGTCGGCACGTGAATATTTGCTGGTTAGCCGTCTGGCATCGGGCCTCATGTTAGTGGTCGCCGTGATTTGGGCCTGGGCCATCGATCCGAAGCAGCTAGATCGCTGGGTTCTGTTCATTAACTCGGCGTTGGTTGTTTTTCCGCTACCGCTCGCATGGCTGAAATGGTTCTGGTGGCGCACGAACGTTTTCGGCGAGATGCTTGGGATTCTAGGCGCGTTCCCTGCCGGTTACACAGTTTGGTTTGGCTCTGATGCAGTCATTCCGAATGCGGCGCGGGCCTGGGTTCACCGGATCTGGGGCCTGAACCTCGACGGCATCGTTCCTGCCTTTGGCGACCTCAACCGTTTCCCGTTCTGGGCGGGATTCACCATCATTTTCGGGCTGGGCTGGATCGCGATCCTTGCCGCCACGCTCCTAACGCGCCCCGAATCCATGGATGTCCTCCGCAAGTTCTACCGCGATGTCCAGCCCATCGGATTCTGGGGTCCCGTCAAGGCCGAGCTTCCCGCCGAAGAGCGCAAGTCGGTCAACGTGCGCGCTCGTGCAGAAATCATCGCCTGCTGCTGGGGTGTGTCCTGCTATTTTTCGATGGTGCTGGCTACCTTCTCAGCCATGGGCGGGCATTTTGCGCTCGCGGTTCTAACAGGCATATTGTCACTGGCGACAGGGGCGGTGTTCACGCGGGCACTGGTGCGGCCTGGTACGCCCGGATCCGGGCAATCAGCACGTTCAGCCTGCTGAACACTTCGTTGCGGGCTCAGCAGACAGATCTTGCCTCTGAATCGAACCGCTATCTTGTAAACTACCGCTAGGAGAGCGTTTCCGCCAAATGCCCCGGCCCGATCTTGCCGCCGCCCGTGGCATGCTTATGCTGCTACCGATGAATTTCGCGAAGGCCGCCATCGGCCGGCCGTCGGACAACATGAAACCATCGTCCAGTGGAACGGAACATTTCTCATGAGCGAGCTCGCGCAACCCGGCACTGATGTACGTGACCGCTGGTTCGCACCGGCAGCTGGCGCTGCCATGCAATTGTTCGGCACTGACTGGGTCCATACCCAAACGCGTTGGTTCGAGCCCGGTAAACGGATCGTGGTCCGCAACGCCCCCACTTTTTTCGGCAAGATTTCTTTAGAAACCGAGGGTCACCTTCCGGCGTTCGAGCTCGCGTCACACGGCCGTCCGGCTTTCACGCCCGGGCGGTCATTCTCCGGATGCCGCGTCCCCTGCGCAGCTTCTCAATCGGCGGCCGTCGTGGAGCAATTTCAGCGGAGAAGAGATCATGCTGCCTGACGGGCAATCCCTCGAGATCGTGGCCACGTTCCTCTGAGGTGAATGAATGGCCAGACGAAAACTAGAGGGCCGCATCGCTCTGATCACCGGCGCCAGCCGCGGCATCGGCCGGGCAATCGCTCGGGGATTTGCTGCTGAGGGCGCGGCGATCGCAGTGGCCGCTCGGAGTAAAGCAGAGCTGCAATCACTCGCCGCGGAGGTGGAGCAAGCCGGTGGCCAGGCGCTCGCCATACCCGCGGATCTCAGCGATGCCGCAATCCCCGCACGTGTCGTCGAACAGGTACTCGAACGTTTCCACACCATCGACATTCTGGTCAATAACGCCGGACTCGGTAGCAGTTCGCGACCCATGCCGGTGCTCTATTTCGACGATGCATTCTGGAATTTGTCGCTGGCGCTAAATCTCACTGCACCTTACCTGTTCATCAAAGCTGTGCTGCCTGTGCTGCTGGAGAAAAAGTGGGGACGCATCATCACCATCGCCTCCATCAATGGAAAGATCGGGTCATTCCATGGGTCGGCTTACGCGGCCTCCAAACACGGTGTCCTGGGACTCACCCGCAGCGTGGCTCTCGAAGTCGCGCGCGATGGAATCACCGTAAATGCAATCTGCCCGGGACCAGTCCGGACGGAGATGAATGACCGGCGCGTCGAATACGATGCCAAACGGCTCGGCGTGTCATTCTCCGAACTTGAATCGCGCTTGACCCCGATTGGCAGGCGCCTCGACCCCGACGAGATCGTGCCCATGGCGATCTTGCTGGCGTCGGATGAATCGGCCGCGATCACCGGTCAAGCATTCAACGTGTGTGGCGGGGTAGCAACGTGAACCCGAGCGCCAGGTAGGCGCCTGTGCTGCGCGGCCCTCGAACTCTACGTCAGAATCTCTTTGATCGGATTGCCGTAGTCGATATCCAGGCGTTTCTGCCCTGGAACTTCCATGCGCCGGGGATCGAGTCCTAATTGGTGGAACACCGTGGCGTGGATGTCGGTCACGTAGTGGCGGTTCTCGACGGCGTGGAAACCGAGTTCGTCCGTGGCTCCATGGACAATGCCTCGCTTGACGCCCGCGCCGGCCATCCAGATCGTGAATCCGTAAGGATTGTGGTCGCGTCCGTTTGCGCCTTCACAGCCCGGTGTGCGGCCAAATTCGGTAGCCCACACTACCAGCGTGTCCTCCAGCATGCCGCGCTGTTTGAGATCTTTCAGCAAGCCGGCAATTGGCTTATCGACTTTGGCACATTGCTCGCTGTGCGCCTTCTTCAAGTCCTTGTGGGCATCCCAGGCATTGCCGCCGGTGCCGTGATAGAGCTGGACGAAACGCACGCCACGCTCGGAAAGACGCCTCGCCGCAAGGCAGGTTTCTCCAAACGGTTTGGTAACTTCCTGGTCGAGCCCGTAGAGCCGCTTGGTTTCTTCGTTTTCCTCTTTGAAGCTGACGGCATCCGGCACCGCCATCTGCATGCGAAACGCCAGTTCGTAAGACTTGATGCGCGCCTTCAAAGCCGCATCGCCGGGATACTCCACCGCGCTCAGCCCGTTCAGACGCTTCAGGAACTCGAACTCGCCTTCCTGTTCCTGCTGGTAAACATCTTTTCCAGGGGAGGCGAATGGCAGCGGATCATCCGGATTGATCTCCAACTGCACGCCCGCATACTCCGGTCCGAGATAACTCGATCCGTGGGTTCCCATGCCGCCACAACAATCGCTCGGCGGCTCGCCTAACACGACGAACTCCGGCAGGTTCTGGTTCAGCGTGCCCAAACCGTAATGCACCCATGCACCTATGGTGGGCAGATAACCGTCGAACATGTGCCTGCCCGTATGGAACTGCAGGATGGCGCCATGATCGTTGTCGGTGGTGTACATCGAGCGGATCAACGCGATGTCGTCGACCATTCCGCCGACGTTCGGGAACCAGTCGCTGACGCCAGCCCCGCTCTGGCCGTACTGACGGAAACCCACCTGCATCGGATACAACGTGAGTTTGATGCCGTGATCGCCTTTGACAAATTCGCGGACACCTTTCACGTAGGGCGAGTGCAGCGAGTCTTTGTAGGGTGTCTCCGAGATGTTCTTTCCGGCGTACTGGTTCAGTGCGGGTTTGGGATCGAATGTGTCCACATGGCTCACCCCGCCTAGCATGAACAGCCAGATTACGCGTTTGGCTTTTGGCGGAAAATGCGGCTTGCCGTCGGGCAGCGCCCATGCGCTGGCGGTAGTGGCAGGCTTGCCTTCGCGCTGAAACATGGCTCCCAGTACCAGCCCCGTCAGCCCCATGCCGGCGTCCGCCAGAAAGACTCTGCGGCTGGGCGTGCAGCAACCGGGCGAAAGTGCAACAGAATTCAAAGGCTGCTCATTCGATTTCATAGGTGTTCCTCATCGGATCGTTACAAAATCCGTGTGGTTCAGCAATACGTGGACAAGATTTTCGCGGGCTCTCAAGTGCGGGTCGGACTCCGGCTTGATTTCACCGGCCGGTCCGGTCGCAACCAGTGTCAGCTTCTTCGGGTCCTGAAACAGCTCTGCCTGTTGTCGCAGGAATTTCAACGATTCGCTGCGTTCCGCCCTGGAGGGCGGGCGGTTCAGGATAACGTCGAATGCTTCTGCAATGAACTTGGAATCCACTGCCGCCGGCTCGCCGGCCTGTTTCGTGATCTGCCGCTCGATAGTGCGCGCCACGTGCAGGCTCAGCTTGCTGTTCGCCAGAGCCAGCGCCTGGTGCGGCACGATGCTTTCGTTTCGCTGGAAGCACTCGTTAGGATTGGCTTCGTCGAAGACCTTCAGGAAAGTAACCTGCACATCCGGTGTGTGCTGGAAATAAACGCTCCGCCGGTGCGATTCGAGTCCTTTGCCGGCCTCGATCTCCAGTCCGCCCATCGCCGTATCGAGCTGTCCGGCAATGGATAGCAGACTGTCGCGGACCACTTCACCCTGCATGCGCTGTTCGTTCATTCGCCAGAGATACCGGTCCTCCGGATCGACTTTTGCGTTCGAGCTGTTGGCATCCCTGGTCGAGGACTGCATGCGATACGCGTTGCTGGTCACGATCAAGCGGTGCACGGACTTCATGCTCCAATTGCGATCCATCAGCTCCATGGACAGCCAGTCCAGCAACTCCGGATGGGAAGGCGGCTTTCCACTGATGCCGAAATTGAATACTGTCGGCACCAGCGCCTGCCCAAAATGCCGGAGCCATATATGATTGATGGCCACGCGAGCGGTCAGCGGATTCTGCTTGTCGGCGATCCAGCGCGCCAGGGCCAGTCGCCGTCCGGTGCTCGAATCCGGATAAATTTTGCCGACGGGTGTGTAGGCGTCCTGTGACTCCAGCGCTTTGGCAGCAGCCTCGAGCTGGGCCCGCGCCGCGCCAGTTTCTTCACAGCCTCTTTGTCGTAGGTTTCCGATTCGGGCTTGGCGGCCGAAAGTTCCTGCTGCGCCCTCAGGAGGTTCTCCTCGGCTTTCAGGACGTTCGCGTGACGCTCAGACTTCAGCGCCGCCGATTCCAGTTCTTCGAGATTCGCTGGCGGCTTGGCCGCATACTTGGCCTCTTCGGCGGCGACGCGAGCTTCGATCGCCGGTAATGCCGCGCGCGCTGACGCGAGTTCCTTTTGCTTCAACGCGAGGCCGGCTTGTGCCTTGAGCACGCCATCCAAAGCTTTGTCATCGGGCGACGATGCAGGGATCGAACGGTTTCCGCCTCCGGCCGCCGCAGGCGCGGGCGCCGCCGGTTGGGAGAGTTGCAGCTTGGCTTTTTCGAGCTCCTCCTGCGCCTTTTTGAGTTCAGTTTCCGATTTCTCAATGTCGCCCTTGGCCGCCGCGATCAAGTCCTGGTGCACAAACGGCCTCGAGTCTGGATAATACACGTCCAGGGGGAGCGTTTCCGGCGTGATCTTCAATTCGGCATTCCCGAAAAAGGCCGGGATCGCGGGCGTGAGCGGGTGCTCCGTATCGGGATCGGTATCTGCGCCCCGAACGAACCGGTACGTCGGTGTTTCCGCATGCGCATCGTACACACGCGGGATGCCGTCCTTCTTGAGGTCCGCCTGCCCCGGCACGCGATCGGTGCGCACATCGTACGGCTCAAAGAAAGCCCGCAGCCTGTAATAATCTTCGTGCGTGATCGGGTCGTATTTGTGCGCATGGCAGCGGGCGCATTTCACGGTCAGGCCGAGAAACGCCATGGCGGTATAGTCGACCGTGTCCTTGAGCCAGACGTTACGGTCAAACATGTACCAATTCCTCGCCAGGTAACCGGTCGCGCGTGTCACGTCGGGATTCGTCGGCGCCAGCTCGTCGCCCGCCAGCATTTCGACGATCATCTCGTCGTAGCCTTTGTCCTTGTTGACGGATTCGATGATCCAGTCGCGCCAATGCCAGATGTGCCGCTGGCTGTAGCGAACCTGGTTCTGAGCGCGCCAGCCGTACCAGTCGCTGTACCGCCAGATGTCCATCCAGTGCCGGCCCCATCGCTCGCCATAGCGTGGGCTGGCCAGCAGCTTGTCCACTACTTTTTCGTACGCGTCTTTGGAGTTGTCCGCCAGAAACACATTCATTTCGGCGGGCGTTGGAGGTAGGCCGACCAAATCCAGGTACACGCGCCGCAGCAGTGTTCGCCTGTCCGCCGAGGCCAGTGGTTTGAGGCCGCGCTTCCCATGCTCGGCTGCGACAAACGCGTCAATCGGATTCCGCACCCAGGAGCGGTTCTGTACTTCGGGGACCGGCGGACGCGCCGGCCGTTTGAAGGCCCAATGAGTCAATTGAGCCTTGCCGGCCGCCAGAGGAGCGTCGTAGGGTGCACCGGCGTTGATCCAGTCAGCGATCTGAGCAATGGCCGCGTCGGGAAGTTTCTGGCCGCCGAACGGCATCGCCGGCTGCTCCAGATGGCTGACGCGTTTGTAAAGAACGCTCGATTTCGCGTCGCCGGGGACCACCACCGGGCCTGTATCGCCACCGCGCAACAGCGTCTCGTGCGTGGACAGATCCAAGCCCGATCGTTTCAGTTGCGAGTTGTGACACTTGACGCAATTGCCTTCTAGCAGCGTGCGCACATGCTCCCGGAATAACGCCACGCCCGCATCGGCGTTTTCTTCGTAGGGCGCACCCGCCTTGATCCACTCCGCGATGCGGTCGATTGTCTCTTTCGGGAGCGGGTCGCTTTTGTACGGCATATGCGGCTCGGCTTCCTGGGCCACCAGTTTGTAAAGCAGGCTGGCTTTCGGATCGCCGGGCACCACTGCTGCCCCGCGCGCACCACCGCGCAGCAATCCATCGCGGGTCGACAAATCGAGACCGGCACTCTTGTTTTGAGGCCCATGGCACGGAAGGCAACTCTTCTCGAACACCGGGCGGATGGAATCGGTGAACAACTTTTCCGCTCCAGGCGCAGCCAACGCAGCCAGAAGGATAAACGCCAGCGCTATCGTTTTCAGGTGCCTTGTGGAATTAGATTGCAACATTCACACAGCTCGCGTAAGTGGTTGATAACACTATACTGTGCTTTAGCAGAGGCCGCTGTCAATGTATTGTCCAGGATACTGGAAAAGAACGATCGGGTTCGATCAGATCAGTTCTTTTAGGGGCTCCGCCTGCGGTCATCGAGCGCATTGGCGATTTTGATTGGCCGCCCGGCCGGGTTCATGTATTCCTTTTCCCAATCGATGCCAAATGCCTTGTAAATAGTGGCATAAAATATCGCCCATGCTCACTGGGCCCTCCGCCGGATCAAACCCGCGCTGATCACTGGCTGCCACTACGTGGCCTCCGCGAATGCCTCCTCCGCCGAGCGCGAGAGACCAGCAGTTTGGCCAATGATCGCGGCCGAGAGCCGGATTTGAGTTCAGGCGTTCGGCCAAACTCGCCCATGGCGAGGACGACCGTTGAATCGAGCAGACCTCGCTCCTCCAGATCTTCCAGAAGAACGGAAAGGGTACGATCGAGCGGCGGCGCCAAGCGATCGCGGTGTCCTTGATCGCTGGCGCCGTGCGTATCCCACGAATTCGCGTGAAAACCGGCGGTGGTGACGAAGCGCGTTCCAGCTTCCACCAGCCGCCGAGCCAGCAACGCGCTCTGACCGACGGAATCGCGCCCATAGCGGTCGCGCAGTTTCTCGGGCTCCTTCGCGAGATCACGGACCGCGGGAGTCAGCAGCATCTGCCACGCCTGAGCGCTGAAGCGATCCATGTTGGCGTGTTCGGCCGAGGACATGAGGCTTCGATAGCGCCGGTCCACCACTTCCGCGAACGTCCGCCGAACCCAAATCCTCACCGCAGGGATGATCGAAGATCACTGAGTCCGTCAGGGTGTTACTCAGGATGAATACACGATCAAAGAGTGCCGCCAGACCCCAAAACTGATTCTGCGTCCAGTTCTCATAGTTGTGGCACTGCGCGCAATCCAGGCGCCGGCCCAGGAAGACACACACCTGTTCCCTGCTGATGTCGGCCGCGGGAGCGATGACGGTGTTGGGAAGATAGTGCCGGAATCTTTCGGCAGTTTGAGGCCTCCGCCGTGGGCCACAGCCATTGTCCTGATAGCCGCCGCCTTTTGTGATCCACTCGTAATCCTCGCGTGCGTTGAGCGCACTCGCGGACAGCTTGAATCCACCGCGCCCTTCACACTTCCGTGGCACGCGATGGTGTTGCAGCCGCGCCGGGTGAGTATTCCCGCTATGTCCCGGCCAAAACTGAACGGACGCTGCAGTTGCGCCTGCTCGATCCGTATGGGAGCTCGGGCAGAGTGCCCTTCTACTGTCGCGGTAACGGTCAGAGAGCGCGAAGAGCCGGGTGGGGCCATCGTAACCTTCCGCGGCCACGCGTTTACGAGCGATCTGGTCGTACGGTTTGTTGCTCGCGATGCTGTCCCGAAGCCATGCCCGGTGGGGCCAAGCAGATCAGCGTCTCGATGCACCGCGAACGGAGCCACGGCGGACAAGGCCACGGGTAGCAAGCCATGACATATCGCGCCATTGCAGACTTCGCAGCGCATGCATTGCCAACGCGGGACAGATCGGAGGGCACAATATGGAATTTGCGCAGCTTCGAGAAGACATCAGGTTGATTCGTTCCTGCTCCAACTCGACTTTCCCGATGTGCGGAATCTGCGGACGGATCAAAACCCGGTATGCGAAATTCGTTGCTGCAATGTCGGCGGTGATATCGTGAATCTCGAGAGAATAGTCGCCTGTGGCTTGAAGGGAGACCACGGTCTTCGGCTGGATGGTCTTCATCATGTATCCGCCGCAGTTGTTGAGCTGGGTGTGGACGTTCGTCACCACCTCGCGGCCGGTGGAATCGAGTACTCGAACGCGGGATTGAACATCGGGACGCTAGCTGCTAGCGTCTGCGGTGTTAACTTCCAAAACCAGATCCTGCGTAACTTCAGCGTGAAGGGCAATCCTCTGCGTCTCGGCGGCCCTGGAGATTACGCCTTCGACGATACCTGGCACTTTCATCGCCGGCAGTGGCCTGACAGAGTCGTCGACGGCGTGGAATGTCTCCAGATCCTCGGCGGGCTGGGGTAGCCCGCCGCGCTCGCGAAGCTGTTTCAGCCACTCCGCCGACACGTGCCGCGTGAACGTATGCTCCTGCCAGCCGGGTTTCGGAAGGGTCGCAAAGATGGAGCGGTTCCCGAACTTGCGGAGATCCGCAACTGGTAAACACCGTTCGAAGCGCCCTTTCCTTCGAATGCTCCACTGACACCAGATAGGAGCCGCCATGCTCGAAGCGGTGTACGAGCTTTGCCTCAGTCGAGAAGTCGGGAAAATCAAACGGCTCGTCGTTAAAAGTGACGCGATTCAGCCGCTGGGGATCAAACCAGCTTCCCGACGGTTCGAAGGCCGAAAATCCGGAAAACGCCTCGAAGCTTAGTGTCTCTCCGGAGTGTGCGTCGAACCTGTAATAATCGACTTCTCGTTTTTTCGCAATGCGTCCATTCACGACCATCGGGAATGCTTCCAGCCGAGGCGCGTGGCCGGGTTCTGCGGTCAGGTTTTCGGCTTCCTCGATGGTGTGCTCGTTTGTCACCCGCATCGAAATTGCGTTGGATACGCCCTGCTTCGTCACGACACGGAACAGGTAGCTTCCGGGCTTGGCAGTAGGGGCGATGACTAGATGAACGTTTACGAGATCCGGCGGTGTTGCAGCATTCGGATCGAATTCCGGATCTCGTAGCGCGTGATCGATTCGCACCTGAATGCCCTCGGTTAAAAACCAGAGCGCCTGCGCGTCCTGAATTTGACTCCCCGGATTTGCGCGTCATAACTGGCGCCGGGCTGGTTGCCAAGCGGATAAATGCTGAATGCGCGCGGCTCCGGTACCGGCTTCGGAGTTTCCGGCGAGGTCGTGCCAGTCAGCAGCCCGAGCATGATCGCTGCCACACAGCGGAGCGCAGACGCGCCTTTGCCTGGCAACGTGATAACCGGCAATTTTCGGGGCTCATCCTCCGGAACCTATTGATAAGACTATACTACCCTGTGGATGATGGCTGTCAATCAACCTTCCAGTATGCTGAAAAATATTTCCCGCTTGTTGAGAGCTTTCGTTCTGTATTTGGTCGCGGCGCAGTGGTCGATGTGCGCGCCGGCTCAGCCGCTTAGGATCAGCGCATGGTACTGGCTAAATTCCGCGCCACGCGAGGAATGGGACGGAGATTTTCGAAACATGGCCAAGCTCGGCTTCACTCACGCGGCTCTCTGCTGGGGCCTCAACGCGGCCGCGTGGACGCTCCGGGCAGACGACACCAGATACGCGCTCGAATCCTGCCGCCGTGCGGGTCTCGGCGCTTACCTCATCGTTTGGCATCCGGTTCACAACTCTCTTCCACGCCGTCCTGAGTTCCAGCAAGTTGACGTCATGGGGCGGTTGCGATTCTCATTCGACACGTTCAACCCGAAATGGCGCGCCAGCCAGTGGAAACAGTATCTACAAAGGCTGGCAACCTTGTACGTGCGCGAGCCGGCGTTCGCAGGTTACATTTTCGACGACTCGTTCGGCATCGGGCCGGTCAACACGATCAGCGGACTGGAGGGCACTTCGGCGGAGAGGATCATCTCCTATGGCGAGGATGATCGCAGCCGGTTCGGCAAAGCGCCGCCTAAAGAACAATCGGATCCTCTTTGGGCGGTATGGACGGAGACGCGTGCCGCATGGTGGAAAGATTGGGCGCGGGACACGAACCGTTTTATTCGAGAGGTTGACCGCAATCCACGGCACGAAATCTACCTCGAAGACGGCGAGTACGTGCTGTCGGACGAAGCGCGAAACGCCACAGGAGTTGATTTCGGCAGAGTGGCCAAACCATTCGACGCCGTAGGCGCCTACACCGTAGCGCGCTGGGACGGCACACCGGATTCGAGCCAACGGGCGGCTGAGCAGACGCGCAGGGTGCTCGTGAAGACGCGCGCGGCAATCGGCCCGGACAAGAAGATCATTTATACATTTTGGGCGGGAAATATTCTGGAGCTGCGCACAGCAGGGCCGGCAAAGTACCCGACGTTCGAGCAGATTCGCGATATCTGCGAAGCGGCGCTCAAGTTCGGTATCCGGCATCTGGACATGTACGGCTACCGGATCGGAGATTTCATCGTCACCGACGAGAACTGGCCTCTGAAACGGCCCCCTGCCAGCGGGCCTTATCCGCTAACGGACCCATTCCCGCACAAGTACCTCTACGACCGTCCGGAACTGCACGAGCGCTTACAAGAGTATCTTCACGCGCTCAGGGGGCGAACCGGTAAACGCACCGTGAGGTGATGCTCTGGTAAAAGCCGCTGGTCTTGCCCAGCGCTACAGCGGACGATTCATTAATCGCGCTTTTCGAGTGTCAGAAAGCTGATGCCGTAGCTGCCCAGATCGACTTTGATCCGCATATCGCCGCGCTTGAGCGTACGTGCCGGAAATGGTCTGAGCCGCGCGTTCTCATCATCGCTGGGCGCAGCGGCATCGAGCACCACCTGTCTCAATGTGAGATCCGAGGACGCTCCTTCGATCGCCACTTCGGCCTGGGCCGGAGTCGTCGAGTAGTTCCAGAGCAGCACGTTATAGACGAGCATCTTGGGATCCCAGGTGGCAAACCCGTGAACGGCCGCGTCACCCGTACCCAGACGTAGCCTGTCGGCTGTGAGGCGCGAAAGAAGCTTGAACGCATAGTATGAAGGCCGGACGCGGTCTTGAAAATCGAACAGCCCGTCCCATTGAGAACTGCGGTTCCACCATCGCGCCATCAATCCGGCTCCGACCGGAGACATGAACTTCGCGAAGCGGTCCAGGTCCACGTGGTAATCGCGAATGTGGTAGTAGCAGGAATAATCGAGCCCGCCGGCCTTCATCTGGTACGCAACTTCGGTGATGTAACAGGGCTGGAACTGTGGATCCGCAGGCGGATCGCGCAGAGCCATGTTCCACTCGTTCAGAAAAGTTTCGGGGTGAAGCGACGGGTATTTGGCGATCAGTGCTTTCACGCGATCGATGGTGCCGCGAACGCGCATCGGATCGCTGTTATAGATGTGCCATGAAACAAAATGCAGCGGGGCTTTGCCGGCCTCACAAAAGGAGAGCAGCGCGGGCAAAATCGGCGATCCGGAATTGGCCAGGGCCGGACCACCGACACGCGCTTCCGGATCGGCACGCAGCACGGCCGCCACCGTGTGCTGGTAATATCGCGTATAATTTTCCGGCGTAAATAAATACGGGCAGCCGCCATCTTCACCAATGTCCGGCTCGTTGGAAACTTCCCAATAGCGGATTCCCGCGCCGCGCTCCTTATAGTGGCGCACCAGATTGTAAATGAGCTGGTCCCATTCTTCGTAGCTGGTGGGCTCTACGATTTTGTGATCGATCGTAGGATAGAGGAGCTTGGGCTTGAAATCGATATTCATGAGCGGCTTCGCGCCGGTCTTCAGAATCAGGTCCACGGATTCGTCGAGCGTCTGGAAATGGTAGCGGCCGCGCTCGGGCAGCAAGTCGAAGTATTCCTGGATGAAAAGCCGGATCAACCGGGGATGCAGATCGCGGATTTCAGCGACGCGATCCGCCCACATGGGTTCCTCCGATAATCCACCCTGCCCCAGGGCAAAGCGATCCATTTCGAGCGGACCAGCCGTATCGTTCAGGTTGATCCGAATGGAGACGTTCCGGTCCTGCGGGCTCGCAGGCAGGGCGGTTGCGATGACCAGCGCGATCAAGGGCGTCAAGCGTAAGGTGAGCGTCATGACTTTATCGACCTCCGTTCTTCACAGTCTCGCTGTTCGCGCCAGCGATTTTCGACCGGCGTCCAGAATGCTGGAAGAGACTTAGTCGTATAATCTCTGAACTCTCCATGAACGCTGAGAATAATCACCCGGCAAGCGGGCGGCTGAAAGGCAAATCAGCCATTGTGACGGGTTCGGCGACCGGGATCGGGAAAGCCACCGCGATGCTGTTTGCCAGTGAGGGAGCTCGCGTGGTCGTTTCAGATATCGACGACGCTCCGGCCCGCGAGGTCGTAAACGCAATGGTTGCGCAAGGTGGTGAGGCCATTTTTGTCAAAGCCGACGTGTCGAAGCCGGAAGACGCGCAACACTTGATCGAAACCACAGTGCGATCCTACGGGCAGATCGACATTCTGGTCAATAATGCCGCCGTATATCGGGGTGACGGGGACATTTTGAAAGTTCCGGACGAGGTCTGGGACAAAGTTATGGCAGTGAATCTGAAGGGAACGTACCTTTGCTGCAAATTCGCGATCGCGCAGATGCTGCAACAACGAAGCGGCTCTATCGTGAATATTTCATCTGTGAATGCCCTGATGGGTTTTTCCCTTACCGCTTACACTGCGTCGAAGGGCGGGGTCGAGGCGCTGACGCGGCTGCTGTCCATGGAATTTGGGCCGAACGGCATTCGCGTGAATTCTATTTGTCCGGGAACGATCATGACTGAAAACAGCATCGCCATCTACTCCGAAAGGCCGGGGCTTGAGGAACAGGTAACGAAGATGTACCCGCTTGGACGGCTCGGCGAGCCTAGCGATGTGGCTGAGTGCGCGCTCTATCTCGCCTCGGACGCCTCGGCGTTTGTGACAGGCGCGAGCCTGGTTGTTGACGGTGGGCTCACCTCCGGACGAAAATTCGATCTCGATTACACGTGAGCCGGCAGTCCCGCACCTTATGAACCGCGACGGAGTAAGCACAACGCGGTATGATCCGGCCTTCGAGCGGAAGGCCTGGCTGCTGGTGGGCTTCACCTGGATCGCTTACTGCCTCAATTACAGCGATCGGCAGGTGATTTTTTCGATCTTCCCTGTTCTGAAATCCGAATTGAAATTTACCGACGCGCAGCTCGGGCTTACGGGGTCCGTTTTTCTGTGGGTGTATGGTCTTTGTTCGCCCATAGCCGGCCAGATCGGCGACCGCATTTCGAAACGGTGGCTGGTGGCCATGAGCCTGCTCCTTTGGAGTGGAGTGACAGCACTCACCGGCGCAGCGCATTCCGCCGGCGTGATTCTCACGTGCCGCGCGTTGACCGGAGTCACAGAGTCGCTGTTCGTGCCCGCCGCGGTGGCGATGCTGGCCAACGCGCACCGTCCTGAAAACCGCTCGCGTGCTTTTGCGCTGTATGGCACCGGTCAACTGGCCGGTATCGTAATCGGCGGATGGTATGGCGGCTATATGGCCCAGGAATCTCAGTGGAGGTTTGCATTTTACTCGCTGGGACTGGTCGGGATTCTGTATTTCTACCCGTACTTCCGCTTTCTGAAGACCTTCAGCGAAGAAGCGCATGTGGAGACGAAGAAATCCGGAAGTACACTGGCGGCTGCGGCGCTGGCGCGAATCCCGACATACCTGGTGTTGTGCGTTGTGGCCGGCGTGTTTAATTTGACTCTGTGGTTGTTATATACGTGGCTACCCGATTTTCTCTATGAGAAATTCTCGCTTGGACTGGCGGATGCAGGCTATACGGCGACGGTTCACCTGCAATTGGCGACTATGGCCGGCATGCTCGCCGGTGCAGCCGCCGCTGACTGGCTGTACAGTTGGATCAAGGCCTCGCGTTTTTGGCTGATCTTTACGGGCCTGCTGTTAGGCGCGCCGTGCGTTCACCTGATCGGCAACAGTGATTCGCTTCTGGCTACCAAGCTCGCGGCTATTGCGTTTGGCTTGAGCGGCGGACTGGCAGTTGCCAACCTCTACATCTCCTCTTTCGATGTCGTTCCGGCGGACACCCGCGCTTCAGCGGTGGCTTTCATGAATCTGGCAGCTTACCTCGCATCCGGATTCGCCCCACTCTTCAGCGGAATGTGGAAACAAAGCATCGGAATCCATCGCTTGATGAGCTACGCTTCAGTACTCATTGTCGCAGCCGCACTGCTATTGCTTGCCGGAATCAAGTTTTTGTTTCCGGCGGATTACAAACGGGTCCACTGAACCTCGCACGGAGGTTTCTTCCAAATGACGGACGCCGAAACCGGAGTACATGATTGGCGGTACAATTCCGCAGTTAAGGATTCCATGAGGTATCATTCATTCTGCGAATTCCTTGCTCCTTATCAACGTGGCCGTCCGAGGAGGAAAATTCCCGGTGGATGGCACGGCTCTATACGATGTGCTGCACCCGGACGAGGGTCCGGAACAAGACAACGGTCAAATGTACTGGAATGACGGGTGGGGTGACCTGTTGATCGTCGTGGAAGGCGAACCCAGGAAATCTGGAGCCTGCTGCTTCCGGAGAATCAGAGCACACGGAATCGCCGCATTAATAACGATATGGCCAGCTGCACAGCCGGCGCCAGCCAAGCGTTTCTGGTTCACACCGGAGGAAGATCCTGGCGCACACCGAATCCGTATGGGGCGACCAGAACCGGCTGACATGTGCTGCAGCACATGTCAGCCGTTATGTGCCGGCCGTGCCTATGTTACGCAATCATGTGAAAGCCGTGACTGATACCGGCAACCGTAACATCGACGCAACATAAGATTCATCTCGGTTTAACGGAAGCCATGCCTCAATAGAAAGGCCGCCATCCGCACGTTTTACAGCTACATGGCCAGCGCGTTCAGGCATTCCGCGTTTGAACCAGTAGAGCATCGCTGGATGCACGGGCAATATTTCGGTCCGCAAAGCACAGACGGCGCGTGGTTCGAGTTGTTTCGCAACATGCTCCTGCGCGAACTGGACGATCGGACGCTGCTCATTGCCCAGGCAACACAGCGCAAATGGCTTGCTAACGGCCAGAGGATCGATGTGCAACGCGCCCCGACGTATTTCGGCCAAGTCTCTTTTCACATCGAGAGCCAGGTGCAGTCTGGAAGAATTATCGCTACCGTCGAATTCGCGGGACAGAACCGGCCGCAGACACTGCTCGTTCGCTTTCGCCATCCCGAAGAGAAGCCGATTCGCTCCGAAACCGTGGACGGTCAGGATTGGAAAGACTTTGATACCCAAAAGGAATGGGTACGTATTGCGAATCCCGTTCGTGACCGGTACTCCGTCGTGGCCATTTACGGAATAGGTCGATCAATTCCGTCCCACCGAATGGACGAAAACCACATGGGTCTTGACCCTTTTCCCGGAGGCTCTTAGCATAGACGCTAAAGATGTGTATTTTCTCTGGGGTCAAGCTTCGAGTCAGCGATTAGCTTCGTGGCTTCGAAGCAGGCTAACGGTGATCTGGGTGTAGTCGATACCCGGCAAAATACCCAAGATACCTATGCGGAAAGGTGCGGTTACGTGCCAACCTCCGCGGATATGGTTTCGCAGATTTAGCCTCAAGGTATTGTACCGGCCCTGACTGCACCTGGATGTCTAATCGATTAGGAGTAGAGGAGGTCATTGCCATGATTCGTCGAATCGCTTGCGCGTTTTTTCTTCTGGCGGTCTCGTTCCTGTGCGCCCAAGAAGCCGGCCTGGTGGGTACAGTTATTGATCCCAGCGGAGCCGTGGTTGCGAACGCCAATATTACTGTACATAACGTCGACACCAACGTGGAGCGCCGTATCATTACTGACGAGAGGGGACGGTATTCCATTTCGCCGCTGTCGATTGGACGCTACGCACTGACCGCGGAAGCGCCGGGCTTCCGCACGGTGACGGTGTCGGACATCTATCTGACCATCGGGCAGAAGGGTGTCGCGGACGTGACCATGTAGATCGGGGAGATTACCGAGAAAGTCAACGTAGTGGATACGTCGCCCTTGCTGCAGGCCGAGCAGGCCTCGACCGGGCAGAGCGTGGAGAACAAGAAGATCGTGGATCTGCCATTAAACGGCCGCGACTTCGTGCAACTGGTGGCCCTTACTCCTGGCGCGACCACCGCTGGCACCACGTACGAAACTCAAAGTTCGAACGTTCTGATTAATGGCCAGCGCTCCACCAAGACAACCTCCACGATTGATGGGGTGATGAACGTGGACCAGCTATTTCAAGGTTTTCCGATCAGCCCATCTGTTGATGTGATCGAAGAATTTCGCGTGCAAAGCGGTAACTTTTCGGCCGATCAGGGAATGGGGCCGTCGAACGTTTCGGTCCGGCTGAAATCGGGCACGAACAGTCTCCACGGCACCGCTTACGAGTTCCTGCGGAACAACGACATGGACGCGCGCAACTTTTTCCAACCGGCGGTCTCACCACTAAAGAGGAACCAGTTCGGAGGTTCGGCCGGCGGGCCGATCCGGCGCGATAAATTGTTCTGGTTCGCGGGATATGAAGGCACTCGCCAGAACAGCGGCAATGACTACAGCATCACGGTCCCATCCGCAGCCCAGCGCCAGGGCGATTTTTCGGGTCTGCCTCCGATCACTGATCCGCTGACTGGCAAGCCTTTCCTGTACAACGTGATTCCGCAAGACCGGATCAACCAGGTGGCCGCGTTTTTCATGCCGTTCTTGCCCCTGCCGAGCTCCGGAACACAGTACATTTATTCACCGCCCTCGACAGTGCAAGCGGACCAAACCAGCGGCCGCGTGGATTATTACCTGAACAATAGTAACCGGCTGTTCGGAGGTTACACATTTAACCAACGCACATTGTTTGAACCGGATCCGGGGCCAAAGAACGGCGGCTTGATACGCCGCGGACGCTCGCAGCGAGCCAACATCAACTGGAACAAGACCATCAGCCCCACCGTGATGAATACGCTGTCGCTTGGCTGGTCACGATTCAAGAACGTCATGACGCCTTCCATTGGCGGCACAAACTACACCGTACAGTCCGGCCTGCAGGGATTCGATGAAACTTCCGCGCGCTTCCCGGGATTCCCGAGTATCTTCATCAATAACTACCAGGGCATCGATGGTTTTGACTGGGATCCGCTAATCAATCCTACGGACAACCGGCAAGTTCTGGACGATTTTTCAATCATCCATGGTGGCCACCAGATTCGCGTCGGGACAGATCTGCGGAGATTCATGTGGTCCAGCCAGTCGGCCACGGTAGGACGGGGCGATATCTCCTACAGCGGCGATTATACCGGGGACGGCTGGGCGGACTTCCTGCTGGGTTACCCGATCTACGCATTCCGGCAGTATCCGCAAAGCAACTACAACCAATTGACCTTCAACTACGCGTTCTACGGGCAGGACGACTGGCGGGTAACCCCTAATCTGACCGTAAACCTCGGGCTTCGCTATGAATACGACACCTGGCCTGTCGACACTCGCAATCAATTGACGATTTTCTACCCTGCTGCGGGGAAGTTCGTCGTGGCGCACAAACACGGACAACTCCCGGACCTTGCCGCGCAGCCGTTGGCGGCGCTGGCGTGGAACTTGTTTGGCAACCTCATGACTACGGCCGAGTCGGTCAACTTGCCGAACCGCACTCTGCGCTTCCCTGACAAGAACAATTGGGCGCCGCGGCTCGGGCTCGCGTACCGGCCTCCATTTCTGAAAAACACCGTGTTCCGAATGGGCTACGGAGTTTTTTATGAGCTGATGAACGGAAACAACTACTCCAACATCACCGCCACGTCCATCCCGTGGATCATCTCGCAGGGCGTCAGCAACACGCTGCCAGTGCCGACTCTGGACAATCAGCATCTGTTCGCCCCGTTCAGTGCTCCGGGCGCGGCTACTCCCTCGATTCAGCCCATCATTTACAACCCGCGATCACGGGTGCCATACGTACAAGAATGGAACGTCGCTATCCAGCGGCAATTGGGCCGTTCTACCAGCCTGGAAGTCGCGTACGTGGGAAACAAAGGTACTAAGCTCGAGACCAACGTTCCATTCAACCGGCCCCTGCCCGGGCCGGGCGATGTCGATCCGCGACGCCCATTTCCGAATCTGACCGAAGGTTACGAGGTGGCCAACATCGCAAGTTCGATCTATCACTCGTTACAGGTAAAGCTGGAAAAGCAGTATTCAAATGGGCTTTCTCTGATCACCTCCTATACGCTGGCGAAGTCAATCGACGACACGAGTTCGGACTACGGCAGCGGCTATCAGGACGAATACAATCTGAGGCTCGAGCGCGCGGTTTCTAATTTCGACTATCGTCAGCGGCTGAGCGTCGGATATATTTACGACCTGCCGTTCGGGAAAGGTAAACGCCTGTCTCCGGCAAACCCGGCGCTGCAATATATAGTCAGCGGTTGGGAGGCATCCGGGATAGTGACTTTACAATCGGGTGCGCCCTTTACCATTACTTCCGGACGCGATGTCGCCAATACTGGTTCTGGCCCGCAACGCCCCGATCGTATTGCATCAGGCCGTCTGGATCATCCGACGATCGACAAGTGGTTGGATACCTCGGCGTTCGTGTTGAACGCACCCTACACTTGGGGCAACTCCGGGCGGAACATCCTTTATACCGACGGTCTCCAGGTATGGGACGCTTCCTTGCTGCGGAATTTTAGCATTCGCGAGGGAATGCGACTGCAACTGCGTGGGGAATTCTTCAACGTCCTGAACCACCCCGATTTCGGCACCCCAGTTAGAAATTTCTCCTCAGGCAATTTCGGGAAGGTGTTCGGCACGCGCAACGCGCCGCGAATCGGTCAGGTCGCGCTAAAGTTCATATTCTAGGTGAGTAAGTTCTACTTCGTGTAGCGCTTGAGGCGCTGAAGGCGGAAATTGGCAAACAACAGCGGAGCAACGCAGACCAGTGATCAGAGAGCCCTGGCGCTCGAATTTCACAAGCGCGGATTTCTGATCATCCCCAACGCCCTTTCCGCTATCCAGGTATCGGAGTTGAACCGGGTAGTGGACCGCGACCTTGAGAAACACGGCGACGAGTGGGTCACATTCGATGAATCGCTGATGGAGACACCCGATGTCATTTCACGCACCGACAAATTCGATTTCACTATCGAGAACTCGGTCACCCTCGGACTCCTACGCAGCTTCATCGGCGAGTTGATCACGTTCGAAGAATTCGAAATCATCATTCGCAATCCGACAGCCAAGTCACACGACATCAAGTCGTGGCACCGGGACGCCACGCGAGACTATAACCGGCGCATGGAAATAGAGTATGTCTCGCTTGTGTATTACTTGACCGATGTAACGGAGAGCGACCATTGCCTCAGTATCATTCCTGGAAGTCATTACCGACGGGTCGATCTGAACCCCCTGGACGTGAGCCCCGGCTCTGAATTCGACGTGATCGGACCCGCTGGAACCGCGGTCATTTTCCACGGTCGTTGCATTCATGCGGGAAAACTCAAGCCACACTCCCGTCAAAGGCGAACCCTGCACGTTTATTTTGCCCGCAGCGATCAGCACAGATACTCCGAGTGGACGGAAATACCCGAGCGTCTGTACAAGAAGAACGACGTGCGCCTGCCGCCTTTGCTCTACTCGAAGTGGAACCCGGCAGCGGTGTTCGAAGGAGTCGGCAAGAAGCCACGAGACCTGCCCGCGTCGATGTCGACGGCAGAAATGATCCGGGAAGTGCAGCGTCGGGCTAACCGGGTCGCGTAGCTGCAGGAGTTTTGGCTAGAGCGGCCGCTCGCTCAGTGGCTTCGAGCACTGTACGCAGCCGCCGTGGGATCACGGTCGCCTCTCCCGGCCGCAAAGCTTCCGGGAAAAAAACAATTTCGCCCGCGTCCGCGAACTTTTCAAACACGCATATGGGTGGGTCGCCATTTTGCAATGCGTTGATCACGCCATGGGCATCCATTCCCGCGGTGGCCGCGTCGACACTCACGGTCAGGCCCGGCACTTCCTTTCCGCTTGGTTGCGGATATACGAGGCGCGCAGAAAGTCCTGGCACGCCCTTGATCCCTGCTGCAATGCATTCCAGATCCGCAGTCCAGCGAGCGCGCTCCGCCACAAAATCACGCTTCTGATATAACTCGAGCGCGGTCACCAGGCCCGCAATCTCCTCCTTCCCGACTTTGAAGCCGCGCCCAATCCCGTGATGTGGCGGCCCCGCCAGGGTTCCGTTCTCGATGAGGGCGCGCAGCGGCCATGTTTGCGGGAACACGTCCATATCCTGGTGCTGCAGCGCCGCCGACATGATGAGGTCACGGCGGCCGCAAAGGATGCCAGTAGCCTGTGGTCCTTGTATATGTTTGCCCCCGCTGAAGGCCACCAGGTCCGCACCCGCGCTGATGAACGCATTCAAGTTGAATGCCGGAGGCATTTCCGCCGCTGCATCCACCAGTACAGGAAGGCTGAAGCGATGCGCAATTTCCACGTATTCACCTAGCGAGAGTACACCCTGACTCACGCCCGCCTGGTAGTACATAGCGGCAGTCCGGTTCGTGATAGCGGATGCCACTTCGTAGCCAAAAGTGTAATAACCAAATCCGACTTCAACGAATCTCGCCCCGCTCGCGCGTACCGCGTGATCATAATCGTTGCGATGCGCGCGATGGACGATGAACTCGTCCGGCATCCCACTGGTATCGGGCAGCCGGTTCATGCGATTCACATCCAAGCCCGCCAGACATGCCGCAGCGCCCAATGTGAGGCCCGCGGCAGCGCCACTAGTTACGATTCCGGCCTCTGCGCCTGTGGCCCGCGCGAGCACATCACTTGCGGCAGACTGCAGCTCATCCATGCGCACGCAACACTCCGCTGCTTGCGACATAGCTTCCAGCACCTCCCGAGGCAGCGCGCAGCCGCCAGCTTTGGTGCTGAAGCTACGAGCGTTGATCAGCGGCCGAACGCCGAGTTTTTCGTAAATGTGCACTTATCGTTACTCCTGAGACATCGATGTCGACGCCTCTGCATGCGAATCGTCCGGGATGTCCAGCATGCGCGCCGGATTCGCGATGGTCATCTGAAAGATCGCTTCCTCTCGAATGCCATTGGCCCGTAGTAACGGTAGAAAGCAGCGCGGCACGTGAGCGTAGCCCTTGCCGCCATATGCGGCAAGATGGCTCTTCTGACAGATATCACCGCCGAGAACGACCTGCGCCAGGAATCCTTCCGCGATCAGATGCGACACGTTGCGCATGCGGACTTCATCGGGCGGGTAACCGTTGCCAACATAGCCGATATTGTCAACACTGACGAATACACCTTCTCGGCCGATTCGCAGCAACTCCTTCGTATCGTGCCGGTCACCAAGATGGCTGATCGCAATTCGGTTGGGCGGCACATTTTCTTCCCTGAGCAGCGCGATCTGTTCCATCGCGAGTTCGCCGAAATGCGTGGTGTGCGTCATCACGCATGCGCCGGTCCGCCGGTGCGCCCTCGCCGCCGCACGAAATACTCGTTCTTCGGCCGGCGTAATGTACTTGCGTTCGGTCCCGATCTCGCCGATGATGCCGGCCCGGACGTCGGTACCGTCGGCGCCCCGCATGATGTCGGTGACGATCAGATCTGCAAGACCATTCGTATCGCGCTCATAAACGTACGCAGGATATACGCGTTCGCGGTACCAGCCCGCACCCATGATGATCCGAACACCTGCGGCCTCCGAGATGCGGCGCAACGCAGCCGGATTACGGCCCAACCCACCGCTCGTGGCATCCACCAAGCTGCCGCCGCCGGCCAGCCGATATTCGGCAAGTTCACGGATCGCCAGGCATTCGTCGTCAAGGATCGCATCATAGCTTCGAGTCAGATTCCACAGGTCGATCAACAGGTGCTCGTGTGAAAGCGTGTATCCGGCTTGCGAAGCTGGAATCGGTCCTGTGACTGTGACTATGGGCATGATGCGCGATCGCGTATCGAATTTCCATATAATACAATTGCTCGCGCCGGCCATGATACTGGTCTCGTTCGTACTCTCGCCTCATTACGTTGCACAATGGGTTGCCGCATGATGCGGGGAGCGCGCGAGTGAGCCCGCTGCTAGTGGGGGTGGTCGGCTACGGCTATACCGGAAAGATTCACACGCAATCCCTGCTCGCGGAGCCGGGTGCACGGTTGACCGCGGTCGCCGATTCACAACCGGAGCGACTTGAAAATCTGCCTCCAGGCGTCCGGGACTACGCGAATTATGAGGACCTCCTCAGAAGCGAGGTCGACGCGGTCAGCATATGCCTTCCAACCTATTTGCATTGCAAGGTGGCTCTCGAGGCGCTCGAGTGCGGCAAGCATGTGCTGGTCGAGAAGCCGATCGCTGTCAATGTGGAAGAGGCGGAACGTATGCTGCGGGCGGCCAGGGACGCTGGTCGGGTGCTGTACGTCGGCATGACGCACCGCTTTTACCCCGAGCTTCGAGAAGCGAAAAAGCTGATCGACGACGGCGCCATCGGAGATATCGTCGCCTGCAATGACTGCGCCCTCGAGCATCTCGGATTTCTGGACCTCCCGCCGTGGTACTTCGAGAGCCGGTTCGCCGGCGGAGGCGCAGCCCTCACGTCAGGCATCCACCTGGTTGACCGGCTGCGTTGGTTCACCGGCGATGAGGTGCAGGCCGTCGCGGGATCGGCCGCGAATCCCTTCTTCGGATCTGACGTCGAGGATGCCGCCCAGATGTTTCTTCGTTTCAAGCGGGGGATTTCCGCGGAGATCACGCTGGCGTTCATGCGCGAATCGCATCCGCTGGTCTGCGATCTGCAGGTGATTGGCAGTCGCGGCACAATTGTGGTCCACACCTGGCGTGGATACGAGTTGTGGAACGCATCGGGTCACCGGGAAAAGATAATTTATACCGATGAGCCGCATGTCGCCAAAGTGCAGGTCGGCATCGGAGGGGAAATCGCCGAGTTTTGTTCCAGCATCGTCTCGGGCCGCTTGCCTTGGCCTTCGGCTGAAGAGAGCACACGAGCGCTTACGATCGTTATGGCGTTCTACCGCGCCGCTAAGAACGGAAAAATGATTGACCTCGGAGACCTGAATGCCGTTTGACGTGTTACTGGCCGGCGCGCAAGTGATCGACCCGGCGCAATCGCTCAATCAACTGGCCGACGTTGGCATCACCGGCGGCCGCATTGCCCAGGTCGGGCCCAACCTCGACACGGCCGGCTGCCCGGATGTTCGGGACGTGGCCGGCAAATATGTCTGCCCCGGGCTCATCGATCTTCATGGCCACTGGTACGAGGGCAATCTTTATGGCGTGGATCCTCTGATTTGCCTCACTCACGGCGTCACCACGGCGGTGGACGCGGGCAGCACGGGCTACGCAAACTTTCCCGAATTCCGGCGGACGGTGCTGGATCGCTGTCTCACGGATATCCTCGCTTTCGTCCACATCTCCTTCATGGGGCTCCATGCTCCGTATGCGGAAGAACTCGTGGATCTGCGTTACGCGCGCCCGGAAGAAACCGCCGCCGTCATTGCGAAGCATCCGGACCGGGCCGTAGGTGTCAAACTGCGGATCGGTGCGATGACGGCAAATCACGGCTTGGCAGCCTTGGACCAGGCGCTTGCGGCCGCACGTGGTGCCCGAGTGCCCCTGATGGTGCACGTCAGTCGTGGCGCAGAAGAGTCGGAAATCCTGCGGTGCTTGCGCCCCGGCGACATCCTGACTCACTGCTTCCATGGACGTGGGAACCGCATGATCTCCGAATCGATCCTTCCGGAGGCGCTTGAGGCTCGAAGGCGTGGAGTCATTTTCGACGTGGGACACGGCTGTGGCAGCTTCTCCTGGGACACCGCCCGCAAGGCGTTCGAACAGCACTTTTATCCGGATACGATCAGCACCGACCTCCACAGGTACTCGGCGCCGGAACCGCTCTGCGTCTCGCTGCCGCAGGTAATGTCGCAAATGCTTTGTCTCGGGATGAGCCTTGAGGACGTAATTTTGAAGACGACCGCCGTCCCGGCGCGCGTCTTGCACAGGGAACAGCAGATCGGCACTCTGGCTCCGGGCACCCAGGCGGACGTCCTCGTCTTTGATCTCGAGTCCGGCGACTTCTCTTTTGCCGACACCCATCTGAAAGTGCGCCAGGGCAACAGGAGAATCGTTCCCCACCTGGCAATCAAGGCCGGTCAGGTTCATAACCCAGGCTCAATCCCGATAAAACTTCGGGACCTATACGAGTCGGATATGGAAGTATTCCGGGCCATAGGTTGACTGCGGGTGCGGCTCGAAACGGCGGCCCAGGCAGCAAACATGAGACGGTGCCAGGCCGCACGTCATAACCGAATTCGCCCGGGTTGAGGTCTTGGGTATCGAAGAGCACTACGGGAATTCCAGCCTCGAATGTAGAGTCGGCCTTAACCGGGACGGCCGTCAGCTTGCCGTCCGGCGCGTGGTAGAGCAGTTCTTTGCCGTCGCGCCGCCACCGCGGTTGATCGCCGTCTCGCGTCGGAGATCCCCGAACTAACTTAACTAAAGTACTTCGTCGCTGGAGTCCAGCACGATTACGAAGGTAGCCGCCGCAGTAGAACAGCATTGGAGCAATGGACAAGTCGAAGGGCAAGTCCACCGCCTCAAGCTCTTAAAACGGCTGATGTACGGCCGTGGCGGGTTGCTTTTGTGCCGACGTGTACTGCCCTTTCGACCCCAGCCTTCTCAGCGCTCTCCGTGAACCTAACCTCCACCAAAAGTGCGGAAGACCCGAAGAAAGGAAGCCTGACAAGGGGACACTAAGCACCTCTATAACGGAGCACCTCATTGAAGGATTGGCCGGCATAAAAGGACTTCACGTTCCTTTTGAGCTTTCGACTGTCTACTCACGATAGAAACGGACGCTGTTCGAGCGCGGCGCCAGCGTCTTGCGCAAGGCGCTCACGCTGCACACCACGCCTGCCGGATACACCCCGCTGCTGCCGTATCGCGCGCTGGCGACGATGTACTACGAAGCCGGCGATTATCGTGGAGCGCTGGGTTTTTTGAAACGGGCGCAGCAGATGGACCCGGTCGCCAGCCCCACCAACAACGTGGATCGGGATATCCAGATCGTGGAGGGGATGATGGGAAAGTGAGCTTTGATGCGGTCAGCTTTTGCCAGAGCGCGCCGAAGGCGAAATCGCCCCCGGTTGCAGTTCGGGCGCACCTCGGTTCGCCGAATCCTGGAAGCAAAGACATGAAGAAACCCAGGAAAGACCCTGTCCGGGGGACCGAATCCACAAGGAAGGCATCGTGGAGGCCAATGGGGAAGAAGAGCAGGTCCTGGGGTGATATTACCTACCTCGATGACAAGATCCGATTCCCTTTTCAGGCCAAGTGCATCGCTCCCAATGTCGTTTCGCCGCGCAGGAAGGGGGAAACCGTCGAAGTCCAGCGTATGGCACCTGAAGACGCCTTCTCCGCTGACATGCTCGTGCTGATCCGCTGCAATGGCCGGACCATGGCTTTATCGGTAGAATCGAACAGGCACATGGTCAGACGCCAGTCGAAATCGCAACCGACGTGGGCAGCTTAAGATGGAATGTAAGCATCGAACGCCGATTATACGGGATCGAATAGCCGCCACAAAAGACTCAGTTAAGGCAAAGCTCGCGTCTGATCGCACAGGATTACTGGGCCTCCTGGTGAAGGATCTCTACGCTGCACACAAGGACACGCGACGGGCTGCCCGGGTGGAGAATCGCCAGCTCGGGCTGATAATGCGCTGAACCTCGTGCGAGCCGTTGGAGGGGACGTGCTGCTTTTCTCAAGCGGACACTTCATTCGCGTGTTAGCGGCGCGCTGTATCGAACTCGAACCATCAGTACATAGCATGTCTTTCCTCCTGAGCACAGCGAGCCTGAGTGCGGTGGGATATGAACACGACCTTTCCCGGCCGGTAATCCGGTTGTGGAATGATACTCATCATGTCCGCACGCCGCAAGATCGGACCTGATTGTGCATCGACATTTCATTTTCACTATCGAGAAAACATAATGGGCACAAAAAATGTGATGGAGCCTCTGGCGCCAACGAAATCAAAGAATGTTTCAAAGATCCTTGACCAATACGGCCGTGCCCCGATTCATCTCGCTGGCACGGACAACGGCTTGTACGAACGCCATCTCCTCTTTGACAACGTCATTGATCTAGCTGGCGCCGACGCGCGTGATCGTCTTGAGGCCTTCGCCCGGTCGGTTCAGGACGTCCTTTCCCAACGGTGGACCCGTACGGAGAGCACGTATGAGAGGGAGAACCCGAAACGTGTCTATTACCTCTCGATGGAGTTTCTCATCGGCCGATCGTTCGCCAATAATGTGACGAATCTGCTGCTCGACCCTCTGGCGAGCGAATCCGTCCGGCAGGAGAACATCAACTGGGCCGAGCTACTCGAGCAGGAGCCTGACGCCGCGCTGGGCAATGGCGGGCTCGGCCGCTTAGCAGCCTGCTTCCTCGAGTCAATGGCCACGATGCAACTCCCGGCCATGAGCTACGGTTTGCGATACGAATACGGAATCTTCAAACAATTGATCCAGGACGGTTGGCAACGGGAGCAGCCGGACAACTGGCTCCGCCGGCAGGACCCTTGGGAAGTCGCTCGCCCGCATGAAAAAGTGGAAGTGAAACTGAACTGCTCGTTCGTGATAAGTGGTGGAGCCTTGCTCCCCGATAGACCCTCCAGCCTGATCGGGATCCCGTTCGATCGGCCCGTGGTGAGCTACGGCGGCAAAACCATAAATACTCTCCGGCTATGGGCCGCATCGGCGCCCGAGTTCTTTGATTTTCAGGCATTCAGCCACGGCGACTTCGTCGGCGCGGTGGCCGAGACTCTCGAAGCGGAATCTCTCACACGAGTACTCTATCCAGACGATTCGACCAGCATGGGGCAGGGTTTGCGCTTCGTGCAGGAATATTTTCTCGTCGCCTGCTCGCTGGCCGATCTGGTGCGGCGTTTCCGGCGCATCAATGCGGATTGGAACGCGTTTCCCGAGCAAGTTGCTATTCAACTTAACGACACGCATCCAACTATGGCGATCCCCGAGTTAATGCGGATCCTGCTGGACGACGAGCACCTAAGGTGGGATGAGGCATGGGATATCACGCGGAGAACTCTAGCGTACACCAACCACACGCTGCTACCCAAGGCGCTGGAAAAATGGCCGCTTGCGTGGTTTGAAGTGATGCTGCCGCGGCACCTTGAGATCATCTTCGAAATCAACCGCCGGCTGCTCGATTCAGTCCGGACACGGTTCCTCGGCGACGAGGGGCGGGTTCAGCGCGTGAGCCTCGTCGAAGAAGACGCTGGTCGTAAGATCCGGATGGCCAACCTGGCGATTGTTGGCTCGCACATTCACTCCAAACTGCTACGCACCACGACGGTCAAGGACCTGGCCGAGATCTTTCCTGAACGTTTCAGTAACAAAACCAACGGAGTCACACCACGACGCTGGTTGCTGCTGTCAAATACTATTACCGAGGCAATTGGCGACGATTGGATCACAGATCTCAGTCAACTGCGCAGGCGCAAGCCGCTTGCCGTCGACGCCGGATTTCGCCTCGCCTTCCGCAAAGCTAAGCGCGAAGCCAAAATGCAGTTCGCGGATTGGCTCAAATCGACGTCTGACATATCAGTAGACCCTGAGACGATCTTCGATTCCCAGGTCAAGCGCATTCACGAATACAAGCGGCAACTGCTGAATGCGTTGCGCATCGTAGTCGTTTACAATCGGCTGCGGCAGAATCCAGACCTGGACATCGCGCCGCGAACCTTCTTCTTCTCGGGTAAGGCCGCGCCGGCTTATCAGTTGGCTAAGCTCATCATCAAGTTCATCAATAACCTGGCTGGAACCATCGATGGCGATCCAGCGGTCCGCGGCCGCCTCAAGGTGGTATTTCTGCCTGAATATAGCGCGTCACTGGCGGAGCGCCTGATCCCGGCTTGGGATGTTTCCAACCAGATCTCAACGGCCGGGTACGAGGCCTGCGGCACAAGCAACATGAAGTTCATGATGAACGGAGCTTTGACGGTCGGCACGCGTGACGGCGCCACTATCGAGATGGCGGAACAAGCCGGCGAGGAAAACTTCTTTCTATTCGGCCTCACCGCGGAACAAGTTGTTAGCAGCCGCGCCTGGTACAACCCACATTGGCACTATGAGAACGAGCCTGAAACCCGTGCCGCGTTGGACCTGATCTTTTCCGATTATTTCAGCCGCAATGAACCGAGGGTTTTCGCTCCCTTGCGCGACACACTGTTGACGCCCGGGGATTACTATTGCACCTAGCGGATCTGACGTCCTATGGTCAGGCGCATGAACGGCTCGGCGAGCTGTATGCGGACCCAGATGCCTGGGCACAGAAAGCCATCTTGAATGTAGCCGGCTCTGGAAAGTTCTCGAGTGACCGTACGACCGCCGAATACGCAACTGACATCTGGAGGGTGAGGCCATGTCCAGTATCGTAGATACACATCCAAACGCGAATATCTCGGCACTCGCCGGCCGGCCCGCCCCAAAAGAGTTGTTGGTCGACTTGGCCCGGCTTGAACGCGAGTATTTTGAGCGCCGGCCGGACGTGAGCGATCCCAACCAGATAGTCGCCTTCGGAACTAGCGGACATAGGGGCTCGCCGTTTGCCGGCACGCTCACCGAAGCGCACATTCTGGCAATCACCCAAGCGATTTGCGACTACCGGCTCGCGCACGGTACAGATGGCCCGCTATACATGGGCAAGGACACGCACGCGCTGTCCTCGCCGGCTCAATGTACAGCGCTCGAGGTCCTGGCGGCCAACGGCGTGGAGACCATCATTCAGCCAAATAACGGTGTGACTCCAACGCCGGTTATCTCGCGGGCGATTCTCGTATACAACAGCGGCCGCAAGGAACACTTCGCCGACGGCATCGTGATTACGCCTTCGCACAACCCTCCCGAAGACGGTGGCTTCAAGTACAACCCTGTGAACGGTGGTCCGGCTGACACGGACGTGACGCACTGGATCGAGGACCGCGCAAACGAACTGCTCAGAAACCGCAATGCCGGCGTGAAGCGCGTGGGATACAACGCCGCTCTCAGCGCCTCGACCACCCACCACGAAGACTTCGTCTTGCCCTACGTACGCGATCTGGAGAATGTGGTTGATATGGATGCGATTCGCGGCGCCGGACTCAAGCTGGGTGTAGATCCACTTGGAGGCGCTGCCCTGCCGTACTGGGAGCCAATCAACGCCATTTACCACTTGGACATTAACGTCGTAAACCCGACGTTGGATCCGACTTTCTCCTTCATGACGGTGGATCACGACGGGAAGATCCGCATGGACTGCTCCAGCCCATATGCGATGGCCCGCCTCATAGGACTCAAAGAGAAATATCAAGTAGCATTTGCTAACGACCCGGACTCAGACCGGCACGGGATCGTGACCCCGTCTGCAGGGTTGATGAACCCGAACCATTACCTTGCGGTCGCCATCGGCTATCTGCTCACACATCGTCCCATCTGGCTGGCGAAGGCTGTGGTGGGAAAAACGGTAGTAAGCAGCAACATGATCGACAGGGTGGTGCACAAGCTCGGACGGAGGCTGTCGGAAGTGCCGGTAGGATTCAAGTGGTTCGCGCCGGGCCTCTTCGATGGCTCGTGCTGTTTTGGCGGCGAGGAGAGCGCTGGGGCCAGCTTCCTCAGGTTCGACGGCTCCGTATGGACCACCGATAAGGACGGGCCGATCATGGACCTGCTCGCAGCCGAGATCACCGCCCATACAGGCAAGGATCCGGGCGAGCACTATCGCGAGCTGACGGCCGAGTTCGGCAAGTCGTACTACACGCGCATGGATGCGCCGGCCACTCCGGAGCAGAAGGCGAGGCTGCTGAGACTCTCGCCGGACGCTGTTACAGAATCGAGCCTCGCGGGTGAGCCGATCATTGCCAGGTTGACCCGCGCCCCAGGAAATAACGCACCAATCGGTGGTCTGAAGGTGACGGCCGCCCACGGCTGGTTTGCGGCCCGGCCATCGGGTACCGAAAACGTCTACAAGATTTACGCGGAGAGCTTCCACAACGAAGCGCACTTGGAGGCAATCTTGGCCGCGGCCCAGGAGATCGGGAATAACGCGATGAACTCGTCGGTAGAACAAAGGTGAACGAAGGCAATCGCCCATCCAGCGTTCTCCGTTTCCGACGGAATACCGCGCATCCGGCGTGCTGCTGCACGTCACGTCGCTGCCTGCGCGATACGGCATTGGCGATGTGGGACCTGGTGCCTGCGCATGGATCGACTGCCTTTGCGAAGCAGGCCAAAGCTGGTGGAAGTCGCTGCCGCTGGGCCCACAGGATATGCAAACTCTCCCTATCAAGCGCTGTCATCTTTCGCCGGCAATTGGCTACTGATCAGACCGGACTGGCTGATCGAGGATGGACTCGTGCGGGCGAGTGATTGTGAAGGGCACTCGTTCTCTACAGATTCTGCTGATTATGTTATGAGGCCGTTCTCGCGTTCAAACGATCACTGCTTGAAACGGCTTGGCACAATTTCAACCGCGGTTTAGGCACCGCCCTGCGGACCGATTATGAACAGTTCAGCAGCCTTCAGGCACACTGGCTCGATGACTATGCACTTTTCCGCGCTCTGAAGGCGAAACACAACGGAGCCTATTACCTCGACTGGCCAGGGGAGTTGGTCGAGCGAGCCCCGGGAGCCATGGCCAGAGCCCAGCAGGACCTGGCGACTGAGATTCAGCAGGTGCGCTTTGCCCAGTTTCTGTTGTTCCGTGGTGAACGTCTCAGGCAATACGCCCGAGCCAAGGGTTTGCGGCTCATCGGCGACGTGCCGTTCTTTTGTGTCCCCTCGAGCGATGTGTGGGCCAACCCGGAGTTATTCGAGTTGGACAAGCTGCACCGACGTCGTTTTGTCGCCGGAGTGCCTCCCGATTACTTCAGCGCGCAAGGACAGCTCTGGGGCAATCCAGTCTACAACTGGGACGTACTAGGCCGGACTGGCTATCGCTGGTGCATCGACCGTCTCCGCGCATTGCTGGCGCACGTGGACGTAATTCGATCATTTCCGCGCGTTCGCAGCGGCTTGGGCCACATTCCGGCGGGCGCGCCCACTGCACAGTCCGGAGATTGGGTCGCTGGTCCAGGCGCCGATTTCTTTGCGGCGGTGAAGCGGGAATTAGGATCCGTGCCGTTTATCGCGGAAGACCTCGGGATGATCACCTCGAATGTGACAGCACTGCGCGATCGCTACCAGATGCCCGGCATGCGAGTCCTGCAGTTTGGCTTGGACGGCGATTCAGAAAACCCGCACCTCCGCGCACAATCACGTGCACAACACGGTCGTATACACGGGGACGCATGACAATAACACGACTCGCGGCTGGTTCGAAGCGTTGCCAGACGACGAGAACGACGAGAGGCAAAGGCTCTGGAATTACCTTGGACGATCGCCGGAGAGAGTAGCGAAGCTGCTCCAGCAATGATGCGGCTGGCGTGGTCCTCTCCTGCTGCGCTGGCGATGGCTCCCTTACAAGACCTGCTGAACCTAGGGCATAACTGCAGCTCGTTGCGAGAGAAGATACGCCGCATGCTCGTTCGGCCTTGGACCTTCTTGAGCAGACATCTTCTTCAGAGGGGTACCCTCGAATTCCTGATAAGAGTACGCAAAGCTGATGCTCAGCGCCCACGCTCAAGTGCGTTGTCCCACGCCCGGTGATTCGGCCCTAGTCTTTCTTCCGATGTGCGCCCTACGGTGAAGCGGCATGATAGTAATGTCTTCGCGACCGATTCGAGTGGCGAGGGCGGGAGGAATCTAAATGGCATCATCAGTTCAATCTGAGCATTGGGCTGCATTATCCCTGGAGCTCGCAATGGCCACCGAAAGCCTGAGCGGGAGCATTGTGGCCGTGCAATCAGGACATCGCCTTGCCGCGAGTGGGATTCACTGGCGTTCGCGGTTAATCGTAACCGCAAATCACATGATCCGACGAAGCGACGAACTTTCGATCACCCTGCCCGACCACAGCTCAGCTCCAGCGACACTCGTCGGCAGGGACCCGGGCACAGATGTGGCGCTGCTGAAGATCGAAGGTGTCACGGCGCTCTCGACGGTGCAGACGACATCGACGGCCGAATTGAAAGTCGGTCATCTGGTGGTTGCGGTGGGAAGATCGCACCTGGGCGACCTCGCGGCCAGCAGCGGAATCGTGGCGCGTCTGGGTGGTCCTTGGAGGACGTGGAGAGGGGGCCAAATCGATCAGCTGGTGCGGCCGGATGTCACACTGTATCCCGGCCAGGCCGGCAGCGCGTTGATGAACGCGCGGGGTCAGGTTCTGGGCATGAATACGGCGGCCCTAGCGCGGATGGCAACCATTACCGTGCCGGCTATAACAGTGGATCGTGTGCTTGAAGAACTGCTCGAGCATGGACATATCCGCCGGCCATACCTTGGGCTCGCCATGCAGACTGTGTCCATTCCCAACGATGTACGCGACAGACTGAAACTGGAGTCCGCGACCGGGCTACTGGTGATGCAGGTGGAAGCGGATGGTCCGGCAAACAGGGATGGGGTGATGTTGGGCGATGTGATCATCAGCATTCACGGTAACGCCGCCGGCGACGTAGCGGACGCGCTGGCGGGGCTGCGAACGGGCGATCAGGCGAAGCTTATCATTGTTCGCGGCGGGGAGAGGCGGGAGTTGAGTGTCAACGTCGGTGACAGACCAACCCAAAAATAGTCGAGGCGGAACTAAGCGGGAAAGCCAGCCGCCAGAACACCGTCGCGCTCCAGGCGTGTCCTGGTCGCGTCTTCGCTGCCGGCCACGGCTGCAGGCCTGGAAGTGCTGCTGCGGACACACCCGGATCTGGAGGTGATTGTTTCCTGGCCGCGCGAAGCACATTTGGAGCAAGTGCTTCGCGAAACAGATCCAGACGTCCTGGTGCTCGATGTGGATGAGTACGATTCTGCGAATCAACAAACCCTCGGCTTCATTTCACGGCTTGCCGACGTGGTCCCAACCATCGTGCTGACGACCAGTCCTTCTGCGGCGTGGATGTCCCGAGCGCTCCAAGGGCGGATTCGTGGTTTGCTTCCGCATGGAATTTCTGGAGACGAACTGGCTTCGGCGTTGCGGGCGGTGGCGTCTGGTCTGGTGGTGCTCACTCCCGAACTTGG
>QHXW01000458.1 GCA_003223115.1 Acidobacteriota bacterium
CGTTCCGAATCCTCAGCGACCAAGCGTTGAGAGCCATGGCCACCCGGCGCCCCGGAACGGTGCGCGAGCTACTCGCCATTCCGGGCATCGGGATCACCACTGTCGAAAAGTACGCGCGCCAGTTTTATCGCATCCTGAAAAGGAGCAGCGGTTGAGTTGGCACGGCGCCTGTCCGTAGAACGCGAGATCCTTATCGGAAGCGCCCCGGCGGGCATACTTCGAGCGAAGCTGGCGTTGCTGATGCGCACTCGGTTTGGGAAGGGCAAGCCGAAGGCGGCGCATGAGAGGCCCATCGATCTTGCTTTTGCGAGTCTCGGGCTCACAGAGCTTCTAGGCGCCGTCTGGTC
>QHXW01000082.1 GCA_003223115.1 Acidobacteriota bacterium
GTCCCATGGTCGGTTCCAACCCGCCGTTGCTTCTGCTGCGACAGACGCGCTTTGAAAACGTGCACCAGATCCCTACACGGCGTCGGAGACGCTGGCGAAGTTGAAATCCGTCGTGATGAGTGCGGGCGCCATCTGCGATCCCGTTTCGTCACCGGTCACACGCACCGGATGGCCCAATTTCGTCGTCCGTTGCAGAACTTCTGCCGGGCTCTCGTTCCACCGGAAGTTTGTTGCCGGGTCAGTCACTTTTCCGTTTTCCACGAGAAACACGCCGTCGCGAGATAGGCCGGTCAACTGCCAGGTCTGTGGCTGGACGACCCGGATATACCACAGGCGCGTAATGATTAGTCCCCGGTCGACAGACTTAATCAGATCATTTAATGTGTTCTCCTGACCCTCCAGCACCAGGTTGACCGGAGAAGGTGTCGGCTTTTTAGCCGCCTTACTAGCCCAGAAACGGTCGTAGACAAGGTTTTTCACCACACCCTTCTCGATCCAAGAGATGCTCTCATTGGGCAGCAGTGACGGGACCCAGGGTGTGGAGGCTAGCTTCGGATTAAAGGGGTCGCTGCGCAGGGTGATGTATTCCGGAAAAAGCTTCTCGCCGAGATGTGTTCCACCGCCTTTTTTGCTCAGAAATGACTGACCCTGTTCCGCGTCCCGCGCGCCGAAGGCGAAGCCCAGCCAACCGATCAGGTCACCTACTGCAGCGGGCTCTAGGATAACAGTGTACTTTCCAGGTTCGAGCTTCTTTCGATTTACGCCACGCACGCATTTCTCTGTCGAGACGCGCGCCGCCGTCTCGCCGTTCAGGTCCTTGAGTGAAACGGAACTTTGCGACGACCAACCCGAACTCGTTCCCTCTTGATTGCGCATCGTGTCCGTAAGGCTGGAATCCGTATACGTGTGGTAGCCGAACAAGCCAGCCTTGTTGCCGACGCCCACTGCATTGGCCGAGCGTTGAATGTAACCGGCTGCGGTCAACTTGTTTTCGAGCGCGCCATCAATCACTGCCTTCACATGCGGGATCATTACCGCGTTGCGCGCGGAGGCAGTAAAAGCGTCAAAGTTATTTAGCATTGGATATTTCTGCGCCGGGAGGGGTGGCATGTTCTCGGGGTCAGGCCGAGAGATGGCAGCGAGTTCCTCGGCCTGCTTGACACCGTTCTTCAGCGCATCATCAGAGAGTTCGCTCACTGCAGCATTGCCGCTGCGCTTCTCTGCCGTTGTGCTGGTAATCGAGACCTGCTGAGTGACGCGATAGCCCGTCGTGGTTATGCCATTGTTGGCGAACCGAATGAAAGCATCTTCAGTCCATCGCACACTCACCTCGCACTCCGGCAGCTTCGAGTAGCTGATCACTTTATCGACGATGTTCCTGACGTCCTGTTGGCTAAACACGGTCCCGGTCTCTTTCTAGTTTTCTAGTCCGTCAGCAGTACATTGATTTGTCGGAAGCGGCTCGGCGAGCAGCCGTGGCTGACGGCATTGCTCTGCGCGGGCTCGCCCTTTCCATCATTGGGCGCGCCGAACTGCTGCCAGTAACTGGAACCGGCGATGCCGTCACAGGCATGCCAGAAATCGGGCGTTCTCGCCTGGTACGCTACGCGTGAAATCATGCCGCGCTTCTTGCCGCCTTTGATCTCCCAGAACGCATCACCACCGAACTGGAAGTTATACCGCTGCTGGTCGATCGAGAAGCTGCCGTCCCCCTCGATCAGGATGCCATCATCGACTGCCGCAATGAGGTCTTCCGGAGTCACGGTTGACAGACCCGGCGCCAGCCAAACATTCGGCATGCGCTGGAAAGGCACGCTCGACCACGAATCCGCATAGCAGCAGCCGCGCGATTCGTTTTCGCCGATGAAGTGCGCCTGATCGCGAATCGTCTGGTAATGCTTGAACACGCCCTTCTCGATGATCGGGAATTTAGTCGTCAAGACGCCGTCATCGTCATATTTTATGGTCGCCAGGCCGCGATCATTGGTGCGGTCTCCGAACACGTTCATCAATTCGCTGCCCACCACGAAATTCCCCATCTTTTCCGGAGTCAGGAAGCTGGTGCCTGCATAGTTGGCCTCGTAGCCCAGGGCCCGGTCAAGCTCTGTCGAATGCCCAATGGATTCGTGAATGGTCAGCCAGAGATGACTGGGCAGTAGCACCAGATCCCTCTTCCCCGGCGCGACAGGCGGCGCCGCCAGATGCTCCAGCACTTCCGCCCGGATCCTCGGCGCGTTCTCACCCAGGTTGGCCTTTGCGATCGCCTCCCAACCGGCCGTCTGCGGCTCGACCGTGTAATTTCGGGTGCGCGAGATCCCGTTCCGGAAGTCGACGGCCACCGCGTTCAGGATGGGATACACGCGCACCACGTACTGCTGGATGGAAGAGCCCTCCAACGAAGCGAAATACTTGTCCTCCGACTGGAACCCGAGTGCGCCAAAAGCGGAGAAGACCTTGGGATCTTTCTTGATGGTGACTGCGGCGCCGTGAATCAGCTCGAGCTTTTCGTCCATGGATACCGAGAACGGATCCTTTTCGAAGGGGGAAGTCCATCGATCGACGTACGTTTTGGTGGGCGCCATCCTCACCGGCGTCGCCTGCAAGGCCACATTGGCCTTCGCGACCGTTACCGCCTCCCGCGTGATGCGGGCGATCTCTTCAGCCGTAACCAGCGGCGAGGCGGCGAACCCCCACTGCCCATTCACGATCACGCGCACGCCGAAGCCGAAGCTGTTTTGATCCGTAACGAATGGCACTTCATCCGTTATGTTGCTCCCGCGTTGGGGTGACAGCCGGTATCCGGAGAACTGATTCCGGAAGCGGCCGATGCGAATGTCGGCATAACTCGCTCCCTGTTTTTTTGCTTCTGCCATCGCCACTGCGCCTAATTTTTCGAGGGACGGACTGGGCTTGGTCGCGGTGTCGATGGGCTCTCCGAACAAGTCGGTCGCGACGAGGACCGAAGCGCTAGTCGCGGTGGCTGCCAGGAAAGCGCGCCGAGTACAAGGTCGATGCGTGTTTCCGGATGTCATTCAAGGCCCCTTTTTTGTCGCGCCCCAAGCGGCTAATCCCGTTGAGTCTACCATGTTGTGAGGGAAGGGAGTACCGGTGTACAGGCGTTGACACCGGTGTACAGGCGATCCCAGGCGATCCGGCCTTACCTTTATGTCGGACCCGGCTGGGCGCGAAACGCCCCCGAGCTGCGCGATCGCTTTGTAGCCATACCCTTTTTAACAGCCCATACCGCCAGGGAAAACTTCGCTGGGTGCAACAGCCCGTGGGAAAGCTTCATTGGTGCGAAGGGGATTAATCGCCAGCTACCCTGTGTGAGCACACCTTTTCCCACCGTCCGCGCCTCACTTCTTCATCGCCGCCAGCCAGCTCAGGATCGGAAGCTGCCTGGCACTTACAACGGTCTTGGCCACGGCACTCGGGTCGGCGGACAGGAATGTGCAGAAACATGTTCCGGCAACATCTGGTCGCGTATTCGGCCCGCTCAGCGGAAGTTCTCCACCAGCTTCAGTTAGCTGGCGTGACGTTCGTACTCTGAGTATAGGAGCCATCGGCCGTCTGTGAAGATCGAAATTCCGTATGCGGGCGTGCGTGGGATCGTGGCGACCGTCACCGCTTTCCTGGTGGCGAAGTTGACGAACTCCACCGAAGGCCGCTCCGGACTCGGGATGAAATAAATCCCCGTATCCCCAAATGGCGAGGTTCCTAGCGTTGACCGATCCCAGAAACTGAGTCTCTTCACCCGAATCCACTGGTACTTTCCAAAGGTTCGTGACTTCTTCATTCGCTTTCAAATAATAAAGAAACCTGCCATCGGGGGATTCGAACGCAAGGGAGCGGCCCTTCTTGGTGATCTGGATTGCGTCTCCGTCGTGCTCCGATGGCGCCTATGGTCTTCCACTCCTGAAAGTCTCCCGCGCGGTTCGAGCTGAAGTAGATCCACTTGCCGTCTCGGGACCAGCTGGAGGACTCCTCTACAGCTTGATCATTGATCAGGCGCTTCGGGCTGCCTCCGTCAGAGTGAATGACATCAACACCGGGGCGCCCTTCTGACATGGAATCGAACGAAATCCATTGGTCGACCGGTGACCAGAGCGGACTTGCTGTTATATGGGCCTTGGAAGGACGTCAACTGGACGGGGTTCAAACGCCCGCAGGGCTCCCGTGAGAAGGCCAGTAGTGACACGAGTAGCCCGAGCCAGCCGACATAGGGGATTGTTTTCCGCTGGCGTTGCTGCGCCTCTTCGCGAAAACGCACGAAACCTGTAGGACGTGTTCATGTGCTCACTACTTTCAGGCAGTTTATGATACGTGGACGGGAGGATTCCTTATGGCGCCCTGCGATAGGGATCCGTGCCTCAGCCGGCGTGAGTGGCTGGGGCGTAGCCGAGGAATCGCGCTCGGATTGGCCGAACGCATGGCGGCGCGTGCAGCGCAGAGAAAGAGAATCGCCGCCGTCATCACGGAATATCGGTTGGACTCCCACGCCGATGTCATCGTTGGAAGACTGCTCGAGGGCTACGAATACAATGGTCGGCACCAAATTCCTCAGGTTGAAGTGGTCTCCATGTATACCAATCAAGTGTCGACGAACGACATGAGCCGGGCCATGGCCGCCAAACACGGGGTCAAGATCTGTCCAACCGTTCGAAATGCACTTGTGGACGACAAAGGATTAGCGGTCCAAGGCGTGGTGCTGATCGGGGAGCATGGTAACTATCCGGAGAACGAGAAGGGACAGAAGCTGTATCCCAGGTACGAGCTGTATAAGCAGATCGTCGACGCGTTCAGCGAGACCGGCCAAAGCGTTCCCGTCTTCAGTGACAAGCATCTTTCGTACGACTGGCAAAAGGCCAAGTGGATGTACGATCAATCGTGCACCTTGCGCTTTCCTCTGATGGCCGGCTCATCGATCGTCATGACGTGGCGCCGACCGCCGATCGAGCTCGCGCTGAAAGCGCCTGTGGAGAAGAGCGTGGTCGCGTTTTACGGCGATAAGGAGGCCTACGGCTTTCACGCACTCGAAGCTCACCAGTGCATGGTGGAGCGCCGCAAAGGCGGCGAGACGGGCATCCGTGCGGTGACTTGTCTGGAAGGCGCCGAGGTTTGGAGATGGACGGATCAGAGCGCCTGGGCGGGCCGCTTGCTCGAAACCGCGCTCATGCGGTGTGAAGAGCGGACGCATGGATCGCCGCGGGATGTTGTCAAAAAGCCCATGCTGTTCGTACTGGAATATACTAGCGGCCTCGAGGGCGCCGTCTATCTACTGAACGGGCTGATCGAACAAGCCGTGTTTGCCGCCACTCTTCGCGGCGCCGCTGAACCGCTATCGACGGAGCTCTGGCTACAGCCGTCCCGGCCTTTCTCCCACTTCTCGGGCCTAGCCCACTACATAGAGCAAATGATCGTATCCGGCAGGCCGGCCTACCCGGTCGAGAGAACGCTGCTGACCACCGGAGCGCTGGCCGCGCTGATGGACTCCTCTTACCAAGGCCACCGGCGGCTTGAGACCCCTCATCTGAACGTGAGCTATCGCGCTCCGAAGGAATCGCTCTTCAGCCGCGGGCCGGTTCCCGCAGCCGATCGGCAGACACATTCATGAGACTCATTTATGTTGCCTCCCTCCTGGCTGGCACGATCGCGGCGCAGTCGCAGATTTCGGAGCGCGCCCGAAAACTCCACCGCGAGGCTTTCGTATTCGATGGTCACGTGCATGTGATCGATCGCCAGTTGTATCACGGTGGCGACATCGGTGACCGGGTTGCCGACGGCCAGTTTGATCTCCCTCGCGCACAGGAGGGCGGCATCGACGCGATGTTCTTTTCCATCTTTGTCACGGAAGAATACTACCCGCAGCGGTTTGAAACCAAGCAGACGCTCCGTCTGATCGATCTGGCGCTCACGCAGCTTGCGACCAACCATGACACGATCGGACTGGCGATTAACGCATCCGACATCGAACGCCTCAACAAGCAAGGCAAGATGGCGGCGGTCCTGGACCTCGAGGGTGGTTTCGATCTTGATGGAGACCTGGGGGTGCTGCGCGACCTCTATCGTCTGGGCTTGCGCTCGGCGCAGCTCTGCGCGCACAACTGGACCAACAATTTCGCTGATTCGTGCTGCGCGCCGCCCAAGTGGCAGGGCCTCAACGAACACGGACGCGCGGTCATACGTGAAATGAACCGGCTCGGAATGGTGATCAACGTCTCGCATAGCTCCGACGAGGCCATTTCGCAAGCGATTGACCTAAGCGCGGATCCCATCGTGGCCACCCATCACGGCCTGCGGCATTTTAACGATATCCCGCGGAATATGCCCGACTGGCTCTTGAAAAAACTGGCGGCGAAGGGCGGTGTCATTGGTTTCCAGATCGGCAACGAGTTTCACAATCGCAAGGTATTCGACTGGCGGACCCAACATGCCGGCAAGCCTTTCTGGGACACCACGGCGATCGGGAAAGATCAGGCGCTCACGATTAGGGATGTCGATCGCAGGGTCGCGCCCCAGTTCCCAATGGTAGGCATCGGCTGCCCCGAGGACCTGAAATTCACCGTCGACGACTGGGTGGGGGTTGTGGACTACGCCATCCAACTGGTGGGCGAAGATCACGTGGCGTTGGGCAGCGACTTCGACGGAGGTCCCACGCTCCCGCGCGGCATGCGCGACATCCGCGACTTGGCCATGATCACCGATGCCATGCTGCGCCGGGGCTACTCCGAAGCGCGCATCCAAAAGTTCCTCGGGGGCAACTTGCTGCGAGTCTTCCGCCAGATCACGGAAAAAACCGGCATCTAGCCGGTGGATACGTGGGGAACGAGGGCGCCGACACAGCCGGCGTTGAGATCACGTAGGCCTCCGTGTTTGATTGACAGAATCTCAGCCACTATGCCATACTCCCGCCATTTGGCCGCAGCGATTTTGAACACGACAGTGCTGCTGTTTTTCGCTCCTGCATTTATGGCTGCTCCTCCTCCGGCCCATCGGCCCCTCGTCGCTATTGGCGGCATCATGCACGAATCGGACACCTTCAATCCGTCCAAAACGGGGATCGGAGACTTCACGCTTCGCCGCACTGCTCCTCGCGAGCAAGCCCTGGACGAGTGGTCGAAGAGCAACGACGAAATCAGCGGCTATATCGAAGGAGCACGCTTCCATGGTCTCGATTTATTTCCGGTGCTGATGGCGTCAGCAACGCCCAAGGGGCCGGTCACCGACCAGGCTTTCAACACGCTGACCGGGGAATTGATCGCGCAGCACAAGGCGGCTGCACACCTGGACGGGTTATTACTCGCGCTACACGGCGCTATGGTTGCGGAAAGCTTTGCAGATGCCGACGCCGAGATCCTGCGCAGGCTGAGGCAAGCCTTTGGCCCCAAGTTGCCTATAGTGGTCACGCACGATTTCCACGCCAATGTCTCCGAGGATATTGTCAAGCTTTCGACCGCTCTCCTCACGTACAAAGAGAATCCACACCTCGACACTCGGGACCGCGGTATCCAGGCTGCGCGAATCATGTCGGGCATCGTGCGCGGCCAACTCCGGCCCGTGCAAGCCATCGTGAAGCCGCCCATGATTTATAACATCGTCTACCAACACACGGGGCGAGAGCCGCTCAAGCCCATCGTGGATGAGAGTCGCCGGCTCGAGCAGAATCCGAAGATTTTGGCCGTGAGCGTGTCCGGCGGGTATCAATACGCCGATGTTCCCGCCATCGGACCGAGCGTGATCGTGGTCACCGACAACGATGCGGAGTTGGCGCGGCGCGAAGCCCAGCGCCTCTCCGACATGCTCTGGGCAACGCGCGACCGTCTGAAACTCGATCTTCCAGACGCTGCCGCTGCTGTGCGACAGGCCATGGCCGCGGAAAAATTTCCGGTGACGTTGATCGACATGGGAGATAACATCGGCGGGGGTTCGGCGGGCGATAGCACATTCCTGTTGAGCGAGCTTCTCAAGCAGCATGCTGCGGGTTGGGTTGTGGTCCTCACCGATCCGGAAGCCGTGCATATTGCAATGCGCGGTGGTGTGGGACAGTCCTTTGATGCCATGGTAGGTGGCAAGACTGACCGGTTTCACGGCGAGCCGGTGCATATCCAGGGCAAAGTCAGATCGCTGCATGATGGCCGCTACGTGGAAGGCGAGGTCCGCCACGGTGGCGCGCGCTACCACGACCAGGGCTTGACGGCGGTTATCGAAGCCGAGGGATCCACGCTGGATGTGCAGAACCTGCTCATGGCCACTACCAAACGCGAAATGCCTTTCAGTATCCAGCAACTAGTCAGTTGCGGCATTCTGCCGGAGCGGCAGCGAATCTTGACGGCCAAGGGAGTGATCGCCCCGCGAGCTGCCTATGAGCCTGTTTCCGCCAGTCTGATCCCGGTGGATACGCCAGGGCTTACCGCGGTGAACCCGGTGCGATATACCTTTCATCGTATCCGGCGGCCGCTTTTTGGGATTGATCAATAACTATTCCGACGACCCTGCTGCCCGAATACACCCGCGGCCAATCCCCATGTCGAATCGAATCGGTGTAAGCAGTTCGAATCCTCATGCGTACCCCGGAGCTATCGTGAGTCGACAGTCGAAAGCTCGAAGGAACGTGAAATCGCGTTGTGTTCCTTTGCCCCGGCAGGATTCTTCTTCTGCTCGAACGTTTCGAGGAGGCATAACCGGCTACACGTGCGACGAGGTTCGCGAACGAAATGTGTTATTTTACTTCACATTCTCAGAGCCAGTACCATGGATTAGACAGCAACGGACGCGCTGTGCGTTTCTTAAACGATTTCGTCACGGATCTGCGGTTCGCGTTACGCTTGCTCTACAAGAGCATAGGCTTCTCGATGGTGGCTATGCTGTCCCTTGCGCTCGGCATCGGCGCCAGCTCGGCCATATTCAGCCTCGTCTACGCCGTTTTGATCGACCCCTACCCATACAAAAACTCGGACCACATCGTCGCCCCCACATTCTCGGACAAGCGAGGCGACCAGGGACGTATTTGGTATACCATCCCTGACTTTCTCGAAATCAAGCAAGACAGCAAGACTCTCGAGGACGCCTTTCTCGCGGATGACCGCGCGTTCGTCGCTTCGAGCGGCTTGCCGGAAAGCGTGAAGGGCATCGCCTACTCGCCCAATGCATTCGAGTTCATGGGCGTGCCCGCCATACTCGGCCGCACTTTTGGTATCAACGACATCCTATCCCCGAGTGCGCCACCCCGCATCGCTGTCATTAGCTACCTGTTCTGGCAGCGCCACTTCAATGCCGACCCTCGGGTCATCGGCAAGACGATCGAACTGAATCATGAACTCTATACCATCCTTGGCATTGTGCCACCGAGATTCACCTGGGCTGACGCGGACGTGTATGTTCCTTTGCCGCTGCGGCCGGATGCTCTCAAGCCCATCCCTCTCATGGGACGCGCGAAGCCCGGGGTTCGACTCGAAGCGGTCAGCGCCGAGCTGCAGGTGATGACGGAACGCTTTGCCAAACAAAACCCGAACATCTATCCCAAAGAGTTCCGCATGCGCGTGCAACGACTCAACGACTGGCTGCTCGGCAAATTTCAAGGCACTCTTCTCATCCTGCTGGCCGCCGTTGGATTCCTGCTCCTGATTGCGTGTGGCAATGTGTCGATCCTGCTGCTGGCTAAAGCTGGCGCGCGCCAGAAAGAGATCGCGGTGCGCGTCTCCCTCGGTGCAAGCCGAAGACGCGTCATCCAGCAACTACTCACCGAATCCGTACTGCTCTCATTCGCGGCTGGATTCATTGGCGTTCTCATCGCCTACCACGGCGTGCCCGCTATCGTTGCGCTCATGCCCGAGTACTCGGTCCCGCACGAAGCTGCCATCCAGGTTAACCGGGCAGTTGTTCTATTTACTTTTGCGATCTCGGTGCTGACGGGTAT
>QHXW01000459.1 GCA_003223115.1 Acidobacteriota bacterium
CCCATGGAAAATCTGTCCCAGATGTCGGCGTGTCTGACCGAAGATGGCTTTTCGCCGCCGTTTGGGCACGAATACAACATGGTACTTGCAGTCCCATTTGGAATGGGATAGGCTTTGGTATGGTAAAGCTCTGTCATTGATCCTCCTCATCGTTGGTCATCAAGCCACTTGAGGAGGATTCTACTCCGGGAACGGTCGAACCTCTTCGAGTCTCACTGGTCTAACCAGTGGCTTACCAATTTCAGTTACTACGAGCAAATCCAACGTTTTGGGTTGGAGCGCTTATAAAGCTGGCAGCCGTGCAACTGCCTGTGCATGCCTGCGATGATACGTTTTCAGGAGAGCCGGATGACGGGAAATCCGCTTGTCCGGTTCGACGAGGGGAGAGTGGGTCGCACCGCAAGGTGTCGCCCCCTCTCCTACTCTACCTGCCTGGATCGTTGATCGCGGATCAGATTACGCTCAATAATGGCGATCGCATCAGCGGCCAGGTTATCAAGAAAGACGGGGACAAGCTGACCGTCAAAAGCGCGCTGTTTGGCGAAGTGAGCATTCCCTGGTCGGCCGTGAGTTGATCCGCTCAGCGGAACCCTTGGTCGTCGTATTACCCGGTGGAAAATCCATCACGGGTGAGCTGGATACGACCGACGGAAAAGTACAAATTGTCACATCTGCCGGGCAACAGGCGGCCGCGCTCGGAGACATCACAGCCATTCATTCGCAATTCAGACGAGCAGGGCAAGTATGAAAAACTGCTGCACCGGGACTGTTGGAGTTATGGACAGTTATGGACAGGCTCCGTTGATCTAGGCTAGGGTAGGGTATCAGGCTAGGGTCAGAATCTCGGGATTTCTCCGGCTTAGGGATAGAAGAACAAGATTTGGCGTGCTTCAAACCCTGGCCAAGCCATTTTTATCTTGCATTCAGCCGCGAACAGGCGCAGCATCCGCTGTATGACACCCGCAACGAAGCATGCTCCCAGCGCCGGCGCGCTCCGCGCCGCCTGTCAAATCGAGGCCGATCCGTCCCTGCAGCAACGCGTCGCCGAACTCATTGACCGGGAAACCGGCCTGCGGGCGCTGACGGAGAATCTGGAAAAAATCATCGCCGAGGCAGGCGACCTCGTCGAAACTAGAAGCCCCGAACTTGTAGCCGAAGCCCGTGCGGTGTTGCGCCACTGTGCGGATGAAGCGCCGAGACAGGCGGAGTGAAAGCCTCGGCACCACGCGAGCCTCGAAATAGCGGCGGATCTTTGACTTCGGCGCCTGTCGCACTCAAATTAAAACGCACTTTCTGATCTACATTAGGTTAGGTAGGCGGTCTGGTCCGGCGCTACAATAGGATCATGGAGTTTAGGCCTTCAACAGCCCGCCCCGGCCTGTTCGGTTCCGATTAGCTACCCCTCCATCTGCGCTCGTCTGTGTTTGTCAAAAGAGTCGATTAAAACAGGAGGATTGCTATGAAAAGCACTCTGGATGCCGTCCGTCCGGATATGCCGCGCCTTCTCGGGCCGGTTCCTGGTCCGCGTGCGCGGCAGATCATCGATCGGGACGCAAAGGTTCTGTCTCCGTCATACACGCGTTCCTACCCGCTGGTGGCAAGCCGCGGAGAAGGTGCGATCGTCGAGGATGTTGACGGAAATCGTTTCCTCGATTTCAATGCCGGTATCGCAGTGGTATCTACGGGCCACTGCCATCCCAAAGTCGTGAAGGCTATACAGGACCAGGCGGCGCGACTGATCCACATGTCAGGCACCGATTTTTATTACGAAAACATGGTTCAACTGGCGGAGAAGCTGGCGACGCTCGCTCCTGGCGGTGTCGAAAGACGGGTCTACTTCGGAAATTCCGGAACCGAAGCCATCGAAGCCTCGATCAAGCTGGCGAGGTATTCTACTGGACGCGATAAGTTCATCGCCTTTCTGGGCGCTTTTCACGGCCGGACCATGGGTTCGCTGTCGCTCACTGCAAGTAAGGCCGTGCAACGCCGCGGTTTCAGCCCTCTGATGCCTGGCGTGCACCATATTCCTTATGCGTACTGCTATCGCTGCGCCTACGGCAAGACGCCCGATACCTGCGCCGTCGAGTGCGCCAAGGTCATTGAAGATCAGTTAGTGAAAACCATTGTGCCGGCCGATGAAGTAGCGGCCATAGTAGTAGAGCCGGTGCAGGGCGAAGGTGGTTACGTCGTCCCTCCGCAGAAATTCTTTGACGAGCTTGCGCGCATTGCCAAACGTTTTGGTATGCTGCTCATCTTTGACGAAGTGCAATGCGGCATGGGCCGGACGGGCAAGATGTGGGCCGCGGAACACTTCAACGCGGTACCTGACATTTTCGCCGTGGCCAAAGGCATTGCCAGCGGGATGCCTCTATCGGCGATGGTGGCGCATGCGGAACTGATGAAGTGGCCGCCCGGTGCGCATGCTTCCACTTTCGGTGGTAATCCGGTGGCCGTGGCCGCTAGCCTGGTAACCGTGGAGCTGCTCGAAAATGAGCTGGTAGCCAGCGCGGCGCGCATTGGCGCGTATCTGATGGACCGGTTGCGCGACTGGCCCATGCGCTTCCCGATAGTTGGAGATGTGCGGGGGCTCGGCCTGATGATCGGCATCGAATTGGTCCGAGACCAGCAGACCCGGGAGAGAAACCGCGAGGCGCGCGAGCGTATTCTTCAGCTCGCTTTCGAACGCGGAGTTCTGGTTTTGGGCGCGGGCGAGAACAGCATCCGGCTGTGCCCGCCGCTGGTCATCACGCGCGATCAGGCTGAGTTCGCGGTGGATGTGCTCGAAGAGTGCCTGAAAATTACTCTGCGCGAAAGTTGAGGATTCTGGACGTCGGCTGCGGCATTCGCAAGCAGCCGGGCGCTATCGGCATCGATCACAACGCCGCAAGCGGTGCTGACGTCATTTGCGACCTCGATCACAACCCCTATCCATTCGCCGATGACAGCTTCGATCGCGTGGTCGCAATTCATGTGATCGAACATCTTGACGATGTGATCGCCGCCATGGAGGAATTCCACCGCCTGGTACGTTCGGGCGGCAGCGTGCGCATCGAAACGCCCCATTACTCGGACTTCAGTTCTTTCTGCGATCCCACGCACCGCCACCATCTAAATAGCTTTTCTTTCCGCTACTTTGGTGAGGACCACGGCGGCTTCGGCTATTATTCGAAGGCCAGATTCCGGGAGATTTCACTGCGCGTAAAGCTACTTGCCTTTTGGAAGTGGCTGGGATTTGAGTTTTTGGTCAACCATTTCCCGCGCTACCGGCGCTTTTGGGAACACTATCTTTGCTTTGTGGTGCGGGGCAAAGTGATGGAATTCGAGTTCGAAGTCGTCAAAATGATATCCAACTCCCCGAAATGATTTCGCTTCTCTACCGTCTGGCGGATCGCGCACGGAATCGCGTTCGAGTGCGCCGCAACACAGCGGATCAGGCCTCCGGCCGCCGGGGAGAAGATCTGGCGCACCGTTTTCTACGCCGCCAGGGTTTCAAAATCGTGGCGCGCAACTTCCGGGCTCGCTGCGGGCGGGTTGAAATCGACGTCATTGGCTGGGATCAGGACAAACTGGTATTCCTCGAAGTGAAATCCCGGGCCAACGATGAATTTGGGACTCCCGACCGCGCCGTAGACGCTGAAAAACAGTCGCGCATTTATCGGCGGCGCGGGAATATACGCGGTGGGCAAACGTGGAATGGGAGCACGTGCGGTTCGGCATCGTCAGCGTGCTGCTCACCGATTCCCCAAAAATCGAGTTACAGCGAGATGCCTTTAGTCCGGAGCGAACGATATAATACTCACGTCCGCGTCCAGCACCGGCGCAGGTATTCCTAAAGCCGCCGGTTATTCATTTCGCAGCGGCTGCGCCGGGCACTCAACTCGGCCGGTATCGAGGTGAAGTTTGATGCCGGAGGTAATGCGCGATTTGAAGAGGCCTTCAACGATTGCCGGAACTTCGTAAAGACCCGATTACAGGGAGATGGGTCATTATTGCCACCGACCGCTCGCGGCGGCCCTCGGATTTCAGCCGCGAACCGGTCGCCGTGTCGGCGTCCAGCCGCTTTTGTCCATTCTGTTATGGGAATGAAGAAAAAACGCCGCCCGAGGTTCTGGCGTACCGGGTGAATGGCGGCGCAAATCAAGCCGGCTGGTCGTTGCGTGTAGTTCCCAATAAATTCCCGGCGCTCGGTATCGAAGGAGACTTTGACCGGCAGGCTGAAGGTCTGTTCGACAAGATGCACGGCATCGGCGCGCATGAAGTGATCATCGAGACGCCCGATCATTCCATGACGCTTGCGCAGATGTCCGATAAACAGGTGGAAGACGTTTTGTGGGCCTTCCGCGAGCGCGTGCTGGATCTCAAGAAAGACCATCGGCTGCGCTATATTCTGCTATTCAAGAATCATGGTGAGGCGGCGGGCGCGTCGCTCGAACACCCGCACTCGCAGTTGATCGCGTTGCCCGTCATTCCCAAACGAGCTAAGGAAGAGCTCGACGGATCGAAGTTGTACTACGAGTTCAAAGAGCGCTGTATCTACTGCGACATCATCCGGCAGGAGTCGCAATCGGGCACGCGGTTGGTCACTGAGACGGACCGTTTCATCGTGGTTGAACCGTACGCGGCGCGCTTTCCGTTCGAGACCTGGATCATTCCCAAGCGGCACAGCTCGCATTTCGAGGAGTCCGATGCGCCGCAATTGCAGAATCTGGCATGGGTGCTGCGCACCACTCTGCGAAAACTTGACAAAACGCTCGAGAGACCGCCGTATAACTTCGTGATTCACATGGCCCCGGTTCAGGAGCCAGCGATGTCCCATTATCACTGGCACATTGAAATCATGCCCAAGCTGACAAAGGTGGCGGGATTCGAATGGGGCACGGGCTTCTACATCAACCCTACGCCGCCCGAAGAGTCGGCACAGTTCCTGAGGGAAGCGGGACTGGGGTAGGGAAGTCTCGAACCGCGCAACGTGCAAGCAATCTGCTAGTATTTCACGAGGAGTCCTTTATGGCCACACTTTACGTGGGTACTTGTGGGTACTTTCCCGATGGTTTGTATCGAGCGTTAGTTAGGCCAACGGGCCAAACGGAATCACCGCTCCGTTGCGGCTGAGGCCACGGTCATCCTCGAACAAAATGTGCTCACGAAGTCTCAGATGAAGAGCTGGGCGGCCTTTTATGAACAACTAAAGAAGATCCGCCGGATGGGCCAACCGTTTGGACCTGGACCATCGGTTGAGGAAATGCTGCGGGAAGACCGGGGCCGTTGAGCCCGGTTGTTATCGACGCAAGCGTAGGGGTGAAGTGGTACTTCACGGAACGCGATGGCGAACCGCTGGCCACGGAAGCGGACCTGCTCCTGCAGACCTACCTGGAAAATCACGTTAGAATTCTCGTTCCGGACCTTTTTCTACGCGGAATTCGCAAATGTCTTCTGGAAAGCTGAACGTCAAGCCCGCATTACTACCCGCCGGGTTGAGGCTGCGCTCGAATCCGTGTTGAACGTGCCGCTCGAGGTTACCCCAACTCTTGAGGTCGTGCGTGAAGCGAGCGGCGCCAAAGACCGGAGTGTGATTGCGCGCAAATACGATCGCACCGTATACGACAGCATTTATATGGCTCTTGCAGTGCGCACGGGTCATCACCTCATCACCGCCGATAATAGGCTCGTCAGCGCGGTTGGGGACTTACTCCCGGTGTTTTGGCTGGGCTCCCTATAGCCGTTCACGGCGGGATCGATATGCCATTGAGCGCCTGCAGCCTGACTGTCGATCACGCGCTATGATGGCGTAGACATGCCGGAAGATGCATTTGACCGGGTCGAAGAAGCGCTTCGTTCGGGCGGGCTCGACGCCGGCTTCGAGCTGCTCATTCGCCAGTTTCGCGAGGAAAAGAAGTACCCCCTGCTGTTTGAGGCGCGGCTCATGAAAATCCGGCATGGGCTGGGCCTGCCTCTCATCCAGACCGATAACAGTGAAGAGTTGTCTCCAGAGATCCGTGCCGTATACGAACGTGGGTTTGTCGAAGCGGCTCGTGAAGTGGGAGGACTTTTCCTGACGGATGGCGACATCCCGCACGCCTGGCCCTACTTTCGGACCATCGGCGAACCTGCGCCCGTAGCTGCGGCCATCGAGCGCGTCGAACCTAAGGAAGGTGTCGATGGGATCATCGAGATCGCCTTCCATGAGCGCGCCAACCCTCGAAAGGGATTCGAGCTAATTCTGGCCCAGTACGGTACCTGCCGGGCCATCAGCTTTCTGGCGCAGTACCCGGATCGGCATACTCGTGAAGCTTGCGTTTGTCTGTTGCTCCGCACACTGCATCACGACGTGGTGGAGGCGTTGAAGCGGACCATCGCCCAGCGCGAAGACCACGCGCCGGACACGCGAAATGTCGACGACCTGATCGCGAACCGCGAATGGATGTTCGGCGAGTACGATTACTACGTCGATACGTCACATCTGGTGTCGATCCTCCGTTTCAGCCTGGATCTCACCAACCGCGATGCATTAGCAATGGCTGTCGAGCTGGCTGAGTATGGAGCGCATCTGGCCAGCACATTTCAATTTCGCGGCGACCCGCCGTTTGAGGACGGCTTCATTGATTACGGGCTCTACTTGCGAGCCTTGATGGGCGATAGGGTCGATGAGGCGGTTGCTCATTTTCGAAGGAAGCTCGCGGAGTCAAGCACCGACGACGTGACGAAAGTGACGGCCCAGGTGCTGGTCGGATTGCTGGCGCGGCTCGGACGTTATGAGCAGGCCATTGCGATCTCGCTCGAGCATCTTTCGAATGCCGACCACAGCCAGCTTTTCTGCCCCTCCGTTTTCCAGTTGTGCCAGATGGCTGGTGATTACGCCCGGCTGCGCAAGGTCGCTCGAGACCGCCAAGATCTGCTGTACTTCGTGGGAGGAGCTTTGGAAGGCTGACTTCCATCTGGTGGAAACACGCGCGTCGAGCCCTGCCCTTGACAATCTATGGGAGCCACGCCATACTATCCCAAGATCGTCATAGGAAGTCCAGATGGGAAAATCGGCCCAGCCGGTTCTGCTCCAGGGAACGCTTGATTTGCTGATTCTGCACGCACTCCAGCGTGGCGCAATGCACGGGTACGCCATCGCCCAGACTATTCATTTGCTTTCCGATGAAGTGCTGAAGGTCGAGGAAGGTTCTCTTTACCCCGGGCTCTACCGCCTGGAACTCGATGGCGCCATCTCGGCGGAATGGGGCGTGTCGGAGAACAACCGGAAGGCAAAGTACTACACCATTACAAAGCATGGCAGGAAACTAGTCAGCAAACAGAAAGCAACGTGGAATCGTTTGTCCAGCGCGGTCCAAAGGGTCCTCGCGAGATAGAAGGTCATGCCCCGCTTTTTTCTCAAACTTGTACGGCGCCGGGGGTTGCAGCGGGACCTCGAAGCGGAACCGGCCTTCCATCATGAAATGTCCCGCGACCACGACAACCCCATTCCGCTGGGCAGAGCCTCGGCGATCAAAGAACAAGCTTTAGTCCCTTTATCATGGAATCGATGTTTTTTCTGGCAAGATATTTTTCGATAGTGCCGTGTGGCCCTTTATCCATGCGGGTTTGGTGGCCATTCCAAAAGAATCGGACTTGTATACCCTTTTTTGGTTCCGGCTACGCCGGGTTAGGCCTTTGGCGGTTCAATCTCATAGAGGACCTCTGGCGGGACTTGATCTACGCGGGCCGGGGACTCCGCCGCAGTCCCGCGCTTGTGCTCAGCGCGCTCCTCTCACTTGGCCTCGGCATCGGCGCGAATACTGCGATCTTTCAATTAATCAATGCCGTGAAATTGCGCAGTTTGCCGGTTCAGAGGCCGAACGAACTGGCTGAGGTGCGGATCGCGGGCGGACACGGCGGGATGGGCATGAACCCAGGCCAATATCCGGAGTTGACGCGACCGGTCTGGCAGGAGATCCGGACTCAGCAGCAGGCTTTTTCGGGCGTCTTCGCCTGGACTGCGGACGGAGCGAACGTGGGCCCAGCCAGTGACCTCCACCGCGTCAAAGCGATTTGGGTCACTGGCGATTTCTTCCAGGTGCTCGGTGTCCGACCCTGGCGCGGACGGCTGATTCTGTCGGAGGATGAGGGAGCATGCCCGGAGTCGAGAGTGGTTATCAGTTACGCCTATTGGCAAGACCATATGGGCGGGGGTGAAATCGGCGCC
>QHXW01000460.1 GCA_003223115.1 Acidobacteriota bacterium
AGACATGGGTGTTCAGCCGGTGACGCTGCAAAGCGGTCTCCTGTCAGCAACTCCTTCCACGGATACTATCCCACCTAGTTCAGTCATCATCCCGCTTGCACCTGGAAGCACAGTGACTGCAGGTTCTCCAGTAACCATTTCCGGCACTGCAGTCGACTCCGGCGGAGGTGTAGTAGGCGCCGTTGAGGTCTCCTTGGACGGGTGAAAAACCTGGCACCCCGCCGCGGGTAGGGAAAGCTGGAGTAGGGAAAGCTGGAGTTATGACGCCACATTTAGAAATACCGGAACTCTGAACGTCCGGAGTCGAGCGGTTGACGATAACGGCAATCTGGAAGTTCCAAGCCCAGGCATTAGCGTTACGGTAGGTCCACCCCAAGGTCCACTCCTCTGCCCTTGCACGGTCTGGCCGAGTACAGCGGTGCCGTTAATTGCCGATGCTGGGCCATTCTCTTCACTGGAACTCGGGATGCAGTTTTGGGCGGACAGTAGCGGCGGCTACATCACCGGTATTCGCTTTTATAAGAGTGCCAGCAACACCGGCGTGCATGTAGGCAACCTGTGGAGTAGCTCAGGCACGCTCCTTGCCAGTGCTACCTTCACCGGGGAGACCGCCTCAGGCTGGCAACAGGTGAACTTCTCAAATCCCGTGGCCATCACGGCGAATACTCGTTATGTGGCCTCCTACCACACCGATGTGGGGCACTTCAGTGCGGACCAGAATTACTTCGCGACCTCCGGCGTGGACAACGCCCCCCTGCATGTCCCAGCGGATGGCGGCAGTGCGAACGGCGTTTACGCATACGCCAGCACCAGCGCTTTTCCTACGAATACATACAACTCCATGAACTTCTGGGTGGACGTCGTCTTCAACTTCAATGTTGGGTCGACTCTCCCCCTCTCAGTCAGCACGACCTCACTCCCAAACGGCACCCAATCCGCACCGTATAACCAGAGCCTCGCGGCTGTCGGCGGCACCACCCCGTATACTTGGTCGCTGCTTTCAGGAACTCTGCCATCAGGCTTGACTCTGTCCACCAGCGGACAGATCTCCGGCACGCCGACCACTGTGGGGGCCAGCAACTTCACCGTTCAAGTGACCGACTCGGGTGCTCCTGCGCAGACGGCTACTCAGGCATTGAGCATCATCGTCGAACCAATCGTCTCCTCGCTGGCGCTGAACCCGACGAGTGTTGTTGGCGGCGTACACGGGCACGGTGACCCTGAGCGGGCCGGGGGTGACCAAGTCACGCTTTCCAGCAGCAATACAGCAGTGGCCAGCGTGCCTTCCAGCGCCACCGTTCCGGCCGGAGCCACCAGCGCAACCTTCACGGTGACGACCTCTCTAGTTCTCCTCTCAACTTCCGTCAATCGGCTTCCTCTAACGGAGCGTCTCGGAACGGCAATTCTTGCAGTGATCTTCTAATAACATGAAGACGTTGGCTTAGGTCACGATCATGGCTGTGACAGTCGCCCGGGATCCAGGAGCAGCATGCCCCAGACTACAGAGCCGTTTATGGGCTCTGCGCAGGAATCCGACGGGCTGGCTGATTGACGGGTTTTCCGTTACACTACGCAGTTTGAGGAACAACGACTGGACGAGGATTCTGGGGTGGCCGGGCTACCGGGTGTATCGGAGCGAGATCAATGAAGAAGTGAAAACGCTGAGATTGTGGGTACGCCGCAAATCGGGTGAGCGGAAGCTGGTTTGCTCCGGTTGTGGACGACGCGTGAGCAAGATCGCCGAGGTTTGCGAACGGGAGATCCGTGATCTGCCGTGCTTTGAGTACCGGACGACAGTGGTGATCGAGTTGTGCCGGTTGCGCTGTCTGGATTGCGGGGTGAAGACCGAGAAGGTCGTGCAACTGCCGAGCAAGGCTCCTTCAGCAAACGGTTCGAGGACGCGGTGGGGGAAGCCTGCGAGAGCGCGGCGGCGCACGCGGGGTGGCCAAGCAGGTGGGGCTGGCGGCGAGCACAGTGCGATCTATCGACCTGCGTTATCTGGAAGGCAGGGCGGCGGAAATCGGCTGGGGCAACTGGGCGTAAATGAAATCTACCTGGGCAAGAAAACAGAAACTCCTGACCGTGGCTAGCAACCTGGAGAGCGGCGAGCCGCTGTGGTTTGGGCGGGAGCGGAAGAAGGAGACCCTTGGACGAGTCTTCCAGGACGAGTTGAGCGCCCGGCAGCGGGCAGGTATCGAAGCGGCGTGCGTGGACATATGGGAGCCCTACCGGCAGAGCATCGAACATTGGGCGCCGGACTGTCGCATCGTTTATAACAAATTCCAGGTCATGCAGCACGCTAACCGTGCCGTGGACGAAGTTCGTCGGGCGGAGTTTTTCCGCAAGGGCGGGCGGATGCGAGGACTGGTGACGGGCAAGCGCTGGCTGCTGTTGACACGCTGCGTGAATCAGACAGCGGGCAAACGGCAGCAACTGAATGAACTGTCCACGCTCAACCGCCGTCTGTTGAAGGCGTACTTACTCAAGGAAAGCCTGGACCACCTATGGGAGCACCGTTACGAGGGAGCGATGGTGCGGTACTTCAAAAGCTGGATGGACCAACTCCGCTGGCAGCGCTTGTTACCGTTTCAGAAGCTCGCTGAGATGTTAGTAGATCACTTCGACGGCATCCTGAACTACTGTGGGACGTAAGTCGCGCTGGGCGTCGTTGATGGCAATGCGCTTCACCGGGCTCGTCGAAATTGAGTTCAAGAGAGACTCCCGGGACGGTAAGTTCAAGGTCCTCGATATGAATCCGCGCGTATGGGGCTGGCACACGCTCTGCGGGCGCGCAGGAGTTGATTTCCCTTATCTCACGTGGCTACTCGTGAGAGGCGAACCAGTGCCGGAGACGCATGGAACAGGAGACTAGCTAGCGGTTCATTACAAGGGGTATAGTAACAACCTGAGAAGTGTATTTCAAAATACAAAGTATAGTTTTCTGCGCGAGAACTCGGCGGAACGGGCAATTGGCGGAGACTTGAGTGTTTTGCCCTTCCTGGGATCTCCGACCTGAACTCGAGGCCCAGAGCTGATGATCTGAGGCAGCAAACTGCTGAGCAGCGCGGTCTCTGAGGCCTTCAACCCAGTAATCCGCAGGGTTGTGCACACTGATGGTGGGCGTAACCCTTTATTTGACGCGGTTTTCGGGGCTGTTTGGGCCTCCAGGTCGCACGGTTCGAGCAGCCGCACCGCCCGATTGAGCTGCCGCGGCGGGTGAGGCACCGTGTGTGTTGGGCCGTGGAGCTCGGTCGGCGCGATTCCTGGAAAAACGAAAACCAGGCGATTCCAACCAGCGGTGGCGATGGATGCCCAGAGCCTGCCGAAAGGCTGGTGAACATTGGCGATTTCTCACTTCCAGTGTCGTCGAACCCTAGTCAGCTCTGACAGTCCTAACCACGGAAACCCAATAAAACCGGGGTGCATTACAGATAACTGCTCAGAGCCGTTTTCTTAATCTTTGTCGGGGGTAGACCCGATCGGAACGGGATGAAGCCGCCATCCAGCGGTGGAAATTATGCGCCATGCTGGGCATGAATACGGCTCTCGAGTGCAGTTGTGGTATCGTCCACTCATGCCCCAAACCGATGACCCCGCACCGGGAATGCTGTTCATGGATGCGCTCAAAATCCTTGAAGGTCGGTACGGCGTGCGAAACATTGAACACCACCCGACCAACGGCGACGTGGTGATCTACCTGCCAGAATTTGAAGGTTCCGAGGTGTTGTGGCCGTATGTCTTCACTGATCGTCAGGCCAAATACTTGGCAGTGAATCACGTTTCAAACAAAGATATCCGGCAGAGCAGATTCCCGGCTGACTGGCCCCCAAGACCGAAAACAGCAGCAACCTAAAAATTGATTGTCGGAATTGTAAGACGAGGAGAAGATGCCAGAACCGCACTTCTGACACCCGCGCATCGCTTCAACCGCTTTCACATTCCTCTTGACCTTCATCGGATGTTCACCCTTGGGACGGAGCGAGGTTTTCCCGCTAAGGCATAGTATTCTAACTAACGGGGTTTTCATCGCGTGGGCAGCTTCTTGCGCGTGACTACATTCGTCTCGGTGTGAGGCAGCGCTTCCGGTAGGCGGAGAT
>QHXW01000078.1:0-1343 GCA_003223115.1 Acidobacteriota bacterium
TATCTCATTGGCCGTCTGAAGTCCGGCGTTTCGCTGGATCAGGCGCGGGCCAACATCGAGGTGATCGCGAAACGCATCGATCAGACGCAGCGGCCTCGGGAAACGAAGCTGATGGTTCACGTAGCCCATCTATTTTCGCTGCCGGAGGCCAGGCAACTCGCTCTTTCAGTGGGCGCGGTTCTCATGTTCGCGGTTGGCCTGGTTTTGCTCATTGCGTGCGCTAACGTCGCCAATCTCCTGCTTGCACGTGTCGCGGTGCGCCGGCGAGAGATCGCAATTCGCTTGTCTATAGGCGCCAGCCGTGCTCGGCTGGTGCGGCAATTGCTCACTGAGAGCCTTCTCCTGTCATTAGCGGGCGGCGCGCTTGGCGCAACGCTTTCTTTTTGGATCTTTGGCGCTTTCTATCGCTGGATGCTCCCTCAGCTCCCGGAGGAAATGGCGTCACTTACCCTGAACCTGAATCCTGACATCCGAATGTTGTGGTTTTCCCTTGGCCTTTCGCTCGCAACCGGCATCACGTTCGGGCTTCTGCCCGCGCTGCAGGCAACCCGTCTGGATCTCAATCAGGTTCTTAAGCACGAATTGCGGTCGGCGGGTTGGCGCTCGCGCGGCTGGCTGCGCTCAACACTGCTCAGCGCCCAAGTCGCCGTGTCCCTAGTCTTGCTAGTCGCGGCGGGGCTGATTATGCGCGGGTTGGTTTCTGCGCAGGAACGGGATCCCGGCTTCGCCATGCAGAATGTAGTTACAGCCAAATTCGACCTCACGCAGGAAGGCTACAACGAAGAACGCGCTGCGCGGTTTTTCGGTGAATTGACAGATCAACTTCGGAGTCAGCCGGGTGTGCAAGCAATGGCGCTCGCCGAAGTGATACCTCTGAGCGGGTCGATTTATGGTTACGTGGGGAAGATAGAGAGTCAGACCGAAACGCGCGAATTCAGGTTCAATGCGGTTACCGCAGATTACTTCCCACTGCTAGAGATCCCGATCGTCCATGGCCGCGGGTTCCGGCCATCCGAAAACGATCATCAGGCTGCAGTTCTGATAGCCTCGGAGTCAACGGCGCGGCATCTTTGGCCGGGCGCGGATCCAATTGGCAAGCGAATCTGTTTCTCTCATGAGAAGTTCTGCAGAGAGGTTGTCGGCGTTGCAAAAGACGTATACATGTCAAATCTGTCACGGATCGACGGCATTTTCGTCTACGCGCCGCTCGACCGCCCTTCGCCTGGGACACACGTTCTGGTGCGCGGCCAAGACCCAGCTTCCGTGGCGCGTCAGGTTCGTGCAATTGTAGGCGGCATCGACGGGAATGTACTCGTGGCCGTCAGTGAGTTGAAACAGAACCT
>QHXW01000078.1:1349-5734 GCA_003223115.1 Acidobacteriota bacterium
CACGCATCAGCCTTGTTCTTTCGAGCGCCTTAGCTTTCATTGCTTTACTGCTCGCCGCGACCGGAATCTTCGGCGTAGTTAACTATTCTGTCAGTCATCGCACGCATGAAATCGGAACCCGTATGGCTCTCGGCGCCAACGCTCAAAGCATCTTGCGGCTGTTGATTTCACAGTCGCTGCGTCCCGTTTTCATCGGTGCACTGCTCGGCCTAGCCGGAGCCGCGGCGGTATCAACAATTCTGTCCAGTTTGTTATTCGGCGTAAGCCCGCTTGACCCGCTCATGTTTCTAACCATGCTTCTCATAGTGTTCACCGCCGCCGCCCTCGCCAGTTACGCGCCAACTGTGCGCGCGACCCGCATCGATCCGGCAGCAGCGTTACGGCATGAATAGCTCAGAAAACGTCCTGAACCCATCTGCTGGAGAACACGCACATATCAACGGAAACGGCCTTCGACACTCTGAACCGCGCCTTAGAAACGGGGATGGAGGAGATCATCGTCCGGGCGGCTGGTTCGGGCCTCAAACGAATAGAACCGGACTTCGCGCTTCTTCGGGCTTTACACTTCTACAGGTACCGTACGCGCGCTGGTGACGTGATGCCGATTGCAAACACACCGACGCCTGTGAAACTCCGCGGAGGAACAGGAGTGACCTCGGTGGCGTCCAAACAGTCAGTCCTGAACCATGCGACTCTCGTTGGCTGCCCTGGGTCTGGGCATCATCAGCATCTTGCGGCCGCCGATCGCTTCGGCGCCGTACAGTTTGCGATACGGAACATATCTCGGCGGCCGGCACAAAGACAACGTGAAAGCCATCTGCGAGGCAGCGTAGGCCGCCTTCGTCGCACGTTCGTGAATGCCATCGCTGTTGATAGGCGGGGAAATGCCTATGCTGCCGGCTCGACCTGCTCAACGGATTTTCCCACAACCCCAGAGGCTTTCCAGCACCAGGCGCCGGGACCGGGACCAAACCTACTCGAGCCGTGCGACGCGTTCGTTGTCAAGCTCGACCGCACAGGTTCCCATCTCCTTTATGCTACTTACCTTGGCGGCAGCGGCGCAGATTCTGCAACCTCCATCTGGCTAGACGCGGAAGGCAACGCCTATGTCGCCGGCTACACGTCGTCCGCCGACTTTCCGGTTACCCAAGATGCAGCACAACACCGCTTCGGGGGAGCAATTGACGGCTTTCTTGTGATGCTAGATTCCGAAGGGCGGTGGCTACGCTACGGTACTTTCCTCGGGGGACACGATCGGGATGAAGTTGCTGCATTAGTAGGGGACTCGAAGGGTAATTTATATGTTACTGGAGCGACGCGATCGATCGATTTCCCCAATCTCGAACGGCGCCGAAAGGCGTCCTCAGCCTGGGATACCTTTCTGTTGAAGATGGCGACTGGGGCAAAACGTTTGTCAGGTCTAGAGCGCCAAAAACTCAGCACCGCAAGCACAGGGACGGATGTTGAATTTGGGCGTCAAATGCGGTTTGGGGCCGACGCGCCACAACCAGTAGTTTTAGATATCCGACAAACAGTCGAAGCACCGGCTGCCAGCTGTTTTTAGATGCACGTAGCGTAGGCAGCGGCATCAATGCGGCGTCCTCTTCTCCGTTGAAGCCAGGTAGTGCACTCGAGAAACCCGCTCAGCAAGATCAAACTCGCGGGGTTTAGTTCTCCGGCGTGCTGCCCTTTGGTGTTACCCCTCTTTGCGAGCCTCTGTATTAAATATTATATATACATACTGATCGCGCTTTTCCTTTACATGGCCCGAGCCTGGGCATTTGTAGAGATCGATTCGCACTTGGGGACATGTCAAGGACGGCAAGTGGCATTCCACCAGAACGTGGCTTTGCCGAGCCTGGTGTTGGTTGTTGCCTCCTGGCACTGGCTCTTATCCCCAGTTTTGTCCCGTGTTCGTCACTTGGCATGTTGCAAATGGAGGTCGCGCTGGGCAGAGCCCGTTCGGGTCATACATTCACCAAGGCGGGGCGAAGCGAGTTTTTCCACGGTTTACCACGCTGGCGACGCCGGGCCTCTCCATGCATCCGGCCGGTGAGCATCCTTTCGGACTCCTCCGATTAGAGCGCGTAAGCGCGTCCGCAGATCTTAGCCAGGTTGACATAAGCAGTGGTAGTGCCAAAATTCGCCTGTGGTTTTTGACACGGCATTACCACCCATTCCAGGAGCCCACGGGGGCTCGTCCTGCTCAACAACGGAAGGACTACCTGGCTGCCCATTCTATGGTGGAAGCGCCATGCGATACTGCAGGTCGAGGGTGCGATGACCCGGCGATGTGTGTCGGACCACCGTTGACCAGCCACGCGCCGTCCACTGGCTTGTGGACTGGGGTCTCAGGTTCCGGATGGTTTCGTTCGAACGACTTCCTCGAGCTCCTGCTGGCTGATACCTGGAGCAGGCAACAACCCAAACGCCGTCCAAGGCCCAGAATACGGTGATACTCGCCCGGCGGGCTTGCCTCGCTTACAATTGCCCACATCAGTTGCGATGGCCTGGAGTAGTACCGCGCGCAACCCGGGCGCCATAATCGGATCGCCTAAATAAATTGCCCATGCGTGCCAGTACCAACGCAGGGCCTCCCTGTACCTGGCCTGTTCGTGATATAAGTGCGCGAGATTGACTGCGTGCAAACCCACCAGCGAGTGATTTCGACCAAGTTCGTTCTCCGTGAGCGCTAACCGTTTGCTGTATTCGCGTTCGGCTTCGATGTACCAGTTTTGATCCCGATAGAGGGAACGCTTCTGCTCCTTGAAAGCTTTGCCTTGAACAGCCTGCACCAACTTCAGAAACCGGTCCGCGTAATCCTGATGGCCCTTCTTCCGATACATTTCGGCCACGGAACTCACAGCCCCTCTGTCGGCGAAGATGGCCCAATCCGTCCAGTTCCGAAAACTACCAAGCCAGTGTTCTAACAATGTGCTCTTGAGCGGGCCTTGAAACCCGTAGAAACTGGTTCGGATGACATCAAGTTCTTTCTGTGTTGTCTTGCCCAAACGGCGGCTGACCTCGTAGAGGGCCTCGCTCATAGAACCGCCCCTCATCAAGAGCACCGCCAATGCGACGTAACGCCTTTCAGATAAGTCCGAGCCGCGAAGATAATTTCGTTCTCCTTTCCGCAACTTCCCAAATTGACGATTGATCCACATGCCCACCATTGGTTTGCGCCCGTGGGACCGCTGGCGCACGGCCAGATCACACAAAATCCAATCGACAAGCCAATCTGGTTCTTCGGGGTAGGCAAATCGGACCGGCATGCGCTCTAACCTACAGCTATTTTTTCGCGATCGCCTCCCATGCGGCTCCAAGATATTGCTGTGAGACCTTCAGCAGACTGGTTCAGAAGCAGAGGCCACAAGGGCCAATACTGGTCCACGAAAGCCGAATGAACCCCGCCAGCCCAGGTTCGACTCCCAGCGGCCCTAATGGGCGTGATATGCTTCTGGCCGAGCCATCCCACGAGCCATTTGGAGGGATTCGAATGGCTCGACGAAGGGGACAACAGAAAGGCTTCGTGCACATACAGGGGAACGCCTGGTACGTGGCCTATAGGGAAGACGGCGTTGACGCCGACGGCAAGATCGTTAGAATCCGCCGCAATCAGCGGATTGCGGACGCAAAGGAGGTGAGCAAACGAGAAGCCCAGCGGATAGCCCGGGAGATTCTCACCAAGGTGGACGAGCAGGCGCAGCGGCCCTCATCACTCGTGAGCGTGGCTGAGTTTGTTACCGGGAGATTCAAGCCGGATGTAGTTTGGGCGCTCAAGCACGCTGGGCAGAAGCATTACGACTACGTTTTGAGGAAGCATGTGATCCCAGCGCTGGGGGATCACCGGCTGCGAGATGTGAGGTGCACATCCGGAACGCCATCAGCGCTGTGTTGTAACCACGCCAAGCTTAAGCGGGCGTACTACGGAGACAATCCCGCGTGGGGCGTAAGGATGCCGGAGATGAACCGGAAGGAAACACACGCGCTCAGCTTCGACACCGGTCGTGAGCTGCTACTGATGTTGCCGCCAATGGTGCAGACCATGGTGCTGTTGTCCATGACCACAAGCCTCAACGTGGCAGAAATGCTGGCGCTCAGGTGGACGAGACTAAACCTGACCGGCGAGGTGGTGGTAGTCGGAGGGGAAGTGTTGGAGCCATGGTCCTTGGCGGTCCGGGAGAACTACTACCGGGGTAAGTTCGGGTCTGTCAAGGCGAAATCCAGGCGACGGAATCTTCCGCTAAGCCGGAGCGTTGCAAATGCGCTGAAGGAGGTCCTAGCCAAATCTAGGTTCACTGCACCAGAGGACCTGGTGTTCGCCTCCAGGAACGGTACTCCGTTGAATGAGACGAACCTGCTTCGGCGGGTGCTCAAACCAGCCG
>QHXW01000461.1 GCA_003223115.1 Acidobacteriota bacterium
GCAGGGCAAGGATAGCCCCTGGCTCGAAGTTGTCGGCGTAGCGGAGAATGTTCGCGCGGACGGCGTGAATCTGCCCGCGCCGGCCACGGTCTATTTCCGCGCGGGAGGTCGTGGTGTTACGTTTGCGATTCGAAGTGAACGCGCGGGCACGGAAGCGTTCCTTCGGGAAGTCGCCACTGCGATCCACGCTGTGAATCCTGGTTTACCGTTGGCCAAAGTGCGGACTCTGAACGATGTCTACAAAAACTCCATGGCGCGCACCTCATTCGCGCTCGTTCTGCTTGGAATCGCCGGAGCGATGGCTTTGGCCCTTGCGATTGTCGGAGTATACGGCGTCCTTGCCTATGTTGTAGGGCAGCGTCGGCGTGAGGTTGGTATCCGCCTTGCTCTGGGTGCTGAGCCTAGGGCGCTCAAATGGTTGTTCGTTCGAAAAGGGCTGATCCTCAACTGCGTGGGTGGCATCATTGGACTGGCATTGGCGGGAAGTCTATCAAGATGGATATCTTCCCTACTCTTTGGTGTCACGCCGCTTGATCCTCTCACGTACATTGCATCGAGCGCTGTCATGGCTGCGTCGGTCATGGTGGCGAGTTATGTCCCAGCCCGCCAGGCGGCCTTCGTGGACCCAATGGAGACACTTCGAAGCGAATAGGCGCTGACCCATCGACAGCCCGCCGTTCGGTAGGTCAGAGTTGCCCGCGAGCCGTAGCGTTTAGTAGGCCCCTGCGCCGGTCGCTGGAACAACTGGCGCTGGCTCACTTCGACGAACATGCCGGCCTTGCGGACTTGAATGCACCCGCTGCAACGTTATGCTTCCGTTTTGCACTTGTTGCCATTTTATGGGTTTAGCCGGGGTCGGTCTTCTGGCCGGCGCCGACGGATCAAAAGGATTTCCGCTGTGGCTTGTGCCTTGAGGCATAAAGTGGCAGTGCTGTGAAGCATAAAATGGCAGTGACGCGACCGGAAGTCCTTTAGAGCCATCGCAGCTAATTTTGGATGGCCGAGTCGCTTTTGAAGCATAACTTGGCAGTAAGCACAAAAAGGAAGCATAAGTTGGCAGTAAGTGCAGACCGCAGCAGGCTAGCGATCCGCGGTGCTCAATCGGCAGTGCATGGAGGAATTCTGTGCTCGGAGAGTGGAATAGCAATTTTTGGGTTCCGGAAGCAAACCCCTAACAAAATGCGTAAAAAGCGCGCTGTATAGGTGCGATATAACACCTATACCAAACTAAACCGACGATGAAGAGTTTGGGCGCGCCACACCACCGTCAACAGACATATTCATAATGTGGCACCCCTACCATCATCATTTGGGAAGCGAATGTTGGCAGTCACTGCCAATTTATGCTTCAAGGCACATGGCTACTGCCACATTATGGGTTATTCCACTGCCAACTTATCGTTCAAGTGACACCATTGTGACTTAAACCATAGAGTGGCAGTACCTGCCACTCTATGGTTTATAAGCTGCCGGCCGGGCGGGAACGAGCCCAATTCATTGCAAGCCTTGAAACCTGTGCTTCCAGCCCTGCATAACCGTGAGTGAAGAGACAGGCGCGCGAACAGAGGATGCCGTAACAGTGCGGGCAGTTTCGCAGCCTTCGTCTGTTACAACGACTGGAGGAGGCTATATGCCCACATTTTGTGCTCGATGGCCCGACGGCAGCTTCTCGATCGTTGGTGCTGATGATGAAACCGACGCACTCATACAGCTTGATGAGCTCGGCGACGAGCCAGCCGAGTTATGGCCCATGGACTCGTGCCTGCTGGACTTCGATCTGACTGACGAGGGTACGTTCCGGCTGAAGCAGTTTGGAGAGCAGACCGGACCCGAGATCCTGGAAAGAGGCTATCCAGTACTCAGCAAGACACTGGAGAGCGAAGCATTCGCCGAACATGTAATTGAGGGTGGGGCCGATCCCCAGAAATATGGTTCAGCAGAAACCGAGATGCTTCGCAAGGCTGTGGAAGCCGAGCGCGATCGTCTGAAGTCTTTTCAGCGTACCTCGGCTACTACGGAACGTGGTAAAGAGCTTCAGCGTGAACTCGGTGGTTCCGGAGCCTACGTTGACGCCATCGTCGAGCAGGTCGCTTCCAAACGCCTCCGGCGATGCGAGCCCGGGAAGAAGAACAAGCCAAATTGAGCAACTTCGGAACTTCGCCGGCGAACACTCGCACCAGCATTAATTGTTCCCTGTTGTTCGTCCGATCTCTAACCACTTTTCACGACTGACCACGCCACACTTCCTCCACCCCTTTTTGGGACCGCCAGCCTGATTGCTCATGATATAGGCTTCTGAGGAACCTCGACCCGGGCTGTTTGGTTTCAGCGTGTTGGGTGCCGCGAGTTGCGTCCTGAAATTAGACTCATGCGAGTTGCGATACACGTGTGGCGAGTTTGAGACACACCTATCCTTCGCATCGCTCGCGGCGGCCTGCGATGCGGATGGGGATGCGAAAGAGCAAAGCAACGGGTGGCGGCCAAGTCGCGCAGAAGGAAAAGGTACTCTTCTGATCGGAATCAACCTGGGTTTGGCGCACGAAACTTGGGACCATGCTTTGGATCGGGCTTAAACTCTAGCACCACTGCTCATACGGCCTACTTCGCGCCACCCGCCGGGCTTCGTCAATGGACCCTGTGGAATCACTTCGGGCGGATTGACGCCAAGTCGCGCCGTACAGTTTAGGAATCGATCATAAGTCGGCCGAGCAATAATGCCGAGCAATAATTCAGATCCTTTAGCAATGTCTCATTGCCAAACCGGCGCTGGGCTTTGTACCGCGCCGAATCGTCATCGATTCCCACATTCCGGTACTCCTGCTTCCGTAGCTCGTTGTGGAGACGCATCCCTTCGTCAAGATCGCGCTCGAATTGCTGGCGATAGACGATAAATCGCTCCTTCCGCCAAAGCTCACGCAACCAGTCACTCATAGCGCAGTGCCACCATCGGATCCAAATGCGACGCGCGACGAGCGGGTAAATAACTTGCGAGAAGAGATGCCGCCAGGATCATGGCCACGCCTCCTGCTAACGAAACTGGGTCGAGCACCCGAACGTCGAACAGTAATGTAGAGATTAACCGGCCTGCTATCACTCCGCCGATCAATCCCAGAAAAGATCCCCCAGGTCGTCAACTGAACTCCTTCTCTGACGATAAGACCCGTAATTTCGATAGGACGCGCACCGAGTGCCAGCCGAACTCCTATCTCCTGAGTACGCTGCGTCACGGCATGCGAAAGGACGCCGTACACACCGATCAGCGAGAGCATTAGCGCGAGCAGAGTGAAGCCACGAACGAGTTGCAGCAAGCTCCGGCGAAGAGCCAGCGATGCCGAAACCACTTGGTGAAGAGTAGTGAAAACCTGAATGGGTAATCCGCGATCCACCGACCAGATTACACTCTGCGCGGCTTTAGCAAGGCGCGTTGGGTCTTCTTGAGCACCAGTGCGAATCACGAATACTCCGCTCGTTGTGGCGCCGCTTTCCACCTGATAGACCGAGTTGTAAATGGTCGGTTCGATCGGCTTGCCCAGGTCTCCCACATGTATATCGGCTACGACCCCTATCACGGTAAGGTGCCGGCCGCCCCATTTGAGTCCTTTTCCAAGGGGATCTTCATTAGGCCAGTATTGCTTCGCCATGTGTTGGTTGATTATCGCTGCAGCAGGTGAGTTCGGCGTGTATTCAACATCAGAGAATGTCCGGCCGCTCAGCAGTGGAATGCCCATCACACGGAAGTAATCGGCATTGACAAGGGCGTTGTCGGCCCAGTGAAACTCGTCTGCGGGCCGACCGTCAACGACGAAGCCAATCTGGCGTTGGTCGGCGAGCGGCACATGCGTGGTCACCGCGACGGCTGCGACGCCCGGCATGGAAGAGAGCCGCGTCACGATCTCGCGTTCGACTTGGTGGCGTCGATCGGCCGAAGCGTAGCGTTGGCGATTGAAACCTGTCCGTACGATCAGCGCATGCTCAGGGTCAAACCCGAGCGGTACTTGAATCAAATGAATGAAACTTCTAAGGAGCAGAGCGGACCCGATCAGCAACACGACAGCACAAGCAACCTCGGCCTGAACGAGTACCCGAATAAGGCGGCGAGTATTTCGACTTGGTCCAGACTGTCTGCCCGACTGCTTAAGAGCGTCATTTACATTTGGCCGGCGTGTCGTCCATGCGGGCGCCAGACCGCAAAGGAAAGCTGTGATGCCAGACAATCCCAGCACGAACAGAAGCACTCGCACGTCGATCTCCGCCGTCGCGAGATTGACTTCGCCTGCCCACATGGCGCCGGTTAGGTGAATTAAGGCATAGGCGAGCGCGCAACCAAGCAGGCCTCCGGCAATAGTGAGAATTGCCGTCTCCGTGAACATTTGACGCATGAGCCTGGCCGGGCTCGCGCCTAGCGCTCGGCGAATCGATATCTCACGCTGGCGGACGCCGGCACGAGCCAAAAGCAGATTCGCGACATTCGCGCACGCGATGAGCAGCACGAAGCCCACGGCACCGCATAATGCCGACAATGCCATGGGAATACGTTCCGCGAAGTCGGGGGCCCACGGCTCCACCGTCGCTTCCAGCCGAACGTTTCCCGAATAAACATCAGGGTGCTCCCGCTGGAACTCGTTCGCGACTCGTCGTACGTCCTCGCGTGCTTGAAGGACGGACGCACCATCGCGCAGACGCGCAACAATACTCGTATCGAAGCTGCTTGCCCAGTCAAGAAGCTCATCGCGTGAAAATGACAGGGGCGTCCACAGAGCCGGAGGATCCCCAGGGCTGGCATCACTGGAGGGGAATGTAAAGCGTCTCGGCATCACGCCAATGATCTGGTATGGTACGGCTGTTCATTCAGGCGGATGATGGTTCCAAGTATGGACGGATTGTTCGCATAATGATCGTTCCAGTATTTGTAGCTGAGCACAGCAACCTTTGCGGCGCCGGGAATTTCTTCTCGAGCAACGAAGGTACGAGCTATCAGACGTTGGACGCCGAGTGTGGGAAACAAACTGGCTGTCGCCCGGCAGGCACGGATGTGCTCGGGTTCGCGGTCACCGGTGAGATCGTAACTCTCCCATGAATAGCCCGCGAGGTTCGAAAACACGCGGACCTGGTCACGATACGAGACAAATTCCGGCGGAGCTGTACCAAGCCGGCCCTGGCCCATCTTCGGTTCGTTCTGCCATAAGCGAACGAGACGCTCCGGTTGGACATAGGGCAGCGGTCGCAGCAGCACGGCGTCGATCACACTGTAGATCGCCGTATTTGCGCCGATGCCGAGGCTCAGGGTAATAACGGCAGCAGCAGTGAAGACAGGGCTCTTACGCAAGATCCTGAATCCGTAGCGCAGATACTGCCAGCAGCGTTCGAGTGAGGCCCATCCCCACATTTCGCGACTGATCTCCTTGAGGAACACGTCGTTCCCAAACTGTCGCTGCGCTTTGTGTCGGCAGGACTCCTGATCGATTCCAATATCCCGGTACTCCTCCTGTCGGAGCGCTTTGTGGAGCCGCATCTCTTCGTCGAGATCGCTCTCGAATTGCCGTCGGTTGATGAAAAACCGCAGTCGTCGCCAAAGCTCACCCAGCCAGTTACTCATACCGCAAGGCCACCATCGGATCGACTCTTGAAGCACGGCGTGACGGAACGTATGCAGCAATCAGCGCCACGCCACCGAGCAGCGTGGCGACGCCCGCATAGGTCGGCACATCGCCCGGGCTTACGCCGTAAAGCAAACTCGCGACGAAACGGCTCAAGACCATCGCGCACACAACACCGAGGGCAAGTCCGATGACGGCTAGCCGGACACCCTGCCCTAGTGTCGAGCGCAATACCACCCCTGGCTGCGCTCCCAACGCCATACGAATGCCGATCTCGTGTGTTCGCCGGCTAACTGCATAGGCCATCAGACCGTACAGGCCGACGGCTGCGAGCAAGAGTGCGAGAGAGGCAAACGTTCCGATCAGCGCCGAATATAGTCTTGGCCGTGCCAACGATGCGGACACGTACTGCTCCATCATCTTTATGTCGGTAACCGGCTGGCTGCGGTCCACCTGGAGGATTTCGCGCCGGATCGCTCTTGCCAGTCTTTCCGGCGCTGCCGCCGTGCGCACCACCAGGTAGGTGATATAGCCGGGCCCTTGTGCCTGCGCCAGGAACACGGTGGGCCGAGGCTCTGCCGTCAGCCCGTCGTGCCGGATGTCACCCACTATGCCCACAATTTCGGCCGGCGCTGGGTCGGACCAATCCCCAGAAATGCGCAGGCCGAGTGGATCTTCGTGCCGGCAGTACTTGTTGACGAACGATTGATTCACCAGCGCCACTCGTTGGCTACCCATCCGGTCCTGCCTGCTGAACGGACGACCCCGCAGAACGGGTATGCTCATCGCAGCAAAGTATCCATGGCTCACTACGGAAGTGTCGCTTTCCATGCTCTCGGGCGCCGCGGGGTCGGGCCGTCCTACAAAGTGGAACGGACCTCTATTTGTCCAGCCTCCGAGCGGGAGAAATTGAATTGTGCCGACCGCTCGCACTTCAGGCAAAGCCTCAACTCGATCCAGTACTCCTTCGACTAGATTCGCGCGCCTCGCCGCGTCGCCCATAACGAGCATGTGCATCGTCAGGACGTGCTCGGGTTGAAAGCCAAGTTTCACTTGTAGCAGTTGAGAAAATGTACGGAGGAGCAAACCCGCGCCCACCAGCAGCACGACGGCGAGGGCCACCTCGCCGACGACCAGTGCGGAGCGAAATCGCTCTTGACCCCGAGTGTCGCCCGCCCCCCGGCCGTGTTCCCTGAGGGCCGCTTGCAGATCGAAGCGGGAAGCTTGCCAAGCCGGCGCCAGCCCGAACACGATTGCGGTGAGAAGAGAGAGGGCCAGCGTGAAGATCAGAACGCGTATGTCAAGATGTACGTCTGCAATTTGCCCGAAGGCGACTGCCTCTTTCGCTAAGAGGACAAGTGAGCGACTGGCCCAGAAACCGAGCACCAGGCCAAGCGCACCGCCAACAGCGGAAAGCACGAGGCTTTCGATCAGCAATTGCTGAACAAGGCGGAGGCGGCCTGCGCCGAGCGATGCGCGCAAAGCGAGCTCGCTTCGCCGGCCAACACCACGCGTCAACAATAGGCTGGCCATGTTCGCACATGCAATCAACAGGACGAAAGCGACCACGCCGAGCAACAGCAACAGCACCTGGCGACTGTCCTGCGCCAGGTAGTCGCGCAGGTTCGTCAGCATCACGCCCCACCCCTCATCTATGGGGTACTGGCGGCCGACCTGATCCGCGATGACCGTCATTTCCGCCTGCGCCGACGCGAGGCTTACGTCTGACCGAAGACGGCCGTAACACTGAAATGCACGTGAGCCGACCGATTCCGGTTTGTTGTAGTCCAACGGCAACGGAGAATACACGTCGGTATTCAGTGTGGCTACCCGGAAGCCGGCTGGCATGACTCCGATCACGGTGGTGGGCTGGCGCTCCATTTGGATGGTCTTGCCTAAGATATTCGGGTCCGACCCGAACCGCCTCTGCCAATAAGCGTGGCTTAGGATGACGACGGGGCTTGCGTCCGGACGCGTGTCCTGGTCCGTAAAGGCACGCCCTAGAGATGGCCAAACACCGAAGACGCGGAACAATTCTGACGTTGTCCACAGGCCCGCTACCTGCTCGGGTCCGTCGTCTCCCTCGGTGTTGACGGGAATGGCCTGTGCGATTGCAAGAGCCTCAAAGGATCGAGCGCGGTCATGCCATTCGATGAAGCTACGCGGGTGGACAGGACTAATACCGTATTTGGGATGCCGCTCAGCCAGTGCAACGATGCGGTCCGGATGTGGGTAGGGTAGCGGCTTCAGCAGCGCTGCGTTCACGAACGTGAAGATGGCGGTATTTGCGCCTATACCCAGCGCGAGCGACAACACCGCAATCGCCGTGAAGCCAGGGCTCTTGCGCATCGTTCGCAGGGCGTAACGAAGATCTTGCGCGACTCGTTCGAACACGATCCATCCCCACATTTCGCGACTAACCTCCTTCAGCAATGTGACGTTTCCGAACTGGCGATGCGCTTTGTGCTGCGCGGAGTCCTGATCGATTCCCATATTCCGGTATTCCTCCTGCCGCAGCTCCTTATGGAGCTGCATTTCTTCGTCGAGATCACGTTCGAATTGCTGGCGATGGATGAAAAACCGCAGCCTGCGCCAAAGCTCACGCAGCCAGTTACTCATAGCGCAAGGCCACCATGGGATCGACTCTCGATGCTCGCCGCGCCGGCACGTAACCGGCAAACATGGCAACCGTGGCCAGGAGGAGACTCGCAGCCGAGAGTGTGAGCACATCCGTAGGTTTGACTCCATAGAGCTGGCTGGCTAACAAGTGCGAGACACCTACGGCACAAAGCAGCCCCATGAGGATGCCGATCGCAATGAGGAGAACCGTCTCCCTGAGCACCATCCATATCACGCCGCGCCGATGGGCTCCGAGCGCCATCCGCAGCCCGATCTCGCCTGTTCTTCTTGCTACAGCGTAGGCCATGGTTCCGTACAGTCCGATGCAGGCGAGCAGGGCGGCCAGCATGCCGAAGAATGCAGAGAGCGTGGCGATCAAGCGCTCCTTCACTAGCGAGTCCTCAGTCTGAACCTCTAGCGTCTTTACTCGAAAAAGTGGGAAGTTCCGGTCGATGGCCAAGACCTGACGCCGAACCCCGTCGAGCACGTTGGAAAGCCTACCGGAGTACCGGATTTCGAACGTTTCTGCAAAGGAGGCCTCGGCCAGGTTGTCTTGAAAGAAAGGCAGATAGAGTACGCTTCGCGGTAGTTCCTTCACACCACCGTATCGGGAGCCGTTCACAACGCCGACAACCTGGAATTCGCCGTTGTCATGATCGGCGATGCGCCGGCCGATGGGATTCGCATTCCCGAAGCACTGGTGCGCCAGCATCTCACTAATCACTGCAACCTTTGGCGCCTTATTGTTGTCCTCGAGACCGAACTCCCTCCCTAGTAACATAGGCGTACCCATGGTGGCGAAGTAACCAGGGCCCAAACGGTTCACGGCCACGCGGATGCCCCGGATGCCCTGATCTTCGGGTAACTTTCGGCCGTCGACGGACTCAACAACATTCACCCAATAAACCTCTTCGTCCACCGGCCGCACCAACGACAGGCTCGAAGAACGAACGCCCGGAAGGGACCGGATGTCGCCCAGCAATTGCTGATAGAGTGCTGCAAGCTTGGCTGTTTCGGTATAGCCGGCCAGGCGTGGGTCCAGCGAGAACATCAGCACA
>QHXW01000462.1 GCA_003223115.1 Acidobacteriota bacterium
ACGAGGCGTGGGATTGTTACTCAAAGTCGCAAGAGTCGTTCGTATGCCACGAGCCGGCACTGCCGGAAGAGTTGCCCATTGAAGAATCCCGCGCGACATCGGAAGAGATCTCGATGCATCTCGACCGGGGCGGCAGCCTGTCTTTTCTTACCCTCGCGACCCGCTCGACATGGAAAAAGTTCATACGCACCAGCCGCGTCGCAACCGGAGAACCGAATCTGCCCGAACACTTTCAGGCGTTGCGAAACATGGCGACGATAAACCTTCTGCGAAACCAGCTTGTGTCCCGTTGGAGGCGGCAAATGGCCCCGCTGGGCGCTCCGGTGGCGGAGGCGCTTGGCCCTGAGCCGGAAAAAGTGTGCCGCCAATTTTCAGACGGGCTGCGGCGATGCCTGCATTGGCACGCCGATGAATGGCTGCCTCTCGAAGATGAGTTGAATGAGGCAGGACTGCGTTTCCAGCAGCTATTGGCAGAACAGCCTCCTGAGTTCTCAATCGGCGGAGAACTCTTGAGAATGGCGGACCTGCTCGACGGCCCTGCCCAGAAGGTACTCGCGGCGCGCCAGGACTTGATTCGGAGGAACTCGCTCGGGCGTGCGTTCGCCGAGGTGCAGTCTCTGCTCGAGGATGCGGCGGTAGGAGGCGTTCAGGGCGTTAACGGGAACCTTCTGAAAGCGGTGATCGCACTTGATCCGGCCGCCTACCGGAATGCATTTCTGCGGCTGACGGACCTTGACGCGCGCCGCAAACATCTAGAGCGGCGGCAGGAGCTGTTGCACGCACTGGAGAACACTGCTCCCGGATGGGCGGCGGCGATCTCAGGCCGCGATGGAATCCACGGCGATGGTCAGGTTCCGCCCGGAGCCAGCCAAGCGTGGCTCTGGCGGCAACTGAATGATGAGCTCGACTGTCGAAGCCAGATGTCCGTGCGGGAATTGCAGGATCCGTTGGCGCGCACAGCACAGGCGATTCAAGATGTGACGGCGGAATTGATTGAGCGGAAAGCCTGGGCCGCGCAGTTGCGGCACGCCGAGAGAAACCTGCAACAAAAGCAGGCCCTGGTTGGCTGGCTCGACACCATCAGGAAAATGGGCAAGGGGACGGGCATCCGAGTCCCCAAGCTCAAGGCAGAGGCCAGCCGGCTAATGACCGAATGCCGTGGGGCGGTTCCCGTTTGGATCATGCCTCTGTCCAGGGTGGCGGATAACTTTGACGCGAGGAATGCGCGCTTCGATGTCGTGATCATCGACGAAGCCAGCCAGTCAGATGTATTGGGACTGCTGGCGCTTTATCTGGCGGATAAATCAGTAGTGGTAGGCGATCACGAGCAGGTCAGCCCCTCTGCGGTCGGCCAGGACCTCGGCATTGTCCAGCACCTGATCGACGAGCACCTGGAAGGAGTTCCTAACGCGCATCTCTATGATGGCCAGACGTCCATCTATGACTTGGCGCGTCAATCGTTCGGCAGCACGATTCGTCTGGTCGAGCACTTCCGCTGCGTGCCGGAGATCATTCAGTTCAGCAACCAGTTGTCTTATGAGGGCGCCATTCGACCGCTGCGCGATCCGGGGAAGGCCGGGCTCAAACCGCACGTTATCGCGCATCGCGTGACCGGCGCCATTTCCGGAAACAAGATGAACGAGGAAGAAGCGCTGGAGGTCGCGGCGTTAGCGCTGGCGGCCGCCGAGCAACCGGAGTATGCGGAAAGGACTTTCGGGGTGATTTCGCTCGTCGGCGATGAACAGGCATATTTTATCGACTCGTTATTGCGGAAAAATCTGTCGGAGGAGGAATTCAAGCTCAAACACAACATCCTGTGTGGAAATCCGGCGCAGTTTCAAGGCGACGAACGGGATGTGATCTTTCTGAGCTTGGTGGATTCTTCGGATGGCGGTGTCCTGCGTGTCCGCGAGGAACCGATGTTCAAGCAGCGGTTCAACGTCGCGGCAAGCCGCGCGCGCGACCAGATGTGGGTGGTTCACTCCCTGGATCCGCGTAGCCACCTCAGGCCCGGAGATCTGAGACGTCGGCTCATCGAATATGCCGAAGATCCCTACCGAGTGCTGGCCGCTCTTGAAAACATGGAGAGCGTTCCAGGATCGGCGTTGGAAAGAGAAGTCGCGGCGCAGCTCGCCGGCTTAGGCTACCGGGTAGTTCCGCAGTGGAAGGTGGGTCATTACGTGATCGATCTGGTGATTGAGAACAACGGAAAGCGCCTCGCCGTCGAGTGTGATGGTGACCGATTCCATCCGCTCGAGAAATTACCTGATGATATGGCGAGGCTGGCGGCACTGGAGCGTCTCGGCTGGACGTTTGTGCGGATACGCGGCAGCCAGTTCCTGCGAGACCCGGACCGGGCGATGGAGCCCGTCCTTGCGCAGCTGAAAGCTGCCGCAATCGAACCCGTTGTGCCTGGAGAGAATGGAGAGTCGGCCTTGACGCAAGACATCGAACTTCGATACCGCGTTGTAAGAAGAGCTCAGGAAATTCGGCGGATATGGCGAGGCGAGGATCCGGCGGCCGCTAGACTTGCTCACCGAGGCAATCGGCGCGGAAGTCTGAGACGGACAACTTCTTCAAAGCGACTCCGACCCTAGCTACTTTCCCACTTAAAATTCTTCATCTCATCTCAGTTCTTTGTTTTCATAGACGCGGTGCGTGGCTGTTTGCTGGATCGAACGTCACCCCCTTCCGAGAGATCATCGATCAGGCATCGGAGTGGTAGAACATTTTTTAAAAAAATGTATTGACTCGGTCTTTAAGATGTTGTATCATCGTTAATGATGACACGAGAGCAGGCCATCCGCAAGCGGGAAAAGCTCGCCGCCCAGGTCTCTTCCCCCATAGGGGTCCTGCGCGGCTCGCTGCTCCAGCGCACCATCCATCACTCCTCGGGATGTCTGAAATGCGCCCGGGGTGAGGGTCATCCGCTCTGGGTCCTCACCGTGGGTTATCCCGGCGGAAAAACCCGCCAATTGAGCCTGCGTCCCGAGCAGGTTCCACAGGTTCGTAAGGCGCTCGAACAGTATCGCGATTGCAAACAGACCCTGGAGGCCATCAGCGAGTTGAATCAATTCCTGTTGCGCCTGGACCGCGAGGAGTCCAAAGCCCAGGAGCGCCAGCCGTGATCGCCGCTCGACGCCTCCAGCGACAGTTCGCCGATGGCTTCCTCGCCGAGGCGGTGGAGGATCTCTGGGAACCCTGGATGCGACGCGCCGATAGAGCGTTGAAAGATGACGCCCTGCTGCTCATCGTCCAGCAAGAGTTGGCCCAACGCTGCAAGAAGAGCAAGACGCGTGGCCGCAAGGCGACGCCGCCCGAGGTCGTGCTCCGCAAGCTGCTGCTGAAGCATGTGCGCGACTGGAGTTCCTAAGATCGGAAACGGTTGATACTCAAAGCGGCTCACCAGGGCCTTGGCTCCAATGTCGTACACGAATTTAATTTCTGGTTGGCAGCCTGGTACGCCTTCTCGCCGGTACAGGAGACGACCGTATCGGTCGAGGTTGCGCGCTCAATGCGCACCTCACAATCCAGAAATCCGGGAGCAAGCGCGACTGAGTACACTCTGTCCGGGCGAGTTTCCTGCAAGAATAAACCGAGTTTTTGCTTTTCGCCCCCACCAGACAACGGGAGAATCGGGACCAAGCGCCCAGCCCGCCGGACTGCCCATCGCGATCACCAGATCGAGATCGGGCGCAACCGGGTTCCGGTACAAGACCTTCTGATTGACCAGGGCGGGATCAGCCCGCTTGATGACGTTGAAAACCGCAGAATCCGCGACCGTTGCCTCCGGCAGCGATGGGGTCCAGGCGAGGACCAAGAATACGGCCAACAAAACTCGCCACATACGAAAACACCTACTAAATTATGACGAGACGGTGGACCCTCGGGAGAGCGAGGAGCCACCCGAATTTCTCGCAAACTGCGCGGGTTTCTTCCCTGTCCGTGCTGCGGTCGGCTCCAGCATCGAGGAGCACTGGGATACTCCATGTGAAACAGAGATCGGCTTGCCGCTCTCAGTGGACATGCTCTAGTAGTCCTGCTTTGGTAGTGAGTCTGCTATAGTAGAACACAACAGTCATGCCCAATCGCATCGAATTCATCCAGGGTACGCTCGATTTGCTGATCCTTCAGGTGCTCCGGTGGGGGCCGCAACATGGACATGGCATCGGACAGGCGATCCGCATCCGGTCGCAGGAGGTGCTGCAGGTCGAGCATGGCTCCCTCTATCCCGCGCTCCACCGGCTGGAACAGAAGGGCTGGCTGGCGTCGGAATGGAAAATGTCGGAAGCTAACCGACGCGCCCGCTATTACAGGCTCACACCAAACGGCAGGCGTCAACTGATCGAAGAACAATCCAGGTGGAAACAACTGGTGCGAGCGGTGGCCCGCACCATGAAACCGGTCAAGGAGTGAACCCCATGTGGCGGCGCTTCTTTAATAGACAAGCAACCGACGCCGATTTCGAAGAGGAACTCCAAGCTCACCTCGAGATCGAAACGAAGCAATTGATAGACCGTGGCTTGACGCACGAGCACGCCGAAATGGAAGCCCGCCGGCTGTTCGGCAACCGGCCGCTCGTCATGGAAGCCAGTCGCGAAGTTCGCGGGTATGGCGACCTCGCCCGCTTCTGGCAGGATCTTCGTTACGCTGCCCGCCTTCTGCGCCGCGGACCCGCGTTCACTGTCGCGGCGGTGCTCTCTCTGGCGCTGGGAATCGGTGCCACTACCGCCGTCTTCAGCATCGCCGATACGGTCTTCTTGCGGCCACTGCCATACGCAGATGCCGGGCAACTCGCCTGGGTGGCGATCCGTTTCCCCAGCATCGGCGCCGAGTTCATCCCCTCACCGGATTACGTGGCATGGCGCCGCGATAACCAGGTATTTCAAGAACTCGCCGCCACACGGGCCAACTTCGACAGCATCATGCTGCTGGGTGGGTCCGACCCCGTCGAAGTCGCCGCCGGCCGCGTTTCGGCGAACTTCCTTAATGCGTTCTCCGTCACTCCTGCGTTCGGCCGCACGTTCAAGGCCGAAGAAGAACTCCCCAACGGGCCCAAAGCAGTCTTGCTGACAAGCCAATTCTGGCGCGATCATTTCCACGGGCGACGCGACGTTCTCGGTTCCGTGATCCCGCTCGATGGGCAGCCATATACGATCGTCGGCATCCTGCCCCAATCGTTCGTCTATCCCGTCGACGTCAAGATCGACCTTCTCACCACTCTGCCTGTTTCTCCCACCGCCAGCCATCGCGATCGCAGCATGTCGACCTGGGCGGTCTTCGGACGGCTTAAGCACGGTGTCAAGCTGGCTCAGGTGCGCGCCAATCTCGATACTCTTTTCGCTGCCAGCAAAGCGGATGCCCCGCAAATGTTCCGCGCCGATAACAGCGTCGTGCTCCAGCCGCTACGGGAGCATCGCGCGGGCAACGTCCGCGTACTCTTGTTCATTCTGATGGGCGCGGCCGGCTGTCTGCTCGCCATCGCCTGCGCCAACGTCGCCAACCTCCTGCTGGCCCGGTGGTCGGCACGCTCTCGTGAGTTGGCCGTGAGGGCGGCGATTGGCGCCGGACGCGGACGCTTGGCTCGGCAGTTGTTCACAGAAACCGCACTCCTGATCGCTGCGAGCACAGCGGTTGCCATGATCTTCGTGGCTGCCGCCCTTCGAGGCTTTGTCCACTTTGCCGCCGCCGAGTTGCCGCGGTTGAGCGAAGTCACTGCCGATGTCCGCGTCTTCGGGATTGCTCTGCTGGTCTCGCTGGCGACGGTATTGATCTTCGGCGCCCTTCCCGCCCTCCGGGCTGGGCGCGTCGACATCCAGTCCGTTTTGCAACGGGCTGGACGCGGCGGGGCGCCCGGAGGTCACCGGATCATGCGTCGCGCTCTCGTCGCCGTGGAAGTGGCTCTATCCGTGGTTCTGCTCTCGGGTGCGACGCTGCTGTTCGAAACGCTCTGGCACATGCAGAACGACCATCTGGGTTTCCGACCGGAGCACCTCCTCACCGTTGCCATCCCGCTGCGCGGCAGCAGCTTCGATGGGGCTGCGCGCGAGGCGCTTGCCTCGGATGTCTTGACCGATCTGCGCCGCATTCCTGGCACAGAAGCAGCCACGGTCGCACATTGCACCCCGCTTTATGGAGGTGACAGATGGATCACGTTCTCGCGTTCCGACCGGCCTTTGCCAGAGGCATTTCATCGCGGCGATGGCATCGGCGTGTGCGGTGTTGGCCCGGACTACCTCAAAGCCGCGGGTACCCGCCTGGCGCGGGGCCGCTTCCTCACCGATGATGACTTCCAGCACCCTGACACGATTGCAGTCATCAATGAAGCCGCCGCACGCGCCTACTTTCCCGGCGAGAGCCCACTCGGCAAGCAGATCCTGGGGGGCCGCGTAGGACCGTGGAAGACTGTGGTGGGCGTGGTTACGGACACCAAGAACCAAGGGCTGAATCAGCCGGCGACGCCAGAAGCGTTCGTCAACGATACTGGGCCGGGAAGCACAGTGGACCTTCTTTTTCTTGTCCGCACCTTGGCTGGTGAGGGCGCTCTGGCGCGCGCACTTCGCGAAGACTTGCGCGGCCAGCACCCCGGGCTTTTCACCAAGATTGAGACCCTGGACGAGGCGATTGGTCAGTTGACCGCGAGCCCACGCTTTAACACCGTTCTGCTCTCCACATTCGCCGCGGTTGCATTCTTGATAGCGATCGTAGGCGTATATAGCGTGCTGGCTTTTTCGGTGACCCAGCGCAGCGCGGAGATCGGCATCCGTATGGCATTGGGGGCTTCGCCACGGGCCGTGCTTGCTCTAGTGATGAAAGAAGGCGCAGTAGTGGTCACAGCAGGCGCCCTCGCGGGCGTGGCCGGCGCATTGGTTTTGACCCGCTATCTCACCACTTTGCTCTACGGCGTCGCGGCGACCGATCCTGGCACATACCTGGCAGTCGTCACTGGGCTCGGCCTTGCCGCATCGGCTGCGAGTTTCCTGCCGGCGCGTAGGGCGGCCGTGCTCGATCCTGTCGTTGCGCTACGTTACGACTAACCATCGGAGCGGGATAGATCTGGGTTCAGAATAGCCACAACTAAACGTCGGTGGACACTCCGCACAGCAAGATCAGGTTACAAACAACTTGGTGTCCACCGGCGAGTGGCTCGTTTAGCCTGGCAAAACCTTAAAGGAACACAACCGGACTTCCGTCTCGCGTGAGACTGCGTGCCGCTCAGGTGGAATTGAAATGAACTTGCGTGCTAAACTGCCAACCCCTGAAGAAACACCGATGCCCCCCACCCTCGCGAACGGAAAGATCTGTTACATCGAGATTCCTTCCACCGACATTGCGCGGTCGGCTGACTTCTACACACAGGCGTTCGGTTGGCACGAGGCAGCGCGGTGATGGTCACTCCGCCTTTGACGACACGACCGGCCAAGTGAGCGGCACCTGAGTACTCGGGCGCCCACCCTCCTCGCAGCCCGGCCTTCTTGTTTACGTCAAGTTCGACAGCGTGGCTGCAAGCCTTGAGGCGATCGTCGCCAATGGGGGCGAGATCGTGCAGCCGATCGGCGCGGACGCGCCCGAGATAACTGCGAGATTTCGCGACCCAGCAGGAAACGTAATCGGCCTCTACCAGCAGCGCGCCCGACGAGGCGTCGCTTCAGCAGAGTAAAGCCGGCTAACACCCCTAAACCCGGTCACTCCATCCGGAGTGCCGTTACGGGATCAACTCGAAGAGCCCGGACGAGCGGAGCCAAACTGGCCGCGACCGATCCTGAAGTGGATGACGCCCAGGATGGTTGCCAGGTCTTCATCTACCAGAACTTTTGGCCCGCGTTGTCTGGCGCACATCTACGGCTCGCGTTTTCTCCTCCCAGTGAGCCGCATCACGACCGTTTGGCATTCCTGAACCCCCGGCGACGCCTGGCAGGCTACCGTTCAGTTCTCTGGAATCATTCCTCGCGAAGAGCTATCAGCGGCTCCAGGCGTGACGCCCGACGCGCCTGTAGATAGCCGGCGAGGCAAGCCACTCCGGTCAAAAGTGCAACCGCGAACGAAAGCGTTAATGGGTCGTTCGGCGTCAAGCCGTAGTGGAAGCTTGCCACGAGTCGTGTCGTAGCCAGGGCCACGCCCAGCCCGACCGTGAGGCCGATGCCGACCAGAAGAGCCATTTCGCCCATCACCATCCGAAGCACACGCCCGGGTTCGGCCCCGAGAGCCATACGAATTCCGATCTCTTTCCTTCGCCGGGCCACGTTGTACGACATGACCCCGTATAGTCCGATTGCGGTGAGTAGCAGCGCTCCGAACAAGCCGGATAATGTCGCCAGAAACTGCTCGCGGCCAAGCGAATCCTTTACCCGTTCGGACAGCGTCGTGAATTCCAACGCCGCGTCGCGATCCACGCCCTGGATCGCGGATTTCACACCCGCAATCAAGGCCGTTGGCTCGCCGCCAGCCGCCCGCAGCTCAAATTCATATTGGGAATCCACCCACGGGTCCTGCCTCCGCGACGTATAAACAGCGGGCGCGCTGGCCTCCCGCAAGGAGCCAAATTTCGCATCCTTCACAATGCCAATGATCTCGACCGGATCACTGAGGGTGTTGCCTTTGTGCGTGCGATAGTACTTGCCGAGCGGATTCGTCGCCGCGAAGAATTTTCTTGCCTTACTTTGATTGATGATGGCGACTGGCTGCGAGGTGGGTGTGTCGGAGGTCTTGAAATCGCGCCCGAACACGATCGCGGTGCTCACGGTTTCAAAGTACCCGTCGCTCACTTCTTCCATGAAGACGTTGGTGTCGTCGGGTGATTTCGGCGTGTAACCTTCGATCACCACTTCGTCGGTCCAGTCGCAATCGCAGAGCGGTTCGGCAGAAGAAATGCTCGCCGATTGAACGCCAGGCATCGCGCGTAGCCTCTCAAGCATCTCCCAGACGCGGTGTTCCCGCGCAGGGTTGCCGTTCCGAAAATCGACTCTCGTCAGTAGGACGTGTTCGGGCTGAAATCCTGGATTGACCCAGCGGAGTTCCCAAAATGTCGAGATCATCAATCCCGCGGCGACCATGAGCAAGAGCGCCAGGGAGACTTGCACCATCACCCAGGACGTTGCCGAGCCCGAATTTCGAACCCCGTCCTGAAGAATATGCGAGGCGTCGCGAGTCGGCCTTCATCGCTTGCTGCGGTTGGACACGCGTGCCGGCAACGCGGGCGCCAGCAATCCGGTGACTGTGGCAACCCCTGCATTGAAAGCGAGGACTCTAGCGTCCGGAGCCAGAGCAAGAAAGACATCGAGGAATCTGACCAGCAGTGGAACGCCCCATCTTGCGAATAGAACACCCAACGTGGTGCCTACGCTCGACACCAACAGACTCTCGGTGAGCAACTGACGAACGAGCCGGCCTTTACTGGAGCCGAGAGCGATCGAAATGGCAACCTCCCTCTCTCGCGACACGCCGCGCGCGAGCATCAGATTCGCCACATTGGCGCAGGCAATCAGTAGCACGATACCGCTTATCGCCATCAATATGCCCAGCGCCTCACGAGAGTCCTTGCGCAGATCCGATTGACCGTTTGCGGTGGACTGCATATCGAAGTTGCGCTTGAGATAAAGTCCTGGTCGTCCAGCGACCAGTGCCAAGGGAGAGTCACCTTGAAAATCTCTGGCGCAAGTGTCTTCAATCGCGCAGTTGCCTGGCGTGGCGATACGCCCGGTTTTAGGCGCCCGATAACTTTCAGCCAACCATAGATGCCGGTCGATGTCGGCAACGAGTTTGTGTCGAGGATGTTTTCGGGATGAAGGCGTAGGACCTTCTCCGCGCACATGGGCACCATGACACCAACAGAACTGCCGACGTCGAATCCAGTGAATCCGGGTTCGGCGACGCCCACAACCTCGATCGGATGGCCATTCACAGAAATCGCCTTGCCGAGGATGTCGGGGCGGCCGCCGTATTCCCTACGCCACAGACGGTAGCTCAGAACTGCCGCACCGGCACAGCCGCGCTGGTCATCGGAGGGCATCAGCGTCCGGCCGAGTGCCGGGTGAATTCCCAAGGTTTCAAAGAACTGCAGGGATATGTTGTGGCCCTGCACGTACCGCGCTTCTCCGCCTGCGGCGAATTGAAGCGCCAACGGCCATAGGCGAAAACTCCAGCAAACACGTCCTGGCACTCGCGGATCTGTTCCCAGATCGGATTGCTAAACCATTCCCACTCTGGTTTGCCCATCGTCACCTGGTCTAGCTCTTGTGGATGACGGCAGAGGCTTCAGTGTCACCGCATTGATGAGACTGGAAATCGCCGCATTTGCCAATCCCGAGCGCTAGCGACAGAATCGCCACAGTGGCAATGCCGGGATTTGCACGGAGCGCTCGAATCGTGTAGCGCACATCCCGGACGAAAGCCTCGAGCATAGTAGCAGTATGTCATCGCTAGTTTGGATTGTCTTGGTCCCGCTGGTAGGACAACGAAAGGCAGCTTCGCGCCACGGCTACTGTACTGTAGCAGCGGAGAAATTGCTGAGGCTCGCCTGTGCTTTGGGCCAAGGAGTGGTTGCATGTGCCGCTCGCCGGCCAGGCGGGGTTCGTGGACCCGTTAGAACCGAACCAGACTGTTCGTAAACGCTTGCGGCGTCAGCGGAGAGTTATTCCTAACAAGGCCTCTTCACGTTAGCGTTAGCCATCGTTGCCACTCTACTCTTCGCGCAAGGCCAGCGCCGGATCGACCCGCGACGCGCGCAGCGCGGGAATGAGCGCCGCGAGTAGCGCCGCCCCGCTCAGCAGCAGTACGGCGCCGCCAATTGCGAGCGGGTCCCGCGGCCGGATGCTGTACAGCATCGACTCAATCAAACGGCCCGCCACGAGCGCAATCACGAGCCCACAGGCCAGACCGATCGCGGCCAGCTTCGCCCCGCTCCCAACCAGGATCGACACAACATCGACGCCGGTCGCACCCATCGCGATGCGCACGCCCATCTCCGCTTGGCGCTGCGCGGCCACGTAGCTCAAGACGATCAACAGCAATGTGCGGAAGCGCGGCAGCGCGACTGCGTCGCTATGGAACTGTTCCAGCGTGCTGACCTTCACGGGGATGCTGGGATCGATCTGGGCAATCGTCTTGCGAGCGGCGGCGGAGACGTCCGCTTGTTCGCGCACGACGATATGCAGGTCGTTCGCGTGATACGGGTGCTGGCGATAGGCCATGTAGAGTTCGGGGCCGGGCGGCATGGCCGGGTTGTCGTTGCGCATGTCTCCAACGACGCCCACCACTCGCATCCACACGTCGCGGTCGAGGCCGCACTTGATGCGTCGCCCCAAAGGACTCTGGCCCTCGAAAACCTGGCGCGCGAGGGTCGCGCTGACGATCGCGACCGGCTCGGCCTCGTACAGATCGCGCTCGTTGAAGTCGCGGCCGGCGATCAGCGGAACGCCCATCGCTGCGAAATACCCATGGCTGGCGAGCCGGAATCCGGCGTGCGGGAGCCTATCAAATTGGCCGCTGCTGAAGTCATGCATGCCCTCAACAGCATAGAGTCCATCAGAGCCGTACGGCCCGCTTGGAAGTCCCATGACGCCCGCCGCCGCGCTGACGCCCGGCAGCTGGCGCAGCGCGGCGAAGATGCGTTCGAAGGTCGCGCCGGCCTGGAGGTGCTGCGCCTCGGTTTTGGCTGGAATGCTGGCGGTCAGCACCAGGCGGTCCTCGGTCCGGTATCCCAAGTCGACCGCACTCAGGGCGAGAAAGCTGCGGAAGAGCAGGCCGGCGCCGAGCGTCAGCACCAGCGCCAGCGCCACTTCGGCTGAGACCAGCGCTCCGCGCACCCACTCGCCTCTGCCACCGCCCAACACGCCCCGCGTGCCGCCCTGCTTTAGCGCGTCGTGCAGGTCGACGCGCGCGGCGCGTAGCGCCGGCCACAGCCCGAACAACGCAGCCGCACCGAGCGAGACCGCCAGGTTGAAGAGCAATGCCACGATGTCGACGTGGATCTCTTCGAGTCGCGGCAGATTCGGGGGCGCTAGGCGTAGCAGCGCACCCACACCAGCGAATGCAAGCACGAGTCCGCTCGCACCGCCGGCCAAGCTCAGCAGCACGCTCTCGACCAAGAATTGGCCAACCAGGCGCCGCCGCCCCGCTCCCAACGCTGCGCGCAGCGCCATCTCGCGCGATCGCGCCGTAGCGCGGGCCAGGAGCAGGTTCGCGACGTTTGCGCACGCGACCATCAGCACGAGGCCCACCGCGCCCATCAGCAGCCAGAGCGTCATGCGGCTGCGCTCTAGGAAAAGGTCTTTCAGCGGCGTCGCAGTAAATGACTTGTTCTTGTGAGTCGGTGGAAAGGCCTGCCGAAGACGGGCTCCAACCGCGGAAAGGTGGACGCGTGCCGCCTCCGCCGTGACGCCCGGCTTGAGCAGAGCAAGAGCGCGATAGTTGTGTGCCGTGCGATTCGTGTTCTCCCAGAGCAGAGGGAACCACAATTCGGCCTTTAGCGGGAAATGGAATCCCGCGGGCAGCACGCCGACGATGGACATCGCGCTATCTTCCATGTGCAGCACCTGACCGATTGCGCGGTTCGCCTCGCCGAAATGACGCACGGCGAAGCCTTCACTCACCACCGCCACGGTGGCTTTCGTCCTGAACTCGTCGGGTGTGATCAGCCGGCCCGCGACGGGCTTCAGTTGGAAGACGTCCGCGAACCCGGCATCTGTGCCGTACGCCGCCACGAACTCGGCCTGACCGCCGGTCTCGACCGGTAGCTCGCCGCCGGCGTAGCGTGTCGCGGCTGTGAAGGGCGAAGGTTCGGCGACAAGATCGGGGTAGTCTCCGCCCGAGACGTTTCCGGCGTGATTCGTTTTGGTCCACAGCGTCTGGACGGCCACGATCCGTCCGGGTTCCCGGTAGGCCAGCGGCTCGAGCAGAACGGCCTTTACGACGCTGAAGATGGCCGTGTTAGCGCCTGTCCCGAGCGCAAGCGTCAGCACAGCGACGATGAGAAATCCCGGCTGGCGCGTTAAGACACGAAAGGCAAAGCGAACGTCCTGCAGAATCATATTCGTTTATACGATACAAGATCGCGTTCGTGTCGAAGAAAAGATACCAAAGAACACAATCCGCGCTGAGGGCCGGACATTCGTCTCGGAAGATGGATCCTGCCTAGTCGCGCAGCGTTGACGGATTGCGCCGATCGCATAGTTGTCCAGATACGGGTTCGAGGACACGTGTGTCCCATCGTCGACCCTTCCTCGAGCCGCAACAATACATCAGTCTTCAGTTCCGGAATATTCGGGCCGATCACCGGCCGCGCAGCTCATGATCGAATATAGCCTCACTCGTGCCGCAGAGCCGCTGCGGGATCGACCCGCATCGCCCGCCTTGCCGGTACGAGAGTGGCGATCAAACTGACGCAAAAGAGGACCGCCACAACTGAGAGATAAGTGGCGGCATCTGACCGGGATACGCCGTATAGGAACACCCCTGACCCGCTCCAGTCGATGTGGCCTGATGGGAGCAGTGAACTGAGCCAGTAGGCAACCGCTACACCTATCATTGCCCCCGGCGCCGTTAACCGTAAGGTGTCGAACGCAATTTGCCCAAACACTTGAAAACGGCTCGCACCAAGCGCCATCCGGATTCCAATCTCACGCGTGCGTTCAGTGACCGAATACGACAAAACGGCGTAAAGTCCCGCCGTTGCGAGGATCACGGCCAGCAACCCGAATGAACCGAGCAACCGGACTATCGGACGTCGCAGCGACAGCGACTCCGAATCGTAGATGATTTGCTGCATCGATTTCACTTCGTCCCATCGCTGTTGTGGGTCCGCTTCGCGAACAGTTTTGCGGAGTGCCTGCGCCACGCGAGGCATGTCCGCATGCGAACGGGCCCGCACTGCGACGCTCAACGGGGCATCCAGCCCCTGAAAATACGGCCGGTAGAAAACGGGTCGCGAGTCTTCTTCGAGGTTCCTCTGCCGCACGTCCGCGACAACGCCGACGATTTCACGCCACACGGGTGGTTTACCGTCCCCCCAAGTCAGGTGCTCGCCCGGCAGACCAGGTCGAATGCGCCGCCCTACGGCAGTCCCATTCGGGAAAAACAACTCACCCATACTTTTATTAATCACCACAACGGGCGCGGCCGTTTCTGTGTCGTGAGGCGAGAGAGTCCTGCCTTCGAGAAGCGGAATGCCCAGTGTGCTGAATAGTTCAGGGCTCGCCGAAATGTATCGGACCTCGGTCCCTTGTGGGTCTGCGGAAGACATTCCTTCGATTTGAATGTTGGTCGCTCCCGCGCCAGTCAAGGGCAAATCGCTGGTCAACACTGCCGCCTCGACACCTGGAATCTCGCGCACTCTTTCCAGCAATACGCGCGCAAATGAGATTTTCTTCGCCGTGTCCTTGTATTTTGGGCTGACGAGGGTCGTGTCGATTGTGAGCAGCCGATCGGTCCAGATGCCGACGGGAATCGACTCCACATAAAGGAAACTGCGAAGCAGCAAGCCGAAACCGATGAGCAGTACCAGCGCCAGCGTAAACTCGGAACTGACCAGCAACCGCCTGGTGAGATTGCGCTCCACAGGTGCTGAAGTAAACCCGCTCACTTCCTTAAGCCCGCCCTTCAGTAGTCCCTTGGCCGACCTCAGCGCAGGTAACAATCCGAATAGCAGGCCGGTAACGAGCGTGGCCGCCACACTGAATGCCAGGACGCGGCCGTCTAATTCGATTTCCGTAGTCTCAACATAGGCAGCGGCTACCTTGGCTAGCAGAGTTGTTGACCACCATGCAATCAGAACTCCCAACGCTCCGCCGCAACCAAACAGCAGCATGCTCTCCGTGAGGTTCTGCCGCAACAGACGAACCCCGCTGCAACCGATAGCAGCGCGGATGAGGAACTCACGCCGCCGCCCTACCGAACGAGCCAGCAGCAGATTTGCCACGTTCGCGCATGCCATCAGCAGCACGATGCCGACCGCCCCGAAGAGTAGCCAGATCCCTCGATGCGCCTGCACGCACGTTGGGCCGCAGAAATGGCGCGTCTGCATCGTGGGCGTCACGAGTTCAATACTGGAGTTCTTCCAGTTCGCGGGATCGCGCTGAGCCATGCCCGCGACGATCGAATCGATCTCGCTTTGCGCTCGCACCAGGCTGACAGCGGGGCGCAGGTTCGCGAGGGCGAAGACACCGGTATCCTCGGTGGCGTGGTCTGGCAGGAACGGAGCGAACAGTTCGGCTTTGTCGAAGTCAAACGGCGTAGTGCCTACCCCGAAGGTTGCCGGCAGGATTCCAATGATTGTGCTGGTTCTGGCTTGTACGCTGATCCGGCTGCCCAGCGCGCTTGGATTTCCGTTGAACATACGCTTCCACAGAGCGTCGCTCAGAATGACCACATCACTGCGGCCGGATCGCTCTTCTTCAGGCAGGAAGTTGCGGCCTCGAGCAGGTACTGTGCCGAGCGCTGTCAGCCAGTTCGGCTGTACGTAGTATCCGCCCACGCGTTCCGACCCGCTCGGCCCGTTTACTAGGAACCACTCGCCCCGGTAGGCGGCGAAACGCTCAAGGCTACGGGATTGATCGTGGATATCGAGAACCCCGCGTGGCAGACGAAGGTTGCCTCCTCCTTGCGGCTTGTCCACTCGCCAGAGATAAATCAAACGATCCGAATATGGAGCCCGCCTTAGAATACTTGCTGTAACCAGGCTGAACATGGAGGTGCTGGCCCCGATGCCCAGGCCAATGAGCAGCACGGCCATGGCGGTGAACGCCGGGTAGCGGCGCATCATGCGCAGCGCGTAACGACAGTCCTGGAGGACTGTTTCGAGAAACAGCACGCCACGCGCGTCGCGGCATTCGTCTTTGAGCTGTTCTATCCCGCCAAACGCCAGCCGCGCCCGACGGACTGCTTCTGCCCGCGAAAGGCCTGACCTGACATACTTATCCACCTGCTCATCAAAGTGGAAGCGCAATTCTTCATCGAGTTCGTCTTCCATCGCGTTCCGGTGGAAGAGTGCCCGAAAGCGATATAGCACGTCGGTTAACATGACCTTGCTCCTACGCCATATCGAGCACTTGTGCCATGGCTGCGGTCAGCTTCCGCCAAGCTCCGGCTTCCGTCTCCAGCTGTTTTCGGCCGCTCTTCGTAAGGTCGTAGTACTTGGCCCGGCGACTATTCTCGGAGACGCCCCACTGGGCCTTGATCCAGCCCCTGCGCTCGAGCCGGTGCAGAGCTGGATACAGCGAACCTTGCTGGATCTGAAGCACATTGCTGGAGATCTGCTGAATCCGCTCGGAAATTGCCCACCCATGCTGCGGTTCGAGCGCCAGCGTTTTCAGAATCAGCAGATCTAAAGTGCCCTGCGGTAGATCAATGTGTTCGTCTGCCATCCTTTACCCTTTCGCTTCTACAAAAAGCACAGTACCACGCGCGTTGTCGAAGTGCAAGGGTAGACGAACCGTTTTTGAATTCCATCGCTCGTTAGAGCGAGATTTTCCAGAAACGGGGTTCGCGTCAACGGGCACTGAGCAGCAATTCAGATCACGGCCAGCGATTGGTTGCTGCGTTAGCGGAATGGTTGATTCCTAAACGGTACGTCATTTACCGCGTGTAACGCTCTCGATTGAACTGCGACTCTGCGAAATCAAGTCACGGTCCGCCGGCGCAGTGCGGAGTGACACCAGCAGTTACCACCCGAGCCAATAGACGGGTGCAAGTACCGCGAAAGCAGCGCCAAGTTGCACTGCGAGGACCTGCAACGCCGTTCTCGGAGCCCGCGGTAGCCACTTGACCGCGTAGAACGCTACGACCGGTACCTGTCCAGCCATGAGTAGCTGCCAGATATGGGCTGCGGCACCTTCGTCGGTCTCGCGGGCAATGCCGAGCATCGCAATGTGATAGAGCACCGTGACGAGTGCTGCGATGGACATGGCAATTGGAATGAAGGCGCTCGGCTGTCTGGTGGGTGAAACGTTCATTCAAACCTCCGCGGTCAATGAGCAATCATATCATCGCGCAAAGAACTTTATAATAACAATATAGTCCGCACGTTAATCCGCTGGGTCCTTATCGCTCGAAAGCGTGTGATCACGGAAGACCGTAGACACTGGCCGTAGACACTGGCCGTAGACACTGGCCGTAGACACTCTACAGAGAATGCGGTAGACGGACTGCGGCTATGCGACTTCGTAATGAACCCTACCGCGACCGAGTTGCGGTGAGGAACTCTGGTTTACCTGGCGAGCGCCAGCCGCAATGTGACCGACGGACGCCGGGCCGGTGAGCCCGACGCGGGGCGCCCATATTCGTAAGAAGAGCCGTCGCGATGGACTGACGCTGCGATCCTGGCGAATGGAGTCGGGGCTTCGCCAATATCGGACAGCAGGGGCAACTGGTCAACGATCCGGCCTTTAACGCGGACCACGATCTCGCTGGCCCGCCAGCGAATGTCGTCAAGTCAAGCGATACGATTTCTCCCGCACGCAGGCCAAGGCGCGTCAGAAGAAACAGAATCGCATAGTCCCGGCGTCCAGTGGGTGTCGATCGGGCCGTGGCCATCAGCACGCGTTCGATTTCCTCGGGTGAGAGAAAAGCGGGTGGGGCGGCTTGGCGGTATTTGCAGACTCGGGGAACGGAAGGCGCGAGATCACGTAGAACCTGGCCAGATAAGAATAGGAAGCGAAAGAACGAGCGATGGTGGCTACAGCCGGACATACTCAGCCGATGCCCAAGGCCTCCGCTCGGAAGCTTCACCAAAGAAATGGGAGCATTTAAAACCAAGGCTGACGGCGGGCGAAGAATGGCAGTGTCGGGACGAGGCGAGTGGTGAAGAGCGATTACACACCCCTTGCGGACATCGATGCCAGCAACCACCTGGACAGGACCAAGAACTACCGCGGCAAACAGTAGTGGCCATCGGTCTGCACGATGCAACCTTGTTGGCTGGCTGCCGTGATGCCATCTGCGCGGTGCGCTTGGAACACTCGGTGAGCGTCATGACTTGCTGGTGAAGTTGGTTATAGCGGGCCTGCGATCCCAGCTCCGTCAACGCCTGCTGCACATCAGCCGGCTCCACTTTGCACCGGGGCGCGCCGGCGCAAACCCTGCCCCGCCGGGAGCGGGGCCCGAGGCTGGCGACGGATCTGCAGCCCAGACCTGTTCCTCAGTCCACCCCGCCGGCGCCTACATCGGTTCCGGCGGGGTTCGTTGTTTCAAAAACAGAATCCTGGGATCAGCTTCCGAGCTTGTCCTCGGAGTCAAAAACGCGAAGATGCCACGGCGCGTTTTTGCGCCGGGGCTTCAGAATGGAGCCGGGGGTAGATTGTGAACTGTTACACAACACAACCGAAGACCTAGGGTTTTTGCTAGTATCCGGGCGATTTCTAGGAGCGTATAATTTCACGTCATGTATTAAGTAAGCAGGTAACACCCCGAGTTGACAAATATGTCGACTAGCCTAGAATTTTTGAAAGTCGCGCCAACTACTATGAAGATTCTCGTTATCGAAGATGCAGAGAAGACTGCTGCATATCTCAAAAAAGGATTGTCGGAGCACGGCTATGTTGTGGACATAAGCCATACGGCTAAAGACGCCCTCTATCTGGCATCCCAGTTCAACTACGGCCTGCTGATCATGGACGTCGTGCTTCCGGATCGTGACGGCTGGTCTGTACTTTCAGAGTTGAGAAGTAATCACAGCGCAATGCGCATCCTGCTACTTAGCGCATTGAGTTCAGTCGCGGATAAGGTTAAAGGTCTGCGGTTGGGAGCAGATGACTATCTTGTGAAGCCATTTGCTTTTTCGGAACTTCTGGCTCGCATCAACTCGATTTTACGCCGGCAGCCCATGCGTCATCCGGAGATAGTTCGTGTTGCGGATCTCGAGCTGGATGTCGTTCGCCACAAGGCCGCCCGAGCCGGCCAGCCCTTGGACCTGACGTTGAAGGAATTTCAGTTACTCGCTCTTATGGCTCGCCGTCCCAGTGAGGTTTTTTCACGAGCGCTCATTTCCGAGCAGATCTGGGATATGAAC
>QHXW01000463.1 GCA_003223115.1 Acidobacteriota bacterium
CGCCTGTGGACAAGTGAATCTCGCCCTTGAGCCCGTGTCCCGAGATTTTGCCGTCGCCCGTATGGAATCTCGGCGCGTAACTCGCGCGGCACCTCCACTTCAACGCGCACCGAGTGCGTACCGAACCCGATGTTCATCCGTGGCGTGCGCACATCGATCTCGACGCGATCTCCAACCTGATGCTCGATTACGCGCACCTCGGAGGATCCGATTGTCCATCCTACGGTGCTGACCCGGGCATTAATCTCGTTCCGGTCCCAGGCGCGCACGGTGACTTCGCCATCCGTTACCTCGACCCGCACGTCGGCTTTGCCTGAAACCGTGAAGCTCTTGTTCCACTCGTCCGCGAACGCTCCGGGGCTCGCGACAAGAATCAGGAACAGCCACTGGATCCACGTGGTTTTCCGCATGGGCACACTCCTTTAGGTCAGCATACGAAAAACCGAGGCCTGAGGTTCCGCATTCAGGCCAAAATCGACTTCACGACGCTGCCGGCGATATCGGTAAGCCGGAAGTGGCGGCCTTGAAATTTATAGGTCAGCCGCGTGTGGTCGATACCCAGGCAGTGCAGTATGGTTGCCTGCAAATCGTGGACGTGCACCGGATCTTTTGTGATGTTGTAGCAGTAGTCGTCGGTTTGGCCCAGCGTAATTCCGGGCTTGATACCGCCACCGGCCATCCACACTGTGAAGCAGCGAGGATGATGATCGCGGCCATAATCAGTCGGGGTAAGACGGCCCTGGCAATAAACGGTGCGGCCGAATTCGCCTCCCCAGATCACCAGTGTCTCGTCGAGCATGCCTCGCGCTTGTAAGTCCTGAATTAAGGCGGCAGAGGCCTGATCCACTTCTTTGCAACGTTTCGGAAGTCCCTCCGGAAGTTTCCCGTGATGGTCCCAATCACGGTGGAACAACTGGATGAAGCGGACACCACGTTCCGCCAGGCGCCGGGCGAGGAGGCAGTTTGCCGCAAACGTGCCCGGCGTTCTGGCATCGTCACCGTAAAGCTCGAACGTGTGGGGCGGCTCTTTTGAGAGGTCGGTCAGCTCGGGTATCGAGGTTTGCATGCGGAAAGCCATCTCGTATTGCGAGACGCGCGTCGTGATCTCCGGATCGTTGTACATCTCGAAATTCATCTGGTTCAGCTTGTCGAGACCATCCAAGAAGCGGCGGCGGTCATTCGCCGTGAAGCCGTCGGGATTCGATAAATACAGCACCGGATCGCCGACCGAGCGAAACTTGACGCCTTGATAGCGGCTCGGCAAAAAGCCGCTGCCCCACAAGCGATCGTAGAGTGGCTGTCCGCCGGTTCCCGATCCCGGCGAAATCATCACCACGAACGCCGGAAGATCTTCCGTCTCGCAGCCAATTCCGTACGAAAGCCACGATCCGATGCTTGGCCGGCCAGCGATCTGCGAACCCGTTTGAATGAAGGTGACGGCGGGGTCATGATTGATGGCTTCGGTGTGCAGGCTTTTGACGAAGGTCAGCTGATCGACGATTTTGGCAGTGTGCGGCAAAAGCTCGCTGACCCAAGCGCCCGAATTTCCGTGTTGGGTGAAGCCGAACTTCGAAGGCACCACTGGGAAACTCGACTGCGTCGCCGACATTCCGGTGAGCCGCTGGCCCATCCTCACAGATTCCGGCAGGTCCTGGCCCTGAAATTCTGTGAGCCGTGGCTTGAAATCGAACAGTTCCATTTGCGAAGGACCGCCGGATTGGAACAGGTAGATGACGCGTTTGGCTTTGGGCGCAAAGTGGGGAAGGCCTGGCAGGCCGCCGTGGACCTTCGCATTAGTCTCGGCTTGCAGATTGTTGCCCAACAAACCGGCCAGAGCCGCGACGCCGATGCCGGTAGCGCCCCGCCCGAAGAAATGCCGGCGCGTCAACCACAGTCCGGTCTCGTCCAGTGGTCCCATTTCAGTGCGCCCTCATGGCTTAGTCACCGTCTCATCCAGATTCAAGATCAGACTTGCAATGCTGGTGTAAGCAGCCAATTCTTTAACGTCCAGCTTCTTGTCTTGTTGCGAGTCGCCGTGATCCAGAAAACTTGTGGCAGCTTTCCGGTCGCTGCGTTAGCGGTCCTCAAATCCTTTCAGCGTGTCGAGCACTAACTAAGTGAATTTCAGCGGGCCTAGGCGGCCGCGCCAGCACCACTGCGTACAAGAATTTGATTCGGGTGTGGCTACTTTGGAACGACGCTCCAAGGCGCAGGATATAGGCGGTGCTGGTCCTGATCGATGTGGAATTGCCAGTAGCGATCAAAATCCCCTGACAGATAGATGGCTCGGAGTTGGACGATGGCCTCCGCCATTTGCTCGGTCCAGCGCATGCCGGAGCGTTCCATGCGATCTTTAATCAGGTTCTTGCAGGCGCCTTCGACCGGGCCACTGGCAATCGGCCAACCGTTGGCGAGGTATTCGTCGTAGCGCATTCGGGAGCGGTTGCGATAGAGGTAGTTGGCAACCGCGTTCAGGGTTTTGCGTTTGGGGCCGGACAGGCCACGTTTGGTGATGCTCTGACGGATGCCTTTGACGACTTGGCCAACCTCGCCAAACAGAATTCGCAGAGTTCGGTCAAGAACCCAAAGGTCGGCTTCCAGGCTTCCCTCGGTATGGAAGACATAGGCGGCCTTCCAGAGTTTTTCCAGTGCGTGCATCAGATCCAGGATCAAGGTGACGTTGAGCTTTTGGTCCACTCGAATCTGGAGAGCACGCTCGCCGTCCGTCAAGGCCAGGCGCGTGGTTGATCGCGCGGGATCGCGGCGGTCCATCTCTTTAGCCACCTCCTCGATAACGGCGGTCTTGGATAACGGCGGTCTTGCCCTTGAGCAAACTTGCCCACACTCGCTTGTTTTCCGGGCGTGGGG
>QHXW01000079.1 GCA_003223115.1 Acidobacteriota bacterium
GTCCGCCGGCGGCCGCCCGTTCGATGTGTTCTGGCTCGCGACCTGGCTCGCGGCGGCGAGAAGAGTGGTGGACTGCTCGGCGCCGGGCTGGCCGCCCAGCTGCCTCCGGAGCTCGCTCTGGATGGATTCTGACTCCGCCATGAGCTTTTGACCGGCGTATCCGCCCGTGGCCTTTTCGATGGCGGCCGTCAGTGCGTCTTTATCCTTGGTGAACTGTTGCAGAACCAGGAGCCGTGTATTGATGACCACGATCGAGTAGTAGACATTGGCGCCCTGCTCGCCGTTGATCAGGTCGATCGCCGCTGCACGTGCCATCTTTCGCTGATCAATTTCTCCCAGCGGCTCGAAGGCGAGGGTCACAAGCCGGGCTTGTCGCAACGGATCAAGCGGAGTTGCCGCATTCGTCTGATTGATAGCTTCTGCACCCTTCACCAGGCGGAAGCTGGTGAGAGTTTGCTGTACACCGTTATCGGACACCGTCACATCTTCAGGTTTGAGGTCGGTTATGGGCCGTCCCTTCTTATCCCGGACAACGATATCCAGCAGAACCTCTTCGGTGGTGGTCTTTACCGAGGGCTGCGGGGCGGCGGCGGGACCAGGGGGTGGCGGCTGGGTGAACGCGGGCGCAGAGATCAGCGCCGCTAAGATGAGCAGCCCGATTGAATAACTCCAAGGCTTCATGACGGTGTCTCCAGGGTGTCGGGTGTCGCATGCCGGCCCGCCATGAATAGCGGCCCTCGGCCTGCCATACTTGATGTTGAGAAACTGTCTGTTTCATTTTACTCCTGCGCAGCGCGAGGAGGGCTCCATGCGCGCGAAAGGCAAGCGATCCAATGCGGCTCGCGTGTCCAGTTAGAGGTACGCATCCGGATCAAGGGCGCACTGGTCCTGGCGGCCTTGGCCTGCCTCAATCCGGCCACGTCGCAGCAGCAGGCGCACGAGTTCCGGGTTCGCATTTCCGTCAACCTGGTTCAAGTGGACGCCACCCGTCACTGATTCGCACTGCGTCCCGGTTCCCGGCCTCACATGCGAGGATTTCGACGTCCTGTTGGATGGCAAGCCGCAGGAGATCAAGTCCTGCACCTTTGTACAGGTGGATAGAATCGCGCCGAGACCCGCAAGGTCCCCGGTGGCAACCGCTCCGAAGAAGCTTGCAGCCGGGCGAGCTGGTGGCCATCGTCCGCGCCAGCGCGGGCCTCGGCGCGCTTCAGGACTTCACCACCGACCACCGTCTGCTGCTGGCCGCGGCGGACCAGGTGCGCTGGAATCCAGCGGGGAGCGGTCTGGCGCAAACTTATCGGCCTGTGGGGATGAATCCTGCTGAGGATGCGCAGCTCGGCAGCACTCTGGGGCAGGAAGAGACCCATGGCCGAATCAGAAACTACACCATCGCAGTCGCCCGTTCCTTGCGGAGACTCTTGCACTGGATGGCCGGCCTGCCGGGCCGGAAATCCGTCGTCATTCTCTCCGACAATCTCCCGCTGGCAACGCCTGATGAAGTCGATCCCGTCTCCCGCGGCAAGGCAATTGAGAGCGGCATAGGCGGCCGATCCTGGCCAGCATGCGCCATGGGTGGATGAGTCCGTTCGCGCTGGCGTGGTCCTCTACGCCATCGATACGCGCGGGCTAAACTCGCTCCGCGCGCAAGTCGCAGATGGGCTTACGCCGACTGGCACGGACGACCCAGGGGGGCCCACAAATAGCTGGCCAGGAGGACTGGGTATCGACGGCCATGGAGGCTCGCCGCGACGCATATCGCGAGGGCCAGTGGGGCGCGCGATGTTCCTGGCGTCTGAAACCGGTCGAGATTCCAGCAAATCTCGCGCCCGGCGAGGATGCGCGTGGAAGTGGAAGACGCGGGCCCAGCCGCGAGTCGTGCCCGGGCCTGGCAGTGGGCGCGCCTGAGTATTCGGGAGGCGTCGGTAACGGAGCAGTCCAACAGATAAAAAGGGCCGCCCCTTTTCGAGACAGCCCCTACGTTAAGACTTGTCTTTCAAATCGCGATCAGAACATGAATTTGATCGCGAGTTGTATGACGCGGTGACCTTGCTTGTCGGTCACCGAGCCGAAGTTCGGAGTGTTCACCTTCCCGGTAGATCCGTCGAAGCCGAGAGTCAGGTTAGGGGTCCCGGCGGGAAAAGACCATAACGGGTGGTTCAAGTAGTTGTAACCCGTGACGCGGAACTGCAGCTTTTTCGATTCGCTGATCTGGAAGTTCTTGAACAATCCCAGATCCCAGTTGAAGAACGCCGGTCCATAAACCGCGGGAAGAACACTTGGACCGTTCTGCCCGATCTGAGTCGGGGGGGCGAAACAGCTCGGGTTGACGTACTGATTGTGCCCGAGTTTTGAAGCCGGGTTGCACGTCAGGATGGGGTTGAGCTGGATATCGGTTGTGCCTAATAGCGATGCGTTGCTGATGTTGTACTTGGTGCCAGGGATCTTCAGGCTGTTGAGGTTCAAGTTGAAATTGGCGTTATTGCTGAAGCCTGCGAGATTGGCGCCGCTCTGAAACTGGGTGATGCCGGAGAGCTGCCAGCCGTTGATGAAGCCGGCCGCCAGCTTGTTCCTGGTGTGGTCGCCCAACTCTATGGAGTAGGCTGCGTTGAAGAGGTGCGTCCGGTTGCCCGGCTGCACACCATAGTCGTTGTTGAGGTTGAACTGATCGTCGAAGTTCACCAGTCCCATGGCCTTGCCGAAGGTGTAATTCATGTTGATGGTGTAACGGCCTTTGGTGCGCACCCAGGTCACCTGTAACGAGTTGTAATTCGCCCACCCGCGATTAGTGGCGAGGTACAGGTCATTGAAGCCCAGCAGGGGCCGGAACTTGTTCGCGTCGAGCGAAGCTGGATCCACGCCGCCATTATTGCTCGACAGTAAGGCACCGACTGGAACCAGATTGATATTTTTGATATTGGAGTAGGCGATGTCGCGAGTCTGGTTGCCCACATACGCCACTTCCAGCAGGCTGGACCACGGCAGGCGCCGCGATATCGTGAAACTGTAGCTGTCCGTATACGCCTGCCTATCGTTCTTGCTGTCCACCGCCGATGGTGACACCGCAGCATTCGATATGTTGAGCGTTTCGAGGTCCTTGGCAAACAAATGAGCCCCGCCAACAGTGCCCGTGTTCACGGTCACCTGTTGCACTCCCGCGGCCGCTTCCAGGCCGTTCGTGAACTGGCCCGAGTGAAAGTAGTAGCGGCCCCAGCCACCGCGCAGCACCGTCTTGCCGCTGCCAGTAATGTCATAGGCCACGCCGAAACGCGGCTGGTAGAACAGTGCTCTCGTGGGGAAGCCTCCCAGCGGCACGCTGGGGTCCTTCTTGTGCCACAGGAATCCGCAGTAATCCGAGGGCGCGCAAGTCGGGCTGTACTTGGAGTAGTCGAAAACCGAATACCCATACCCAAGCCGGTCTACCCAGGGTTGGAAGTGCGTCATCCGGAGACCCAGTTCCAGGGTCAGCTTCTTGCTCACCTTCCAGGAATCCTGCAAGAAGCCCTCGTACGTTTTGTAGGCGATATCGTTGATGCGGTCAAAGGAAGTCTCGGTGTAACTGTCAGTGATATTTCCAGTCACTAGGTCGGCGTATAAATTGCCGTACGAATTTCCATTCCAGGGCCCGACCAACAGATTGCCGTTGGCGTAATCACTGGCAGGCTGGGCATTCCGGATCCATTCCCAGAAGAAACCGGCTTTGAAGGTGTGGGTGCCCCAGACTTTCGACACAGTGTCACTGAAACTGGGCATGTACTTATTGGCATACAAACCGGAAGTGGGGCCGCCTGCTTCAAAACCGCTGGGGTTGAAGATGAAGGCTGCTTCGCCCCCACCCCAACTTCCAAACGACGGAATCTGAGTAACGCCGTTCTTGTAGAGGCCCTTGTAGTTGTACCCTACCGCCGTCCGGTCAACCTTTTTGGGATCTTTGAAAACGTTCGGGAACCCGATGAAGGTATAGCCGAAAACGAACTCGTTGGTCATGGACGGGCTGAATACGTGGGTCAGAGACGCGGTGACAGAATCGGAGCGGTTCTTGCCCAACACCGGCGTCGGATACGGAACCTGGTTGCCATTGCGCCACCACAATCCAACCGGAAACTGCTGCGTTTCGCGCTGCAGGTTGTAGCGCACGAACAGCTTGGTATTGTCGCTGATATTGAAATCCACACGCGACATCCATTGAGTATTGTTCTGGTTGAAGGTTTCCGCCTGAATATAGTTGAAAGGCTCCGATTGAGTGGGCGTGGCATTCGCCACCGGATACAACTTCATCAGGGCCACCATGTTCGGATCGATCTGCGAGGACGGGATGATTCCGCCCGGGAATGCTTTCAGAGCGTCGGCGGTGAGGTTTCCGGGAGGGCCACCCGAAGATGTGTACGGGCCGATCTTGGCGATTTCAGACGGGGAGAAGTTGCCCCCCAACATGCCCGGAGTCGGGACGGTCGCGCGCAGCAGACCGGTGTCCAGCACCTGATAGAAGTATTCGAAGCCGGTGAAGAAAAATAGCTTGTTGCGATTCTTGTTGAAACTTGTTCCGGGGATCAGTACGGGACCGCCGATGGTGCCGCCCGGATAGTAGTACTTGTTTTGGGGTTGCGGAGTGCCGGTCGCATTGAACAGAGCGTCATTGGCGTTCAACGTGTAATTCCTGGCATAGAAGAACCCGGACCCGTGGAACTGGTTGCCGCCCCACTTCGCCACCGAACTTGCGACGATGGGACCTTTCTGGTTTTCTGCGCTGAAATTCGAGGTCTGCACCTTGAACTCGGCGATCATGTCCGAATTCGGATTCACCGGCGTGTCGCAGTTGCAGCCAGGATCGGAAACGTGCGCGCCGTCCGCCGTGATATCCAGCGAGTTGCCGGGCAGGCCGTTGTAGGAGTATGCATCATTGAGCGGGCTCTGGCTGCCGGCGTCGCCATTGGCGTTTATGCCGATGACCTGACCGTTGTAGTTGGCTGTGTTCGACGTGCCGTTCTTAATACCGAAGCCCGGCATGATCTTGATGAACTCGGCCGCGTTACTGCCCACCGAGACAAAATTCTGCAATTCTTTAGTAGTGAGAGTGGCCGATTTCTCGCCGGAGTCGACAGTGGCCAGTTCCTCAGCGCCTGCGGTTACTTCCACGGTTTCTGTCGTCTCACCCACTTTTAAGATGAGATTCATATTGCGCTTCTCGCCGCCGTTCAAAGCAATGCCGGAACCTTTGTATGAGACGAAGCCAGGCGCCTCAACCGTCAACTCGTAGGCGAAATCGCCGACTGGCAGGGACGCGAATGTAAAGTAGCCCTCGGCGTTCGTCGAGGTGTCGC
>QHXW01000080.1 GCA_003223115.1 Acidobacteriota bacterium
TGCGCTTCCATCTGGAGCAGCAGATCGAAGAGAACATGGCTGCCGGAATGCCGCCTGAAGAAGCGCACTACGCAGCGCGGCGCGCCATTGGCCGCGCGGAGCAGATCAAGGAGGAATGCCGTGATATGCGCCGAGTGAATTGGGTTCAGGATCTTGCCCAAGACATCCGCTACGGCCTTCGTATGCTGGGGAAATCCCCCAGCTTCACTGCAGTGGCCGTCCTCACCTTGGCGCTCGGTATTGGAGCCAACACGGCGATCTTCAGCATCCTCGAGTCTCAGCTCTGGCGGCCACTACCGTTCCCTGATTCCGAACGACTGGTGGATGTTCACCTCGTGCTTCGGCAAAATCCGAGGCGTCAGGACGTGCTTTCAGAACGCGTCTTTCAAGCGTGGCGCGAGCAATCCCACTGCTTCACGAATCTTACCGGATACCTTTACCCGGGTAACCGCAACTTCACCAGCAATGGCATGTCAGAACGAGTGATGGTGATGCCGGTGATGTCCAATTTCTTTGACACACTGCAAGTCCAGCCAGAGCGCGGCCGCGCGTTTGTCGTGGAGGAGGAAACGCCGGGGCGCAATCATGTCGCCATGATCAGCCATGTGTTTTGGCGAGATCGGTTCAATTCGGATCCTTCGGTGCTTGGCAAGTCAATTACGCTTGATGGTGAGTCGTACACGATTGTTGGGATTGCGTCCTCGCGCCTTCGATTTGAATACACGGACGAGCCGGCGGTTTTTGTTCCTTTTGCAGCGCATGCGTCCCAACAGGTGTTGCGGAGTCTCGATGTGCTGGGCAGGCTGGCGCCTGGCTTCACGGCAGAGGGAGCGCGCGAAGAGCTGGAGGCGATCTACGAGCGTGAAGTGAAATCGGAGGGAGTCCAACCTGAGGATATGACCGTAGTCGCGAATTTCCGCGAATTCTGGACGAATTTTTCTGCGCGGCCGCTTTACTTTTTCGCGGGGGCAGTTGCGCTCGTTCTGCTCATCGCGTGTGTCAATACCGCCGGGCTGTTGCTGGCTCGCGGGCTTGCGCGTCAACGGGAGTTCGCAGTTCGTGCAGCGCTGGGCGCCGGACGCGGCAGGCTGATGCGCCAAATGCTTGTCGAAAGCCTGATGCTTGCGACGGCTGGTGGTGGAGCGGGCGCTCTTGCCGGAGTCTGGTTCGGGCGCTGGTTCGTGAGCGTGTTTCCCGACCTGCCACGACACGCGCCGATCACTCTCGATCGGCGGGTCTTACTGTTCACGTTGGCGGTCTCCGTAATCTCGGCGGTGCTTGTGGGCATCGCTCCGGCTGTTCTTGCTTCCCGCGCCGACTTGAATGACGCGATGCGGCAGCGAGCTCCAGGCCGATCCGTAAGTCGCGGGCAGCGGCGTGCACGCAGTTCGCTGGTAGCTATCGAGGTGGCGCTGGGAGTTGTGCTGCTTTTTGGGGCTGGACTTTTCCTATCGAGTTTCGTGTGGCTTCAGGAGGTCCCGCGCGGATTCGATGCGCCCGGCGCGTTGACCTTTCACGTCTCACTTCGGGGTGAGCGCTATGCGAAACCGGAACAGATACGGAGTTATTTCGATCAATTAGGGGAACACCTCGGTTCATTGCCGGGTGTGCGCGCAGTCACGCTCGGTAGCGGGCTTCCACTCACCGGCTCAGAGTCGCTGTTCGCGATGGTCAACATAGCCGGCCAGCCTCCTAATCGCCCACTTGGATCGTTTGTGATCATTCACGCAGTGGCCCCAAATTATTTTCAGGTGCTGCGCATGCATCTGTTGGCAGGGCGCGCCTTCAATCCTCGGGACACGGCCAGCTCGCCGCGCGTGACGATCATCAATCGCAATGCGGCGCGCGACTTATTTGGAAGCGAAAACCCCATAGGAAAAGTACTCGAGTTCGTCGCGGATGAGCGGCGTGGAGTTCCGGGGGATGCCCCTGTGCAGATCATCGGCGTCGCAGAAAACGCGCAGGAATTCGGTCCCGATGAGGTGCCTTTTAACTTCCTGTTTGTTCCGTTTGCGCAACATCCTGTTCCTTCGGCGTTCGTCCTGCTTGCTTCGGATGTGCCGCGCGGAGACGTTGCCCGCGGCATTCGGGCGACGGCGTATGCGTTGGATAAGGATCAGCCCGTTTTCGATATGGAGACGATGGACGATCGCATTGCGAATTCGCTGCAGGGCGCGCGCTTCAACCTGTTCCTGGTGGCTGCTCTCGCCAGCGTGGCGCTGATTCTCGTTTCGGTCGGAACCTTCGGCACGGTCGCGTATTTTGTCCAGCAGCGGACACAGGAATTTGGCGTTCGCCTTGCCCTGGGAGCCAGTCCAGGCAGAATTTTGTGTCACGCAATCGCCCAATCGCTCGCGATCGGCGTTACGGGGATCTTGCTTGGTGTAACGGTCTCGCTGATTCTTGGCAGGTTGCTCCGGCATGCGCTCTACCTGGCGCCGCATGAGCACACTGGCATGCTCTATGGGGTGAACATCTACGATCCTTTCATCATGAGCGGCACCTGTACATTTCTGGCTGCGGTGCTAGCGCTTGCCAGCTTTATCCCCGCGCGCCGGGCGTCGAAGGTCGATCCAATGGTCGCATTGAGGTACGAGTGACGCGTTGGGTGGACGAATTGTTGTTACGACTCCGCTCGTTACTCTGGCGCCCTCGGGTTGATCAGGAGTTGGATGCCGAGCTGCGATTCCATCTCGAGCAGCAGATTGAAGAAAACCTGGCCGCCGGCATGAGCGCCGAAGAAGCGCGCTACGCAGCACGGCGCACCATTGGCGGAATGGCACAAATCAAAGAGGAGTGCCGCGATATGCGCCGTGTGAACCTTATCCAAGACCTGCTGCAAGACCTCCGGTATGCAGCCAGAATCCTACGGAAAAGCCCCGCCTTCACCGTAGCGGCAGTGTTGACGCTCGCCCTCAGCATCGGCGCCAACACCGCGATCTTCAGCGTCGTGAATGCGGTCCTCCTTCGGCCTTTGCCGTTCCAAAACCCAGATCGCCTAGTCATGGTCTGGGAGGATCTCTCCTTCATGGGTTTCCCGCAGAACACGCCGGCGCCCGCAAACTTCATCGATTGGAAAAATCGGAATCATGTTTTTGAGGACATGGCCGCCATGCACGGCGACCTGATGAACCTCACCGGAGACGGCCAACCTGAAGAAGTGGAAGTAAAGATCGTCACCACCAATTTCTTCCCGTTGCTCGGCGTCAGGCCTCTTGCCGGGCGCACCTTTCTGCCCGAAGAAGACCGGTCTGGTGCTGCCCATGTCGTGCTCCTGAGCCGTGGCCTTTGGGTTCGCCGCTACGGCGCCAATCCGCAAATCGTTGGGAAAGCCATCCTGCTGAGCGGCGAAAAGTACACGGTCGTCGGGATTTTGCCGCCGGGCTTCGATTTCCCAGATCCGGTGGATGTCTGGGTTCCCGTGGCCTTTTCAGCCGAACAATGGCGCCAGCGAAGTAACCATTTCCTGGAGGTCGTCGCACGTTTACGCCGTGGAGTAACGGTAGAGCGCGCTCGGGCTGAAATGACCGGCATCGCAAAGCAACTGGAGCAAGAATATCCCGAAACGAACACACGCGTCGGGACCGTCGTCATCCCGCTGCACGATCAGTTTGTCGGCAATTTGAGGCTTGGTTTCATCGTCCTGCTGGCCACAGTCGGGGGAGTCCTGTTGATTGCCTGCGCGAATATCGCAAATCTGCTGCTCGCGCGAGCCACTGGCCGCCAGCGTGAAATGGCCATGCGTATCGCTCTGGGTGCACGGCGCAGTCGGCTGGTGCGCCAGGTGCTTACCGAAAGCGTCCTTCTTGCGTCCCTCGGCGGCGTCGTTGGTGTTCTTCTCGCCTCGTGGACTTTTGGTTTCCTGACGAAACTCATTCCGCTGCCACTCGCGAGTACAGCAGCAGTTAGTCTCAATGGGCCGGTCCTGCTGTTTTCGGTTGCTATCGCCATGGCCGCCGGGATTCTGTTCGGATTGGCCCCTGCCTGCCACATCTCGGGTGGCGCAATAGCCGAGACATTGAAGCAGGGTGGGCGCGGCGCCGTTGGAGTGGGGAGTGGCGGGCTTCGCAGTTCACTGGTTGTCATCGAAGTCTCGCTCGCCGTCATTCTGCTGATCGGAACTGGATTGATGCTCCAGACGCTTTTTCATCTCCAGCAAATCGATCCGGGATTCCGGCCTGAACACGTTCTTACCCTGCGGACATCGCTTTCTGCGACAGAGAAATCGAAATACCGGGAGCTGAAGAACCGTGTCGAGTTTTATCACCGCGTGCTCACAGGTGTAACGGCGCTTCCAGGAGTTGTTGCCGCCGGATACACCACGTTTCTTCCGTTTACGAACGGCGGGGGAACGAGCGGATTCGCGATTGAAGGCAAGCCTGCGCCACCAGGCGGTCTCTATAACGACGCGAATCACCGCGTCATAACGCCTGACTACCTGCGCACTATTGGCGCCCGGTTGATAGCGGGACGTAGCATCCGCGAGAGTGACGGGCCCGACTCACCTCCCGCCGCGCTCATCAACCAAACCATGGCCAAAGAGTATTGGCCCGCCGAGGACGCGATCGGCAAGCGTTTCAAGCTTGGAGACGCTTCATCATCGACGCCCTGGATCACAATTGTCGGCATCGTCGGCGATATCCGCCAACTGACCCTCGACGTTCCCGCACGCCCTGAAATGTACTTCTCATACCAGGTAGCCGCGAATTTCGGGTTCTTCACTCCGCGGGATCTTGCGGTTCGCATCGTCGGTGAGCCCCTGAGCCTCGCGCCTGCGATCCGGAGGGTGATTACCGATGTGGATAAAGATCAACCGGTCTCAAAAGTTCAGCCGATGCAAGTCTTGCTTTCCTCCGAATTGACAGATCGCCGGCTGCAACTCCAGTTGCTCGGCGCGTTTGCTTTGCTTGCCTTGGTCCTCGTCTCCCTCGGAATCTACGGCGTCCTGGCATATGCGGTAAAGCAGCGCACGTCGGAAATCGGCGTTCGGATGGCTCTGGGTGCGCGTCAACAGGACATCCTGCGATCTGTAATGAGGAGCGGAGTGAGACTCATCTGTATTGGGCTAACGATTGGGCTCGCGGGTGCTTGGCTGGTCACGCGCCTGATCCGAACTCTACTGTATGGCATTACCGCCGCGGATCCAGCAACCTTCGTTGGGTCGAGCGCGCTATTCCTGCTCATCGGCCTGGGCGCCTGCTACTTTCCGGCGCGGAGGGCCGCTCGAGTCGATCCGACAGTCGTACTGCGATACGAATGAACCACATTTGCCTCGCCTTACCCGCTTGACACCCGACTCCATCGGGCGCATAATTCCATAGACATCTATACGGCATACAGAGCAAGGGTAATCCCGACGTCCTCCAGGGCACGCTTGACCTGCTGATCCTGAAAACCTTGATGCGGCCGCGTTGCGTGGACGACGGTAACGGTAGAACACGCCACCGGACCGCGGCCAACTGATATTCGCACGCGGTATTCTTACCAGCCGGACCGAAAAGCGGAACAGGCTGAGATTGATGACGCCCATCGGAGAGGGCTTTTCTTTCTGGGCGATTGGCACACTCACCCCGAGCCTGTTCCCTCTCCCTCGCCGCAGGATCTCCACAGCATCACTGAGGCGTTCAAGAAATCAACCCATCATTTGAATGGCTTTCTTCTCGTGATCGCGGGAACACAGCGACTACCGTCGGGCTTGTATGTCGCGGTCCACAACGATAAGGAAGCTGTTCGACTCCTGCCGCGAACTCGGACATCCTGTGCGAAGCAACCTGCAATGAAAGAGGACGCTCGTGGCAGAACAAGGTAAGAGCTGGACAGAGAACGTCTTTCCCGACCGCTACGCCCACAATGCGCGGCTTTACCCTTCACTACTTGTCATCGCACCCACCGTTATCGCGATCGTCGCGATCGCGGGGCTAGGCTTTCCTGGCTGAAGATGCTGTGGCTCGGCCTCGGCGCTGTCGGTGGCACCTACTGGTTGAGTCAGCTTGCCCGCGATCCGGGAAAAGTTCTGGAGAATAAGCTTTGGGAAAGCTGGGGAGGCATGCCCTCGGTTGCGATCTGCGTCACGGCGATCGGCGCATCGACGCGATTACGAAAGCCCGCTACCATGCGCGGCTTGTTGAGCTGGTGCCGAACACTTCATCGCCGGCCCCCCGACGTTGAGAGAAACGGTCCTGATGCAGCCGATATCTGTTATGCCGCGTGGTCAATGCACTTGCGCAACAGCACGCGCGATCAGAAACGCTTTCCTCTCGTTTTTGGCGAGCTGGTTAGCTATGGGTACCGCCGCAACCTGCTGGGGCTCAGGCCCTACGGCTTGACGTCGAGCATCCTCGGCTGCCTGATTTGCGGTGTGTTCATCGGCGCGGCGATTTACAACCAGCACGGCGTCCAAGACACTTTGTGGCTCGCCTTGGGCGCCGACATTCTTCTGCTGCTGTTTTGGCTCATCCGGGTCTCTCCGGCATGGGTTCGCCTCACGGCCGAAAATTACGCCGCCCGGCTGGTTGAAGCCGTCGATGACCTTTACGGCGATCACGCAAAGGCCACTGCCAAGGCTCAAGTCGAAAAAGCAAAAAAGCCACGGAGCGTAAAGAAGAGCCCGTGAGCGAGAGTGGACCGTTCGCGCCGCGAAATCGACATCGTGCCGGACCACACGGCGCGCCAGCCTCCGCCAGGAATTCGGGAACGAGCTTTCGCCGGCCTGGTCGGTTCGCAGCACCCCGAATCTCAAATCACGATTGAAGCTGGCTGTTCAGGGTTCGTCACCGCGAACCCTTCGAGCGTGGCCACTCGGCAGAGTTTCTGGTCGGCTGCGACGAACACTGTTACAAGTTCGGCTCGCTTGAGCCCAAGTGCGACTGAGAGTTGTAAGGCATCGAGCGTGCGGAGCGCTTCGACTGCGCCATGCTTGAAGAGCAATTGTCTGGCGCCTCGAAAATGCTCGTCGTTAACGGCAGCCACCAAAAGGCGACGATGACCCAGATCCGCCTCGAGGCGACGGCGTGCGATCAGCACAGCTTTCTGATCGATCTCTCCAGCCCGCGCCTTCAGTGCAAAAACGGATTCCATTTCTACGATAGTGAGGCGAGAGATAAGATATTGGGAGCCCGGCTTTGAAAGAATCCGATCAACGAAATCACTGCCGGCCTCCTTGCGATAAACCTTAGCCAGGGCGCTCGTGTCCAAGAAGTATTTGGGCAATCAGCGCTCTCGGCGCTCTTCCAGTACAGCTTCGGAAAGAGAGCCATGGATCGTCGACAGCGCTCGCCTGACTTCATCGAGACCGATGTCATCGTGCGCGGCGTCCGACCACTCGTCGGGAGAAACCAATAGCGGATGACTTGGAGACAGACTGATCCCGTCGGAAATGGTGACCGTCACCTGTTGTCTTTCTGCAAGCAGGAGCGGTTCCAAGGGATGGAGAACTCCGTTCTCGTAAACTGCCTGAACAGTCTTCTCCATGTTTCTAGTTTAGTTGATCATTGCTCTGGAGTGCACCCCACCTCCAGTTGTCGAGATTAAGGCCGGGCGCAGCGACGTAACCACGCCATCATCTTTGCCGGAAACCCCTCTGTAGTGGGGGGAGGGTACCCTCTTCCTCATAACTTAGAACGTCCAAGCCACAATCGCGTGGCAATTCAGCCACAGTGACAGGTTAAAACAGCTCTAAGCCATTGATTATAAGATAGATAATTTGGCGGAGGAAGGGGGATTCGAACCCCCGAGCGAGTTACCCCGCTAACGGTTTTCAAGACCGCCGCCTTCAGCCACTCGGCCATTCCTCCGCTTCCAATCTAGCGAATCTCGCGGGCGAGCCGCAATCCGGCTGCGCGCCAGACGGGTAATTCCCTCTCGGCAGTTTGATCTGATTGGAACTTCGTTGTATCGAAGCTGTCCCGGTACGTGCTGATAACCAAAGAGATCGTCGACAACCCTTCAACTGGATCGGAGAATAATTGCAGCGCGCTAGAAGCCAGTCGTCCGCGCTTGGGCCTCAGAGAAATAAGAAGTCAACGGGAGTCGAAAGATGAAAAACGTGACGGGCATTCTGTTATTGGCGCTGGTGGCGGAACTGCCCTCGCTCGAAGCCAGGAAGCCGCAAGGCGAAACAGACGCCGATGTCTCGATAGGTTTTCTCAACGGGCGACGTTCGCGCGATCCACGATTATTACGTTGACGATAGAAGATCGCTGCCGCCCGGTCTGCAGAAGAAGCTTGCCCGTGGCGGCACGCTGCCACCCGGTTGGCAGAAGAAGATCGCTCCACTCCCACGTGAGTTAGAAGGACGCCTGGCTCCGCTACGCTGCGAATATTGCCGCCGCGGTGTCATTGAAGGGCGCGTTGTCATTTACAACCGGCGCACCATGGCGGTCCTGGACGTCATGTCGATCCTGTGTCGCTGAACAACTTCCGTGAACAGTCAGTCTTTGCCGAGCAGCTTGCCACCCAAGGCGCCGCCGGCCGTGCAGGTGAGCGTCATGACGAAGAACATGACGATGAGCGACCGAACGATCTCGTAAGGATTCTGCAACATCTTTAAAGCTTCGTCAGCGGCGTTCTGCTGGATCGACAGATCATGCAGACGTTGCCGGAGCACGGATAGTCCACCCGCTTGCTGTATCGCCAGGATGCAGAGACCGAAGAGAACGGATATGAGAATAAAGCTCAGAACGCCCGTGATCCAACCCATGCGGGCTCCGCTGCGGACACTGAGGCGCTGGCCGGTGCGGCGTTTGTACACCCAAACCGAAAAGAATCCCGCGCCCACCAGCCAGACCACTGAAGCATAGTTGACGCCCGGGATCATGATTAACATGCAGACTAACCCCGCTGCCAGCAGTCCAATTCGTAAAGCGACAGGATTCCGGAAATTGAGCGGCATCGCAGCCACCGCCGCTGGTGCGACGACAATGGCCGAAGCAGGCTCGGCAGAAACTCCGGTATCAGACGCCGCTTCGGGAACAATCTCTTCCCGCTGGGGCTTCCCGCATTTATGGCAAAAGCGCGCGTCCGGCGGCAGTTGGGCGCCGCAGGTACAGAATTCAGGCATGTAACGATAGTGAGGGCCTACTCGTCAGTTTGCCGCAGGCTCTCCTAGAGATGCAAGGCTGATGTCGGTTTTGCCGTGCTTCTCACTGATGGCGACAATGCGTTTGAACCCGTTTTCGGTGAATTCCATCTGGAAATGACCGTGGCGGGACTGGCTGATGATCCAATGCGGCAGCTCGCGCTGATAAAACTCTTTCACCTTAGCGACCGAATCATCGCTGGAGTATTCGGCCGCCAGAACCGTAAATTCCTTATGTGCGGAGTCGAAACTGAAATCGAAACTGGCTGCGGCTCCATGGTCGTCCTCACGCTGCGCACCAGGATATACCGGCACGCCAATCAATTTCGGATCGAGATTCTTGTGTTCCTGTACACGAATGGTACCGACCGGCGTTTCCACCTGCACGGTTTCGCCGTGCGCCCCACGACTCTTCTGGACGTGGATGTTGTCGGCAATGTACATGCCTGCCACAAAGACTCCGACCACCGCCAGCGCCGCCAGGATCAGTAACGCAACGAGAAGCCCGGCCAGCACGCCTCCAGTTTGGGATGAGCGTTTCATAGCTTTCCATCCAATACGCACCTTGACCCGGAAAAGTTCCTTCACTATAGCGCGGAAGGTGTTTGGAACGGGTAGGCCGAGCGTCCCAGAGCGTGACTGGTGCAGCCCGACTGCTTGCCGGCGCCGTCCGGTACAGCTTAGCGGAAACGAACTTTCACGTCGGGCTTATTCTCCAGGTGCACCGTATCGATGAAACGCACGCGTGCGGGAGAAAGCGTCATCACAATGGATTGCGTGCGAATACCGTCGCCAAAAAAGCGCACACCCTGCAGCAGGTTGCCATCAGTGACTCCGCAAGCGGCGAACACGATACTCCTGCCAGGTGCGAGTTCCTGAGTGTTGTAAATCTTATTTGCGTCCTGAATGCCCATGGCCCGCATGCGCTCGCGCTGGGCGTCGTCTTTCACCACCAGCCGCCCGAGAATTTCGCCGTTCAGGCAACGCAATGCCGCGGCCGTCAACACGCCTTCTGGAGCACCGCCAGAGCCCATTACCGCATGTACACCAGTTCCCGCCACAGCCGCGCCAATTCCGGCCGAAAGGTCGCCATCACTGATTAAGCGGATGCGCGCCCCAGCCTCCCGGATATCCGCGATCAGCTTCTGGTGCCTTGGACGGTCGAGAACCACCACCACCAGATCATCCACACCGCGCTGCAAGCGGCGCGCAATCGCCTTGAGGTTCTGCTTGACGGGAGCATCCAGTTCCACCGCGCCTTTCGCCGACGGCCCGACGATAATTTTTTCCATATAACAATCAGGCGCATGCAGCAGGCCGCCGCCTTCCGATGCAGCCAGCACGGTGATGGCGCCTCCTGTGCCAGTGGCGCAAAGATTTGTCCCTTCGAGTGGATCGACCGCGATATCCACTGTGAGAGCGCACCGTTCATCTTTGGCAGAGCCCACTTTTTCGCCGATGTAGAGCATGGGCGCTTTGTCACGCTCGCCTTCGCCGATCACGATGGTTCCGGCAACAGCTATGGTGTCGAGACAGCGTCGCATGCTTTCAACCGCCGCCTGGTCAGCGGTGTGCGCGTCTCCCATGCCCATGGTGCGGGCGGACGCGATAGCCGCGTCCTCAACTACACGCAACACTTCCAGCGACAAATCGAACATGCTACAGTTTTCTCCTCATGGACGATATCACAGTTATGGTTTTGGCCCATCCGGCCGAGCCGCAACTGGCGATGCTGGAGGCCCTGCCGGCTGATACAAACGTCACAGCCGGCGACAAGCCCGCAGCGTTCAGCCGGGCGGCGCCTGCCGCGGATGTGATTTTGAACTGGTCCGCCAGCCTCGAACTTTTTGAGGACGTGTGGCGCATGTCGCCGCGCGTGCGCTGGGTACACTCGCGCTCGGCGGGGCTCGACGGCGTTCTTTTTCCATCTCTGATTGAGAGTCCAGTGCCACTTACGAATTCACGCGGAGTTTTCAGCGGCCCTCTGGGAGAATTTGTCATTGGCGCGGTGATGTTCTTCGCCAAAGATTTTCGGCGGATGGCTCTCAGCCACATGCGTGGAGTGTGGGACCAGTTCGATATCACCGAAGTTGCGGGGCAGACGCTTGGCATTATCGGTTATGGGGATATCGGCCGTGCCGTCGCCTCGCGGGCACATGCGCTGGGAATGAAAGTCGTCGCGTTGCGCCGCAGGCCGGAGCTTTCAGGCGACGATCCCAACGTCCGGGAGGTACTCGGCGCGAACCAGAAATACGAGTTGCTCGCGCGATCGGATTACGTCGTGATGGTTACGCCGCTGACACCGAAAACGCAGGGCATGATCGGCAAACCGGAGTTCGCCGCGATGAAGCCAGGCGCGGTCCTCATCAACATCGGGCGGGGACTGTTGGTAGATGAGCGCGCACTGGTCGAAGCTCTGGAGAAAAAGCGCATTCGTGGCGCTGCGCTCGACGTGTTTGATACCGAACCTCTGCCGGCGGGCCATCCGCTTTACAAGCTGGATAATGTTCTCCTTTCTCCGCACTGCGCCGATCATACTCCAGACTGGAAGGAGCGGGCGATGCAGTTCTTTCTCGAAAATTTCGAGCGCTTCCGGCGCGGAGAGCCGCTCTTGAACGTGGTAAATAAGAAGCTGGGATATTGAAGGGATTGAGATGATGCGATTCATTCTTGCTGCGACGTTGCTGGCCGCGACGGCGTTCGGCCAGTCCTACCAACCCTCGGGAGTTAACCTGTCGGCGCGCGAGTGGTTTCAAAACGCAAGGTTCGGCATGTTCATCCACTGGGGCGTTTACAGCGTGCTTGGAGACGGCGAGTGGGTCATGAATAACCGCAAGATGACCGTGGCCGAATACGAAAAACTGCCGCCGCAGTTTGATCCCACCGAGTACAATCCGGCTGAGTGGGTTTCGCTGGCAAAAGCCGCGGGCATGAAGTACATCACCATCACCAGCAAACACCATGACGGCTTCGCCATGTGGGGCACCAGGCAGAACCATTGGAATATCGTGGACGCCACGCCATATAAGAAAGACGTCCTGAAGGCGCTGGCAGAGGAGTGCCACAAGCAGGGTATGAAGTTATTTTTCTACCACTCGGAATTAGACTGGCACAACCCGGATTATTATCCGCGGGGCCGCACGGGGCAAACCGCTGGCAGGCCCGAGAGCGGCGATTTCAACCGGTATCTGGAATTCATGGACAACCAACTGCGCGAACTGTTGACCGGCTATGGCGAAATCGGCGGTATCTGGTTCGACGGCTGGTGGGACAGGCCCGATGCCGACTGGCACCTGGACCGTACGTACCGGTTGATCCACAGCCTCCAACCCGCAGCGCTGATAGGCAACAATCACCATCGACTGCCCTTCCCTGGCGAGGATTTCCAGATGTTTGAGAAAGACTTGCCCGGCCAAAAAACGGTGGACTTCAATGCCGGCTCCGCGGTGGGAGACCTGCCGTTAGAGACCTGCGACACCATCAACAATGCCTGGGGCTACAACAAGACCGACAAGCACTTCAAAAGCACTGAGCAGTTGATTCAATATCTTGCGCGGGCCGCCGGCTACAACGGTAATTGTCTGCTGAACATCGGGCCGATGCCCACCGGCAAGATCCAGCCGGAGTTTGTGGAGCGTTTACGCGGGATGGGACAGTGGCTCGACCGGAACGGCGAATCGATTTACGGCACTCGCGGCGGACCCATACCTCCAGACTCCTGGGGCGTCACCACGCAAAAGCCGGGCAAAGTCTACGTGCATATCATGAACTGGAAGGGCAATTTGCTGGCTCTTTCCAAAATGCCGCCCGTTACCAGCGCGAAATTGTTGACTTCGGGAACGTCTGTCGGGGTCACGCCCATCGAAGGCGGAATCGTGCTGCGCTTGCCGGAAAGGCGTGACGATGCCGATACTGTGGTGGTGCTGGAGACGAAATAAAGTCTCGGGAGCGCGACTCGTCTGGTGTGTATTAGTTCCCTATGAAGCGGGCGTACAGGCTGCGGGCCACTCCTGGGTCCGTGGTGCCTTTGATGATGGCGCGGCCGTCGGCAAAAATCGTCATCTCAAACGGCGTATGGAAAAACCTCAACGCGAATTCATTAGCCCGAACTTCTCCCATCGCGCCTAACCGGATCTTGAGTTGTGCGAGGTCGAGCGGCTGCGTCGAATTGTGGATTTGGACCGCATTGCGCCCGCACAGACTGATCGGTGCGCGCCGCTCTCCCCGCAGATAGACGAATTCGTGTCTGACGCAGGCAGGGCAGTCGGGGTCAGCCGCTGGCTGCTCCGTCTGACGCACGGCGCCGGCCCAGACGTCCACGGTTGTGATGCGGGGAATCAAATGGTCTTGCGCGCCGGATAAGATTCTTAATGCATCGGCAACCTGGAGCGACGCCACGATAGCGGTAACGGTGTTCAAAACGCCGGCGTTTTCGCAGGTGAGTTGCGCGCCCGAAGGCGGTTCGGGGTAGACACAGCGAAGGCATGCGGTGCGGCCCGGCATCACCGGCATCTCGATGCCGTAACTGCCTACGGCGGCTCCGTAGATCCAGGGAACACCACAATTCACCGCGAAATCGTTGATCAAATAACGCGTCTCGAAATTGTCGGTCCCGTCTAGAATCAGGTCCGCGCCGTCGAGTAAATCGTCCGCGTTTGACGGATTGAGATCTTCGACCAGACCGCGCACGCCGATGCCCGAGTTAATTCTCCGTAGAATGCGCTCAGCAGCGACTGCCTTAGGCAGACCATCGGCGGCGTCGGACTCTTCGAATAGTAACTGCCGTTGAAGATTACTGGGCTCGACATAATCGCGATCGATGATCGTCAGATGACCCACGCCGGCCCGCGCCAGTTCCATCGCCTGCACGCTTCCAAGCGCGCCGCACCCAACGATCGTCACGCGTGATGAGAGCAGCCTCTGCTGGCCTTGTTCCCCGATTCCGGTGAACAAAATCTGGCGTGAGTAACGCTCTTTGTCACCGTACGTCATCTCACTTGATGGTAGCAAACTCGCTCGAAAGGTCGGGTTATCATGGGCATGGTGTGCTTTCGCGACGCGCCCCATCTCGCCGTCTGGCTTTTGTGGGCTGCGTTGCCTGCTCTCGCCTGGTGTCAAGCGGAACAGTACGAGGGTAAGCGCATCATCGATATTCAGTTCAGCCCGCCGGAACAGCCGGTAGATTCGGTGGAACTCCGGGAACTCATCCCCCTGCAGCGCGGCGCTGCTTTTCGGATGGCCGGCATCCAGACGGCAATTCAAAAACTTTTTGCGACAGGTTGCTACGAAGATATTCAAGTGGATGCCGAAACGGCCGCTGGCGGGGTGAGGGTCCGTTTCATCACCAAGAACAGTTGGTTCGTGGGTCCGGTGACGGTGGAGGGGAACGTCGGCGATCCACCAAACCGCGGCCAGATGATCAACGCGACCAGATTGGAACTTGGTCAGGCCTTTCACGAAGATAATATGGCTCCGTCAGAAGACGGGTTGAACAAGCTTTTGGTCGCCAACGGTTATTACGAAAACCGGATTCGCCGGAGAATCGATTACGATCCTAAGACCCAGCAGGCTCACGTTCACTTCGTCCTCGAGAGCGGACCACGCGCAGGCTATCGCACACCGAATATCACGGGCAATCTCAAGATGGCCGTGGACAAGATCATCACAGCCACAAGGTGGAAGCATCGCTTGATTGGCACCTGGCGCCCGGTGACGCAATCGCGCACCCGGCAAGGGCTTGATAACATTCGCTCCAAGTATCAGAACGACGGCCGGCTCATGGCCTCAGCCCAACTCAAGTCCATGGATTACGATCGCGACACACGCCGCGTGAAGCCGAACCTGGATATTGACGCAGGCCCCAAGGTCCAGGTCAACACCGTGGGCGCCAAGGTCTCTCAGAAGAAGCTCAGACAGAATATACCCATTTACGAGGAACACACCGTTGACCGCGACTTGCTGATCGAGGGTCAGCGAAATCTGAGGGATGAATTTCAGTCAGCCGGCTACTTCGAAGTCGACGTGCAGTTCAAGCAACAGAGACTGCTCAACGATACAGCACAGATCGATTATCTGATCAATCTCGGAAAGCGCCACAATCTGGTGCATCTCGAGATCCGGGGAAATCACTATTTCCCGACTGAATCCATCCGGCAACGCATGTTCATGACGCCGAAATCTTTCTCACTGCGCCACGGACGTTACAGTGAAGCCTTGCGGCGCAGGGACGAAGAATCGATTGTCAATCTTTACAACGAGAACGGATTTCGCGATGTGAAGGTGACCACCGAAGTGCAGGACGACTACAAGGGCAAGATCGGCGACATTGCGGTGATCCTCAAAATTGATGAGGGGCCGCAATGGTTTGTCTCGAAGCTGGAAGTGTTCGGCATAGAGCAGCTCGATGCCGCCAGTATTATCCCGACGCTCAGTTCGTCACAGGGCCAGCCGTTCAGCGAATTCAACGTGGCTGCGGACCGCGACAGGATTCTGGCCATGTACTTTACCAACGGCTTTCCGAACGCCAGTTTCGAGTGGAGTTCGAAGCCAGGGCTCCAAGCGCAACAGGTGGACCTTCGCTTTGTCATCATGGAGGGGCAAAGGCAGTTCGTTCGCGATGTGATTGTGGAGGGTCTCGAAACCACGCGGCCTCAGTTGGTACAGCATAACCTGTTGCTCGCGTCGGGCGACCCGCTCTCGCCCATTCAAATGGCCGACACGCAGCGGCGACTCTACAACCTCGGAATCTTCGCCAAAGTTGATATGGCGATTCAGAATCCTGATGGGCAGTTGCAACGAAAATATGTCGTCTACGACATCGAAGAAGCCAGACGCTACTCGTTTGACGGCGGTCTCGGCGCCGAAATTGCGCGGATTGGCGGCTGCCAGTGCCCGGACCTGCCTGCGGGCGCAACCGGCGTCAGTCCTAGAGTTTCCTTTGACGCCAGCCGGCTGAACTTTCTCGGGTGGGGCCATACCATTAGCCTGCGGACGCGGATATCGACTCTGGAGCGACGCGGGTTGATCGACTATCTGGCTCCTCACGTCAGAGGCTACGATAATCTCGACCTGAGCTTCACCGCGCTCTACGACAGCACACGCGATGTGAACACCTTCTCGGCTAAACGCGAGGAGGGGTCGGTACAACTTTCACAGAAGCTTTCGAAGCCGTCGACCATTCTGTACCGGTTCAGCTACCGGCGCGTGAGCACCTCGAATCTCCTGATCGATCCAAATCTAATTCCGCTCCTCTCGCAGCCGGTTCGAGTGGGCATTCTCTCGAGCAACTACATCCAGGACCGCCGGGACGACTCTACCGATGCCCATAAAGGGATCTACAACACTGTGGACGTCGGCGTCGCATCAAAATTTTTCGGCTCCCAAATCGACATGGTTCGCGGCTTGGCGAGCAACGCGACATATCACCGCATCCGCAAGAACCTGGTGCTGGCGCGTGAGGTGACCTTCGGCGACATCATTCCATTTCGCTACGGCTCGCGAACATCGAATGCGGAGCTGGCGGTGCCTTTCCCGGAGCGCTTCTTCGGCGGCGGCGGCACCTCCCTTCGCGCGTTCCCGGAAAATCAAGCAGGTCCCCGCGATCTGACGACCGGCTTCCCTATCGGCGGCACGGCGCTCCTGTTCCATAAGACCGAGCTGCGGTTCCCATTGGCGGGCGCCAACATCAGCGCTGTCGCGTTTCATGACGCCGGCAACGTCTATTCCACCCTCAGCAACCTATCGTTCGGTTTCCACCAGCGCGATGTGAAGGATTTCGACTACATGGTCCACGCGGTTGGTTTTGGCATCCGTTATCGAACGCCTATTGGGCCGGTTCGTGTGGATCTGGCGTATAGCATCAACCCGCCACGGTTTTTTGGATGCAAAGGCAATATCAGCCAACTCGTTGAGTGCGGAAAGCCCGAAAACATAGGGCTCCGGACAGATCAGCGCATCAATCATTTCCAGTTTTTCTTTTCCATCGGGCAGGCTTTCTGATGATTGGACAGCTCACACTTGTTCTTTTGCTTTCGGCTGCGGTCGGCAGATCGGAAATCATCGATCGCATCGCGGTTACAATCGGTAACCAGGTGATTACCGAAAGTCAGATACTGCGCGAGCTCCGGCTCGCGGCGTTCTTGAACAGCGATGCACTCGACTTCAGCTCGAGCGCCCGGCGTAAAAGCGCCGACCGGCTCATCGAACAGATGTTCATCCGCAATGAAATCGAGGTGGGCGCCTACGCTCCGCCTTCTGCCACCGAAGTGGAACCGATCCTGCGGCAGGTCCAGGCACAACGCTTCCATACTCCAGAGGAGTACGACGCGGCGCTCGAAAAATATCGGATCACCGAGGAAGAGCTCAAGACCTACTTGCTGTGGCAGCTCACATTATTGCGTTTCATCGATGTCCGTTTCCGCGCGGGAATCCAGATTTCTGAACAGGATATCCGCCAATACTTCAACAAAGAGCTGCCTCAACTGGAAAAGAAAGCGGGACCGGGCGCCAAAATCAGCCTCGAAACGCTCCGCGACAAAATCCAGGAGAGCTTGATCGATGAACGAATTGACCAGCAAATTGACGACTGGCTGAATCAAGTCCGCAAGCGCACGCGCATCGACTACTATCCCGAGGCTTTCCAATGAGGCGCGGGACCAGGCTCGCTCTCATCATCGGCGGCTGCGCGGCGGGCCTGGCGGCCGGCCTGATCATTGCCTCGCTTTTCGTCGCCCAGAGTGGCTGGCTCCGGGAGCAAGTGCGCGGACGAATCGTCAGCGAGGTCGAGAAATCCACCGGAGGTCGGGTGGAGATCGGCTCCTTCACTTTCGACTGGCACACCATTACGGCGCGTGTGCTTAATTTCGTCATCCATGGAACTGAACCGGCGGGCTCTCAGCCGCTGTTCCGCGCGCGCTCCGTCACGGTGGTTCTCAAGATCCTATCGGTGTTTGAACGCAAGGTAGACGTCCAATCCGTGGATGTCGACCAGCCTCAGTCGTACTTGATCATCTATCCGAATGGAAGCACCAATATTCCTCAGCCCAAAGTGCCACACCAGTCGAACAAGACCGCCGTCGAAACCATTCTGGACCTGGCGGTTGGCCGCTTCACCGTGCAAAACGGATTCATGAACGTGAATGCGCTGAAAGTACCCTGGAACGCATCCGGTGAAAATCTGCGCACACAATTCACATATAACTTGATCCGTCGCAGTTACAACGGCGACATCTCGATTCAACCCATACATCTGAAAGCCCACACTGATCTGCCGGTGGACATGGGTATCAAGGTTTCACTCGTGCTTGAAAGGAACAAGCTCACCATTTCCAACGCAAAGTTCGAGACTCCGCAATCCAATGCCGTACTCTCCGGCACCGTCCAGAACTTCCCCGCGCCCCAGAGCTCGTTTCAATACCATGTTCGGCTTTCGCTCGACGAAACCGGCCGGGCGCTACGCCTCACATCGCGTCCACAGGGTACCGTGTGGATAGGCGGGAATGCCAGCTTCAGTGATCTGCAGCACTACCTGTTCACCGGCAATCTGCACACCGGATCTGTTTCTTTCCGTCAGGGGGATTTACATTTCACTGACATTCGCGCGGAATCGGCATTTCGGGCTGATCCGGAAAAAATAAGTCTTGACGGAATCCGGCTCTCGGCTTTTGAAGGTAATTTCAATGGGCGAGCTCAAATCGTCCGGCTCGACCGCTTTCGACTCGAGGGTGAAGCGGGTCGGTTCAACCTTCGGCGCGCGGCGCGTCTTCATAGCCAGCAACACATGCCCTGGGACGGCCTTTTATCTGGACCGGTTGAAGTGCAAGGCAGGTTAGGCGAGCGTCACCGCGGCGGGTTCGAAGCCAAAGTCAAGTTAGGCATTACGCCCGCGCCGGCCAGCCCGCCGGTGCACGGACTCGTTGAAGCCAGGTACGACGGCTCTCGTAAGATTCTCGACCTCGGACACTCTTACTTCGCTCTCCCTTCTACTCGCGTGGACTTCACAGGTACGTTGGGTCAGACGCTGCGCGTTCAATTACGCTCGACAAATCTCGATGAGCTTCTGCCGGCCGTGGAGCTGTTTTCGAGCGTACCCGTCCCGATTCCGATCAAGCTCCAAAACGGTGCAGCAACATTCAACGGGACTGTAACCGGGCGCTTGATTGCTCCGCAAATCGCAGGCCATGTTGCGCTCACCAACTTTGTTTATGCACAGGAGAAAATCGACTCCTTCAATGCGGACACTTCCGCTCAAAAATCCGGCGTGGCGGTGCGGAACGCGGCTCTGGCGCGGGGCAACCTACACGCCCAATTTGCAGCTACCGTAGCTCTGCGGGATTGGAGGCCGGATCAGGGCGGCCCGCTCTCAGCGACAGGCTCGGTGCGCGGAGCCGATGTCGCCGACGTGCTGGCACTGGCAGGCAGGAAAAATATTCCAGCAAAAGGCAGCCTTGCCGCATCCGGCCAAATTTCCGGGACTGTTGGTAATCCGCTGATCAAGTCGGATCTGACGGTGACGAACGGATCCTTCTATGAAGAGCCGTTTGACCGCCTCGCCGCAAATGTCAGTTACGTGGGTAACCTGGTCACCGTCGCTAATGGCCAGATAAGATCCGGTCACAGACAAATGACATTCACGGCGACGTACACCCACGCGCCTGAAAATTTTGAAAATGGACGCCTCACATTTCAAACTGCGAGCAACCGCATGGCTATGGAGCAGTTCCACTTCATAGGGCGCTATGAACCCAGTTTAACCGGCACCGTAGAGTCAACCGCCAATGGAGTGGCCGCCGTATCCACCTCCTGCGCAGGGACTTCGTTCCAACTGATCAGCTTGGACGCTGATGTTGCGGGCCATGGAATTCAGGTTCAGCAGATATCATTGGGCGATCTCCATCTGGCGGCAAAGACGGAAGGATCCGTGCTGACCGCCCACTTTGAATCTGATTTCGCTCAATCTGCCATCAAAGGAGATGGCCGCTGGCGCCTTGAAGACAGTTATCCGGGTTCGGCGAATGTCATCTTTTCGAAGGTCGATTTTAGCGCGGTCCGCGCGCTTGTAGCCCCGTCTTCGACACCTCCACTCAACTTCACAGGCTCCGCTGAAGGGAAGCTCGGGATTTCAGGACCGCTCATCAAACCCGAAGCCTGGACGGCAACCCTGGACATACCGCGTCTCGAAATATCGCAGGTGCCCGGTCAGGTAACGGCCGGCAACAACGTGCAACTGGCTCTGCACAACTCGGGACCGGTCCGCGTCGTCATGCAGAATTCCATCATTCGCGTGGAGAGCGCGCGACTAGTGGGCCATTCCACGAATATTGCCCTGACGGGGACCATTTCCACCAAAGACCCAAGCACGCTGAACCTCCGGGCGAATGGAACCGTTGACCTGGGTATCTTGCAGGATTTCGACCGCGACTTGATGTCATCCGGTGACGTTGCTTTAGACGCAACCATCGGCGGGCCGCTGAAACAGCCGCTGATTACGGGCGAGCTTCGATTAAAGGACGCGAATCTCGACGTCGCCAATTTCCCCAACGGCCTCGCCAATGCCAACGGTGTAATCCTCTTCAACGGGGACAGGGCCACTATTCAGAGTCTCACTGGTGAATCGGGCGGCGGAAAAATATCGGCTTCCGGTTTTGTCTCGTACGTCGGCGGCGAGGTCGCGCTACGCATTGACGTATCGGCGAACCAGGTGCGGGTGCGCTATCCGGAAGGCGCAAGCACGGTTGCAGACGCCAGTCTGAGTTGGACGGGCAGCACGCAGCGCAGCCTGGTCGCCGGCACAGTGACAGTATTGCGGACCGGCTTCAATCCGCATACGGATTTCGGCTCCATTCTGGCCAAATCGGCCGAGCCGGTGCGCACGGCGGCAACCCGAACGGGTCTGTTGGGCGGCATGCATTTTGACGTTCAGATTCAAACTTCGGCCGACGTTGTTTTTGAGTCCGCTTTGACTCAACAGCTCCAGTTGGATGCCAACCTGCGGATGCGCGGAACGCCGAGCAATCCCGTGCTGCTGGGCCGGATCAACATCACCGAAGGCGAGCTGACGTTCTTCGGTAACAAATACACCATCAACCAGGGCTCGATTGCATTCTTCAATCCAGTCAAGCTGGAACCGATCTTCAACATTGATTTGCAGACGCGTGCGCGTGGCGTGGACGTTACCGTGACCATTTCGGGACCCATCAACCAGCTCAATATGAGCTACCGGTCCGACCCACCGATGCAGTTTTCGGAGCTCGTTGCACTTCTCGCAACGGGGCGCGCTCCCTCATCCGATCCATCCGCAACGGCGCGCGCATCCGGGGCCGCGCAGACCTGGCAGCAGATGGGGGCTTCCGCCCTGATTGGTCAGGCCATTGCCAATCCGGTGGCTGGACGGCTGCAGCGGTTCTTCGGCGTGAGCAAAATCAAGATCGATCCGCTGTTGACCGGCCTTGACAATCCGCAGGCCCGCCTGACGCTCGAGCAGCAGATCTCACCCGACATCACGTTCACCTACATCACCAACCTGAACCGCAGCTACGCTCAGGTCATCCGGATCGAATGGGATGTCAGCAAGCGGTGGTCGGTTGTGGCTCTGCGCGAGGAAAACGGGCTGTTCGGCCTGGACGTTTATTACAAGAAACGGTTCAAGTAACGCGGCGGCGATCAACGCCGCTGGCACTTGGGACAGAAATGAGTGCCGCGCTGGCTCACCAGGATGCGGCGAATGGGATTACCGCATTTTACGCACGGTTCGCCGGTGCGCTGATACACATTGTGCTTTACCTGAAAACTTCCCTGCCTTCCGTCGATGTCGACGTAATCCGATATCGATGATCCGCCCGCTTCAATGGCTTCGCGAAGCACGCGAGTCAGCGCTTTGTGCAATCGCTCCACACGATCTTTCCGCAGCCGGGCCGCGATGGCCAGCGGATGAATCCCCGCGCGGAACAGAGATTCATCGGCATAGATATTTCCCACTCCGCGAAGGAAGCTTTGGTTCAGCAGCAACGCTTTGATTCTGGATTTGCGCTTGCGCATGAGAGCTGCGAAGGCATCAACCGGGATTTCGAGAGGCTCCGGGCCGAGCTTGCGGACGCGCGCGGGAAGGCCCTGGCTCAACTCCAGCCGGCCAAACTGGCGAATATCGTCGTAAAGCAGCATGCCGCTATCCAGGCTCAGAATGGCGTGCGTGTGCTTTCCGGCTACGCCGTTCATGAGCAGCTTTCCGGTCATGCCCAGATGGACCACGAAACACTGATCGCCTTCCAGTTCGAACACCAGAAACTTGCCGTGCCTGCGCAGCGTTCGGATCTTCTTTCCTGCCAGGGCAGCCGCAGTCTGGTCAGCATTGCCGCGCAAGACGCGCAGCCCGCGGAATTCGGCGCTCAAGATACGCCGGCCGCGAATCCGGGGCTCGAGCGCGCGTGCAATCGTCTCAACTTCGGGAAGTTCAGGCATGTGAGGAAGGAACGTTCAGGAGGATTTCGCCACCTTCGGATTTCACTTCGTAGGCAGCCACCTTCCGATTCGGGTCCATATCATTTTCGCCGCTGGCACAATTCCAGTGCCAGGCGTGCCACGGGCAAATCACGTAATTTCCGCTGATCTCTCCCTGTCCCAGCGGTCCACCGCGGTGCGGGCAGATGCCGCTGAGCGCCGTGATCCTGCCGCCGACGTTGCAGAGCGCATACGGCGTTTGACCCACACTGACTTCCATGACGCAATCCGGCTGGAGTTCGGAGACCGATGCAACTTTCACAAACGGCATACATCCAGCAAAGCGAAACCAATCTAGCGTGTCAAGATAGAGTGAAATGCCAAGGCTGCTGCTCGCGTTCATCCTGGCGCTTACCATGACGGGCTGCCGGCGCGAGTCAGTGCGTGTGGTAGGTGTGGTTCCGAAAGGCGCAAATCATATTTTTTGGCAGACAGTTCACGCCGGCGCCGTCAAAGCCGGGCGTGAATATCATTTCGAAATCGAATGGAATGCGCCAACGCTCGAAATCGATTCAAGCCGCCAAATTGAGATTGTCGAGTCCATGATCAACCGGCGTCTAGCCGGGATTGTGCTCGCGCCCGTGGATCGCCGCGCGCTGGTGGGCGTGGTCGAACGCGCGGAGCGTGAGGGAATTCCAGTTTCCATCTTCGACTCCGCCATCGACACTGCCCATATCCTCTCCTATGTCGCTACCGACAACGTGGAAGGCGGCCGCATGGCGGCGCGGCGCCTGGGTGAGATTGTGGGCGGCAAGGGCAAAGTCGGAATCATCGGATTCATGCCAGGCAGCGCAGCCACCATGGAACGCGAAGATGGATTTCAGAGTGAAATTCGCAAGAGTTTTCCAGGGATCGAGATCGTGGGACTGCAGTTCGGCATGGCCGATCGCGCCAAGGCCATGGCCGAGAGCGAAAACATGATGAATGCACATCCCGATCTTGGGGGAATTTTCGCCGACAACGAATCAAGTTCTTCGGGCGCGGCACAGGCGCTAAAATCCCGCAGCGGATTGAAAACAAAACTCGTGGCCTTCGACGCCTCAGACCAGTTGATCGCCGATCTGCGCGGCGGCACAATCGACTCGCTTGTGGTGCAGAACCCGTTCCGCATGGGCTACGAAAGCACGCGCGCCATCGGCCTTAAGCTTTCGGGGCAGACGCCTCCGGCGCGGATCGACTCGGGCGTGCGCCTGGTGCGGCGCGACGATCTGGATCAGCAGGATGTGCACGCGCTGCTGTATCCGGATATCAGCAAGTATTTGAACTTGAGACAATGACGAGTGTGGGACGCATCCACGCGCCTCACAGACTCTGAACCGCGGCCTCCGCCCGTTACTTGTGCCGGGTGAGGGCCCAGGGAGCGACGCCCTGCATTTTCCGTGGCCCCACACCGCGACCACCGCGACCGTCGCATCGTGAGGAGCTGCAACCCCGCATGATAAAATTTGAATTGACCTCTACCTAAATGGATTTTCTTCAAGGGCTCAATCCCCAGCAGCGGGAAGCCGTAATTCACACTGAGGGTCCGTTGTTGATCCTGGCAGGCGCCGGCAGCGGCAAAACGCGCGTCATCACGCATCGCATCGCGCATCTGGTCAGTAAGCAGCACATTCCACCCTCAGCAATTTTGGCCGTCACGTTCACCAATAAGGCCGCAGATGAAATGCGCACGCGCGTGGCGGGCCTCTTGGAAAGCGAGAACCTGTCTTCTGCTCCGAATCTTTCCACGTTTCATTCGTTTTGCGTGCGACTGCTGCGGCGTGATGGTGATCCGCTAGCGCAGGTGCGCCCCGGTTTCACGCGCCGGTTCTCCATTTACGATGACGAAGATCAGTTAGCCATCGTGAAAGCCGCATTCCGGCACTTGGGCCTCGATGAAAAATTCATGCAATACCGCGCTGTGCTTTCGCGTATCAGCCACGCCAAAAATCACAAAAAGACGCCCCAGGAACTCTATCAGGCCGCAACTGAGCCCATTCTGACCAAGATCGCCGTCATCTATGAGGAGTATGAGAAGGCCCTGCGCCAATCAAATGCCCTGGATTTCGACGACCTGCTGCTCGAAACCGTGCGCCTGCTCTATCACGATGAAGCCACGCGTGAGGGGTACAATCGTCGGCTGAGCTACATCATGATTGATGAATACCAGGACACCAATCGCACCCAGTACGAACTGATGCGGCTGTTAACGCAGTCGCACCAGAATGTATGCGTGGTGGGCGATGAGGATCAGTCGATCTATAGCTGGCGCGGGGCCGACATTCACAACATTCTCGATTTCGAGCGCGATTTTCCGAACGCTCTCACCATACGTTTAGAGCAGAATTACCGTTCGACCAAGAACATTCTGGAAGCCGCGAGCGCCCTGGTGGCCCGCAACAAAGAACGCAAGGGCAAGTGGCTCTGGACCGAAGCCGATGCGGGCGACATGCTCGGGTTCTATACCGGATACGATGCGGAGAACGAAGCATTGTTCATCGCCGACACCATCGAACATCTGCTGGCCGCGGATCCTGACCAGCGTGTGGCCGTTCTTTACCGCACCAACTTTCAGTCACGTCAAATCGAAGAAGCCTTGCGGCGCTACGGCCGAAAATATGTCGTCGTGGGCGGATTCAGTTTCTATCAACGCTCCGAAATCAAGGACGTCCTCGCGTACCTGAAGCTCGCGCTTTCGCTCCAGGACTCGATCAGCCTGCTGCGCATCATCAACACACCGGCTCGCGGAATCGGCAAGACAACCGGGGAGCAGGTAGAGCGCTATGCGCTCGAGAACAATCTGGATCTGCTGACAGCAATTGGGCGTATGCTTGACGGGCGGCAGTTCGGGACGCGCGCGCATGCAGCTCTCGAGGTTTTTCGCAAGCTGATTCTAGAGTTGAACGAAGCCGTGAGCGCTCTGCCGTTGCACGATGCCATGCGCTTCATCGAAGAGCGGACCGGCTACCGCGGAATGTTGGAGCAAGAGAACACGCCCGAGGCGCAGGGCCGTCTGGAGAACCTCGACGAACTTGCGAGCGCCGCCGCTGAAGCTGCCGCGCGCGGTGAAAGTGCAGCGGACTTTCTGGATCACGCCGCACTGGTTTCGGACGCCGACACAGTCGACGAGCGCGCGCAAGTGAATTTACTGACTCTCCACAACGCCAAGGGCCTGGAGTTTCCGTTCGTTTTTCTGGCCGGCTTGGAAGAAGGTCTGTTTCCCCAAAGCCGCTCATTCGACTCCGAGGCCAGGCTCGAAGAAGAGCGCCGGCTCTGCTATGTGGGCATGACTCGCGCGGAGAAACGTCTGATCCTCACCTGGGCCCGTTACCGTCGCCGTTTCGGAGGCGGCGACCTGGAACGCTCGATCCCCTCACGCTTCTTGCAGGAGATTCCAGCCAACCTGACGCAGAATCTGGGCGGCGAAGATGACCGGGTCCCGCAACTCGATCTCAAGGCGGAGCGCCATGAGGTTCGCGCGAGCGTTAAACGGAATACGTTCACCGGCAAGACCTATAACTCGCTAGAAAACATCTCGCAGTTTTTCGCTGAGCGAGGCATGGCGTTTCCGCTAGCGCAAGGTCGCGATCGCGCCGCCGGGCACAGCAGCCAAAATCAGCAGCAGGCCGCCCCGCGGCCGCTTTCCTCGCGGCCCCTGCCCCACGCGCCACCCGCTCCCAAGCATCCGGCGAAAACGGGCATGACCGTGGAACATCCCAAATACGGCACTGGAACCGTGGTGCGGCGCGAAGGTGAAGGCGATGATGCTAAGATCACCGTGAGCTTCGCTCGGTACGGGCTGAAGAAGCTGGTAGAAAAGTACGCTGGATTGAAAAAGACCTGATGAATACCAAAAAAATCACCGACAGAACTGAACGCAAGAAACTGAAACGCGCGGCGCGCCATAAGGCGCCGGCCAAACCCAAGCGCGGCTCAGGCGTGGCCCGCGGCTCACTCAAGCGCAAACTGCGGAAGATGGCCCAAGGAACACGCAAGCGCTAGACACGCGGGCCGCGGTTCCGATGAACCAGCTCCTTCGCACCAAGAGCATCGACGATTTGATCGCAGTTTCGGAGCAGGCAGACAAGAAACTGTGCCGGACGCTTGGGCCCTGGAGCTTGATGGCTTTCGGGATCGGCGCGGTCATCGGCTCCGGCATTTTCATTCTTACTGGCACGGCGGCGGCCGGTGAATCGCTGCCCTATCCATCCGTGCTGCACGCGCCCGTTCTCGACCTCATTCTGCACGGTTCGAAAACCATTTCGACTATGGGAAGGCTGGGCGCCGGACCGGGAATCTCGCTCTCGTTTCTGCTCACCGCTTTCGCCTGCAGCTTCGCCGCGCTGTGTTACGCGGAACTCGCATCGATGATTCCCATCGCCGGCAGCGCTTACACCTACGCGTACGCCACACTCGGTGAAATCTTCGCCTGGATCATCGGCTGGGATCTGATTCTCGAGTACGCGGTGTCGAACATGGGTGTGGCAGTCGGATTTTCGGCCTATCTGAACGACATTCTCGATAACCTTGTCGGCTGGCACCTGCCGCCGCAATGGGCCGGACCCATGATCGCGGAAGGCCGCTTCACGGGAAGCTGGTTTAATATTCCCGCGTTGCTGATCATGCTGATTCTCAGCTTCATCCTGGTGCGAGGCGTGCGCGAGAGCGCCAAGACCAACAACGTCATGGTCGTTATCAAAATCGCAGCGATCTTGATTTTTGTGATCGGAGCGGCGCGTGCAGTGAATGTGGAAAACTGGCATCCGTTTCTGCCCAACGGATTTTCAGGTGTGCTCACCGGCGCCGCGATCGTATTTTTTACCTACATAGGATTCGATTCGGTCTCGACCGCGGCAGAGGAGTGTAAGCGTCCTCAGCGGGATTTGCCCTTCGGCATCATTGGCACACTCATCGCTTGCGGGATTCTATATGTGTCGGTGTCGTTGGTATTAACCGGCATCGCCAACTATAAAACGCTGAACAATGCCGCGCCCGTGGCCACTGCGCTCAAGCAGCTTGGGTTTAACGGCATCCGCCGCTGGGTGAGTGTAGGCGCGATTGTCGGAATGCTCTCGTCGCTTCTGGTCTTTCAATACGGACAGGCGCGCGTCTGGTTTGCGATGTCGCGTGACGGTCTGCTGCCGCGCCCATTCTCGAAGGTCCATCCGCGTTATCAGACGCCGCACGTGAGCACCTGGATCGCCGGACTGGCCGTCGGAATTCCGGCGGGCGTTTGGGATATCGGCACCTTCGCCGACCTGTCGAACATCGGCACACTGTTCGCCTTCATCGTGGCTTCAGCCGGTGTGCTGGTGCTGAGGCGCGCGCAGCCCGATCGCCCGCGAGGCTTCCGTGCTCCAGGCTCGCCTTGGCTGCCATCGGTCTCCATCGTGCTTTGCCTGGTGCTGATGATGGCTCTTCCGCTCGAAACCTGGCTGCGTTTCTTCGTCTGGCTGCTGATCGGTTTCGCGATCTATTTTACCTTCAGCCGGCATCACAGTACGCTGCGCAAAGAGCCGGGGCTCGAAAAATGATTCCAGCGCTCCGAGTGATCTCCCAGACCATCGTGCTTCACGCGGTGCGGATCAAGACCAGCAGCGTGACGCACACACCCAGGTTGATGACCAGCAGAATTACGCCCACGACACGTTCGCCATAGGTCTTGAACCACAAGTAAATGCCGGTTGCGCCCAGCAGGATCAAACTGGCTGAAACCAGGCCTACGCACACACCCCAGACATTGATCAGCCAGTAGCCGTGCCACACGCCGCCCACGTGGTGGATGCGGTTCAGCATGCCCATGAAACCTGCGGTATTCACGCGAACTCGTGCTTCCCGGTTTATTTTCGAATAAACCACTTCATAAACCGTGCCTGGACGACTCATGCTGAATTTGTAGCCGGATTCCGTTCTTTTAACATCCTGCAACTCGCCGCGCATGCTCTGATGGGCCAGTTCTTGTGCAATTGCGCGCGGATCATCCGCAACTCCAGCCGGTATCGCAACCCGAGTTTCGGTAACTGTGGGTTTCATCGAAAACCAGGACTGGTGTGCCATCTGCACGGCACTCAAGCCGTACATTAATACGAACAAGAACGCGGTGATTCCCAAAAGTAGGTGCGTATTGCGGAAGAATCGGTACATGGTTCACCTTGTCAGAATATAGAGTGCGATAAACACAGCCGTGCCACCAGCGAACGAATACCGCGCGATGCGATATCCGAGCCGCGACGATAGCCAGAGATAGGTCCCCGAGATCGCCATGCCACTCAAAGACCACAGGGCGAAGTTGTTGTAATAGGCCCACCAGCGCATGCGCCAGTCCAACTGGTCGAGGTCGGTCACCGTGTGTACGTCGTCCAGAAAAAACCACAGGCTGCTGCGCGTGTCCTCGATCTTCAACCTATTTTCCTTCGGCAGATACACTACCCGATGAATGCCCGCTGCTGTGTAGAAATCGAGAGGCATGTTGCCGTCCGCATCGCGATGCACGTCCCACGCAGACACAGGCCCGGTGAGAGGAAGGTGCAGCTTGTTGAAGATCTGGTCGGCGATTTGTTTGTCGGTTAAACCAGGCGGCGCTGTGAAATTTTCGTATCGTACCGGCGCGATGAAGGCGGGCTTCCGTCCCTGCCCCCAGTGAAATGTTGCCGCCAGACCTGCAATGCCGAAGACCAGAATATTGCAAAAATTCAACAGCCCAATGTACATGTGGAGCTTCTTAATCAGCCGCCGGGTCATGAATGGAAGGTATCAGATGTGAAGCCCAACGGCCATTGCGGCTCTTAGCGCGGAGGCTACTGCGGGGCTGTTTGAGAGACCTGCGGCAATGGGCCTGAAGTCAGAAGCGCTTCCACCCAACGCCTTCGAGTTCCGGCGCGAACTGTTCCGGGTGCAGCATTTCTGCCAGGATCTCGAGAGTCTCCACCACTCGTGGTCCCGGCCGGTTGAAGTACTGATTGCCGTCGGCCAGGTAAATGTGTCCGCTGCGGACCGCGCGCAGCTCGCTCCATCCGGACTGCTCGGTCAGCCAGTGCATTTCCTGTTGGGTGCGCGGGACATCAAAGCCGCACGGAGAGATCACGATCACAGCGGGATCGCGTTCCACTAGTTGGTCCCATTCGATCCATGGCTTGTGCCTGCCCGGTTCACCGAACAGGTTAACGCCAGCGGCCATCTCAATCAGCTCGGGGGTCCAGTTGCCCGCCACCATCAGCGGCTCCAGCCATTCGATGCAGGCGACTCCCGGCGCGTTGCCGGACGACCGGGCTTTTTCCGAGATGGCGCACATGCGGCGCTGGAGCGTGGCAATCAAGTCTTCGCCGCGCTCGATGATCTCGAGCGAACGCGCCACCATCCTGATGTCGTCCCAAATGTCGGCTAATGAATTCGGATTGAGCGAGACAATTTTCGGCTGGCTCGCAAGCCGGGAGGCGATCGACCGCTCCACGTCGCGCAGGCTTACCGCGCAGACCTCGCACTGTGTCTGCGTGAGGATGAGAGTCGGCTGCAATCGCTCCAGCACATCGTCGAACACGTCGTACACCGAGAGCGCGTTGCGCACGCGGTCTTTCACCAGACGATCGATCTCGCGGCTGTCCGCGTGGATGTCGATGGTAGGCCGCGTGCAGACAGGAAGCTGTTGCACCTCCGGCGGGAAGTCGCACTCGTGCGAACGCCCCACCAGGTTTGCGAATTGGCCCAGCGCGTGGACAATCTCCGTCGCGCTCGAGATTAATGAGCAGATACGGGGCACCGCAAGTCCGCGAAAGCGAATCCGCCTTCCTCACTGACTGGTCCGGCCTGCACCGGGACCGGCCGTCGAAACATTGGTCCGTCGTAGACAAAAGAATGGAATTCGCCGTTTTCTCCACAAGGATCGACCGAAATCGGCAGTTCGGACAAAAACTGCGCATCATAGGGCCGGCCCGCGAATTTGGCGTCAAGCGCTTTGCGATCCACGCAGATGACGATAGCCTTCAGACCGCTCCCCAGCATTTCTCGCGCCAGTGCCGCAGTTGGAAGGCCCCACAGCGGAAATATAGGTTCGAGTCCGCTGCCGGCGAGCATGCGCTCGCGGTAAGAACGAATGTCCTCGAGAAAGAGATCCCCGAAAATAACGGCTTGGATGTCCTGCGCCACGGCGCGGGGGCACACGGCGCTCATGATCTGTTCGTAACGGTCATTAGGACATGGCCAGGGAAGGGACTCGGCCCATAGCGGAATGCCGATGGCACGCGCCTGGTCTTCCACCAGCGAGCGGCGCACAGCGTGCATGGCCACCCGGTCCGTCCGCTCATCGAAAGTGGTGAGTAGCCCGGCAACCTGTACATCCGTACCGCGCAACCGCTCGAGCGACCAAGCGCAGTCCTTGCCTCCACTCCAGGACAAAAGCGCGCGCTTCAAGACGCCTGCATCAGCCGTTCCGGCGTATAAATCGTGCGGCTGAGCACCGCGTGCAGACCAAAGAGCACACCAGTCGCGAGCAGATCACTGACGAGCGTCGGTCCAAAAAACGGGATGGCCAGCGCATAACACGTGGTGAGCCCCGTCCAGTTATGTGGATATCCAAACAGCCACACGGCGAAATTGGAGAGCAGGAAAAATTGCACACTACCCAATACAGCCGCGGACCCAATGCGCCACGGGCTTTCCGACGCGCGCAGGCTTCGTCCGATCCAGACGTTGATCAGAAAGCTCGCGTAAATGAACGGTGTGGTCTTGCTGTACCCTCCGACTATCGGATCGGTTACAGCCATGAGCGCAAGCGGCAGAAGATAGGCCATCCATCCGCGCAGCCGTGCTCCGGCGAACAGGCTCATACCGCCCACCGGCGCGAAATTCGGCGGGTGTGGCGCCACACGCACCAGTGCCGCCAAAATCGTAAGTCCTAGCGCCAGCGGTCTTCGAATCGGTTTTTCCATGAGCTCTCCTTCAGGATTGGTGTTCCTGCCGCCCGGAAGCGGCGCGGTTGGGTTCCCATAAAATCTCCGGGACGCCCAGCGTATGACTGGCCCAGCGGCTCCAGACAAATAGAGCGTCGCTCAAGCGGTTCAGATAACGAACAATATCGGGGTCAATTTCTTCCCCCCGTGATAGCGCGACCGAATACCGCTCGGCGCGCCGGCAGACCGTGCGGCAGACATGCAACTCCGCGTTGAGGCGGCAGCCGCCGGGCAATACAAAGGACCGCAACTCCGGCAAAACCTCGTTCATCCGGTCAATTTCTTTTTCGAGCTGGGTAATTTCCGCCTGCGTGACGCGCGGCTGCCGCGGATGAATGTCCTTAGGCAGTGTGGCCAGAATCGAACCGACGTTGAATAGTTCGTGCTGCACGCGCTTCAAGATTGTATCGAGTTCCGCGAGCGCGGGGTGGGCGATCAGAAGATCCTCCGCCGTCTGCCGTGCAACCCCGATGTATGCGTTCAGCTCATCCACCGTGCCGTAAGCCTCAATGCGCGGCGCATCCTTGGGAAGACGTTCACCGCCAGCCAGGCTGGTTTCACCCTTGTCGCCGCCGCGCGTGTATACGCGGTTAATGGCAAGCCGCGGTTCGTTAAACATCTTTTCCACGAAAGGTCCTTCCATATTCTCACCACTTACTTGGCTCGCGAAAAGTCCCACTTGACGCCGCTCACGAAATTCAACAGCGGCGAGGGAAATCCGAACACCTCTTCATAGTGCCGGTTCAGCGCGTTCCGCACGTTTCCATATAGCGTGAACCCGTGCGCCAGGTTGTAATTCACATTGATCCCGAGATTGGCGTAACCAGGATTTTCGAACAGTCCCGCCGAAGCGCCGAAGTTGGGCTCGACGTCCAACACACTCCCGCGAAAATAGCCGGTGAAGTTCGCTGAGAACCGGCTTCGGATGACGGTCGCCACCAGTGATCCCGAGTGTCGCGGCCGCCGAATCAGCGGTTGTCCGACTTTGAAGAATGCCGGCGCCAGGCCGCTCGAGCCGCTGAGCGAAAGAATTTCCGAAGCCAGATAGGTGTAGCTCCCCGCAACGGAGATCCAACGCAGCGGCCGGATGCGCGCAATGAATTCGGCGCCCTGCGCCCGGGAATTCGACAGATTATCCGAATGATAGGAGCTGAGACGCGACAGGCTGCCACCCAGCGAGACGATCAGATCGTAATAGCGATTGTAGAAATATGTGGCTTCAAGCGAAACCAGTTGCCGAAAGAGCCGCTGCTCGAGGCCTACGTCGAAGCTCGCCGTGCGCTCGGGCTTGAGCCGCGGATTGTCGGTGAATGCGATCTCGAAGCCTGCGGGAGGCCGGATTCCGGTGGCAGCCGAGCTGTGCAGGCGCGTCCCTGGCCTCAGCTCATACGCGACGGCAATTTTTGGATTCACCTTGACTATCGTATCTTGCTGGAATTCCGGCCGGCCCGCGAAAGAATCGGCCGGAATACGCGGCGTTCGTATGATCTCGGCTCTCGCGCCCAGGTTCGCGAACAGCCGGCCGCCAAACTCGAACCGGTTTTCCCAATAGATTCCGTGCTGGTCGCGGCGGAGCGGAAACGAGCGCGTGCTGCTATCGGTGATAAACGTATTTTTCACTTCTTCCCGCGATGCGGCGTACCCGACGGCGGTCAAGTAATGCGACGACACGCTCACAACCGTGCGCGCTTCCGCCTGTCCCCGCAGATCTTTGTTGTAGCTTGGCCCGAATGGGCTCTGAAAGAAGTTGTTGCTCAGAAAAAATCCGGCAAAAACTTCCTGCCGTACGCGCGACGAAATATCCACTTGGTAATGCCCACCGTAATTCGAAGCGTTCGTTTTGCTGCGGCTGATGAGGTCGGGTCCGGTGAACAGCCCCACAGGGTTCGACCCGTAAGCGCCCGGCACGCCCACCTCGCTCGCATTGAAATGGCCATTCGCGGCAACATGCTGCCGGCCCATGTTACCAGTCAGCGCGAGAAACACATCTTTGTCGTAGTCATCACTATTCGCTACCGGACCGTTGTCATCAATTTGCGATGCGAACGCGGAAATGCCGAAACCATGCAAAACTCCGGAGCCCCCTGCCGAGAAACGCCTCTCGGCGTAGCTGCCGCCCTCCGCCAGTAATTCAAAATCCGCCTTTTCCTCAGGCGACCGGGTGACAAGATTCACCACGCCGCCATTGGCGTAGGCGCCGTAGACCGCCGATTGTGGGCCGCGCACAACCTCGATGCGGTCGAGAAACCCCACCGGGAGATTCGCGAAATCGAACCATCCGCCGAACGCATTCACCGTAACACCGTCGATCTCGACCAGATTGAAATTGGAATCGCCGCCGCGGATGAATAACGACGCTAATGAGCCGCGGGCACCAATCTGGGCGACGCTCATCCCCGGAAGATAACGTAGCAGGTCGATAGATCTGGGTTCGTTGCGCTGCTCGATTTCTTCACGCGTGATGACACTTACGCTCGAACCCTGCTCGCGCAGCGGCACATCAATCGCCGATCCGACAACCTGCACGGAATCCGTTTGAGGCGCAATCGCGAGCACCACCAGTTTCGACTCCGCGACAGGCATCGTTTTCGTCTCGAAGCCCGGGGCGGTGATCCGCAGGCTCGCGCCACTTGAAACTGGAACCGAAAGGTGAAATTCTCCGCCGGCATTACTCGCCGTTTGTGCGATCACACCCAGCCGGTTCACAGCGGCCACCTGGGCACCCGCAATTGGGGCTCCCGATATATCAACGATTTTGCCTTGAAATGTTTCGCCTGCCAGCAGACTGGCGGCGGCCAGAATACAGATTAGAAAATGAAACGGAGATCGAGGCATCATTCTCAGCAGCCCTCCGCTGCTGATTTCACGCCTGAAATTGGTTCGGAATGTGGTCCGGCGAGAAACCGGATTCATACCGAATCCCGCTGGTCGGTCTCCTGACTCGCGTTTCATCGGACTGATCGGCCTTCCCATTCCTTGCCGGAACAGTGGCTTGTTTGATCAGCCCTCCACGCTCACAGTGGCGGGGCCGTGCCAGATTTTCACCGGCTTCCCATAAAGCTCACCAGCGGGTTCTCAGGACTCTAAGAGGATACCACAGCGTTTTTCGAAATTTTTAAGAAAACCTCCCCCCGCCTTGCCGACCGCCTGTTGACGTGATATCTTGTCGTGAAATTTGGGCACTTCCGCACGGTGGTGCGGTTTCAAAGATCTTGAGGGGTTTCTCCACCGCACGTCGGACTTATTGAAAGGGGTGTAGTGTGGTCATCGAACGCGTTTTTCCTGCCAGGTTTGGTGCGCTTTTCATCTTGGTTCTGCTGCAAATCCCGCTGCTGTTCGCCCAGTCTGAGCGGGGAACGATTGCCGGATCGGTGCACGATACGTCTGGCGCAGTGGTCCCGGGCGTTAAGATCACCGTGGTGAATGCTGCCACCAATGTCGCCACCAACACCGTCACGAACGACGCAGGCGACTACACAGTTCCCAGTCTCCCCGTTGGGCTTTACAACATCCGGGTGGAAAAAGATGGCTTCCGGCCTGCGCAAGTGACCGGTCTCACGCTGAACGCCGCCACGAACGCTCGCGCGGACATCACTCTGGAGGTCGGCGCCACACAACAAGCCGTGGAAGTACAGGCCACCGCCGTGCAACTGCAGACCGAAGATGCCAAGATCAGTTCCACGGTCACTAATCAGATGGTGGATCAGTTGCCGCTGGTGGTAGGCGGTACGTTGCGCAGCCCCTTCGATCTGGCCGCGCTCACGCCGGAGGCCAAGAACGTCGGCGGTGACACCGGGTTCGTCCTGGGCGGTGGGCAAGCCGCAGGTTATGCCACCACCCTTGATGGTATCTCCGCGAATACGTCGCGCGCGCTGCAAGTGAGCTGGGTTTCTTCGAACGCCCCGTCCCTCGAGGCCATCACGGAATTCACGGTGGACAGCAATGGCTTCAAGGCGGAATACGGCCACGCCGGCGGAGGTGTGATGACATTTTCGTCCAAGTCTGGCACCAACGATTTCCACGGCACGGCTTACGAGTTTCTGCGCAACAACGATTTCGATGCCAATTACTTTTTCAGCAACAAGCAAGGCCTGCCCAGACCCATCTACAAACAGAACGACTTCGGCGCCAGCATCGGCGGACCCATCTGGATTCCGAAACTATACAACGGGCGCAACAAGTCATTTTTCTTTTTCGCCTACGAGGGGTTTCGCAACCGCCAGGGCGCAAATGCCTTTACCACCGCCGTTCCCACGCCGGAAATGTATGATGGCGATTTCAGTAACTGGGTGGATAAGAACGGTAAGCAGATCCCGATTTACGATCCGACGTCGCAGGTGACTAACGTCGACGGTACCGTGACTCGCACCCAATTTCCGAATAACAAGATTCCTTCGAGCTTGTTCGATCCTCTGTCCGTGCAGGCTTTACAGGCCTTCCAAGCAAGCGGCGTATTGAAACCGAACACCGGCGCGGCTCCGGGCTCGGTGGGCTACGTCAATAACAACTACACAGTCAGCCAGGGCTCAAACGTGAATCCCATTAACAAGTGGAGCATCAAGGGAGACCACGTTTTTTCAGAGCGGAATCGCATTTCCGGCTACTACGGATATGACCGCGAGTCCTTTGGGCCCGGCCCGAGCGGCCCCGCAACCTTGCCCGGCCTGTACACCACCTTCAACGATAATCGCCAGAACACCGACGTGCTGCGCTTCAGTTGGGACCGTATATTCGGCCCCACCAAGTTCAATCACTTCTATGCCGGCGGCAATAACTGGCGGCAGAATCACAACCCGCCGCAGGAGTACATCGGAAATTGGAAAAGCAAAGTGTGCCTGCCCAACGTTCCGGACTGCGGCCAGAACCTGATTAATTTCGATTTCTCAAATGGCTATGGATCGTGGGGCGGCCGCGCGAACAACGGTTCGGAGAACACCATCTACGGTTACAACGACGACTTTACCTGGGTCCGCGGCTCTCATACGTTCAAGGGCGGCGGCATGTACCAGTTGACGCACTACAACGGTTTTGGACGGCAGTGCATCTCGGGTTGCGCCACCTTCAACTTCACGGAAACCGGCCGCGCCGGCGATACCAATTTCGCTACCGCCGGAGGCAACCCGTTCGCCTCATTTTTATTAGGTTGGGCAGACAACGGCCAACTGGACACCATCCGCTTTATCGGCCAGCAGTGGCAGTACTTCGCCGGCTACGCTCAGGACGACTGGCGCGTGAATCCGAAATTGACGCTGAACTTTGGGATGCGCTGGGAGACGACGTTGCCGCCTACCGGACTCAACGACCGCTGGGCGGATTTTTCACCAACCCGTCCAAACCCGAAGGCCGGCAACATTCCCGGTGCCGTGATCTTCGCCGGTTCCGGTCCCGGTCGCGAGGGGTCGCGCAGGCTGGCCGACACCTACTACCGCGCTTGGGGCCCGCGCTTTGGCTTCGCATATTCTCTGCACGCCAAAACGGTCATTCGAGGCGGGTACGGTCGCTCATTCTCAGCCATTACCACGGTGACGGGCTCCACCCACACCATGGGTTTCACACTGACGCAAGCGTTTCCAAACACCAGCAATGGGATCCTGCCGAGCTTCTTGTTGAAGGACGGCTTGCCGCCATGGACGGCACCGCCCTTTGTCAATCCGTCGGTCTCAAACGGCGCCAGCGTTGCGTGGTGGCAGGGCCGGGAAGCAACTCGGCCGCCGGACGATAACAACTTCAACCTGTCCATCCAGCGGCAGCTCAGCTCCAGCATGGTCCTCGAAACCTCGTACAACGCGGTCGTCGGTTCGCACCTGCAGACCGGGCTGCTCAACTACGACCAACTCAATCCTGCGTTCCTGGACAAATACGGTGTAGATCTGCTGACCTCATCGGTGACGTCCGCCGGCGCGGTGGCTGCCGGCATTACGCCGCCCTTCCCAACGTTCGTTCAACTCTGGGGCAAACGCGCTACGGTTGCTCAGGCGCTCCGGCCATTCCCGCAGTACAGCGATGTTAATACGGCATCCGGCGGCGGCGATCACAGTGGCCACTCGGCCTACCATGCCGGAATTATCAAGTTGCAGAAACGCTACGCGAGCGGCATGACGTTTCAAACTTCGTACGTGTTCTCGAAGTTGCTGACTGACTCTGACAGCTACTGGCCCGGTTCCGCGGCAGCAGACCAGTACAACCGCCATTTGGAAAAATCCATCGGCCAGTATGACGTCACGCACAATTTCAAGCTCGGCCTGATCTACGAGCTGCCATTCGGCAGAGGCAAGCGCTGGTTGTCGCACGGCATCGCGTCTAGGCTGCTGGGCAACTGGCGCGTGAGCACCATCAACATTTACACCAGTGGAACACCCGTCGGGATCGGCACCACTTACTCTTTGCCGATCGTCGCTGGGCGCACGGTTCCATATGTGACCTCCTATGAGGGTTGGCGCGCCCCGGTGCAGGGAAGCTTCGATCCATCGGTCGATAACTTCTTCGTCCCCTACCAATCCGGGCCGTTTCCAAAACAAGGCAAAGGAACGCCGTATTCAGGCATCGGCAACGTTACGCGCTACAACCCGAAAGTGCGGTACTTCGCGAATTTGAACGAAAACCTGTCGCTGGCCAAGAGCTTCCCCATCCACGAGCAGATTCGGCTTGATTTCCGGGCGGAAGCGTTTAATGCCTTCAATCGCGTGCGCTTCGGCACAGGATCCACGACGCTCCAGGAGCAGAATTTCGGCCACTTGACCAGCAACAGCTACATTCTGAATACGCCGCGTCAGATCCAGTTTGCGCTGAAATTGTATTTTTGAACCGAAGCTTTTAATGACGCCGGGCCCAGAGCGGCCACTGCAGCCCAGAGAGCCCAGAGCGGACTGTTGGAATTCGCTGAGCAAGCTATGGTATCCTAAAAAAATTGATTTCAACCGCAAACTGAATCACTTCTGAGGGTTACCGAGTTTAACGATGGCCAATCACTATTCCGCTCTGAAGCGGGCGCGACAGACCGAAAGGCGCACGGTGATCAATCGCCGCAGCAAAACGCGCCTGGCCCACCAGATCCGGGCCCTACGCCGCCTGATCACCACCAAAGACGCCGGCGCAGCGCAGAAACAGTTGATCGAGACGTTTTCAATCATTGACCGCTCCGCCAAACTGGGCGTTATCAAGGCGAATACCGCCGCCCGGTACAAGACGCGTCTGCATCTTCAAGTGAAGAAGCTGGCCGGCGCTACGCGGTAAGCTTCAGAACAAATCTTTCCATCACGGTGCGGTCGTCAGGTCGCGGACTGCGTAGGTCGCGGTCTGCCTCGAAGATTGATTCGAGAGCTCGTTCCAGTTGTTCCTTCGAAAATTTCGACACAGTTTGAAAGACCTGATCGGCACGGGAACCCCACATCGGTACGCCCGACCGCGCGAAATGTCCCTGAATCTGCCGCGGGTTGCGCAAGCCGGCTTCTTTCGAGGCCAGCGCCAGGCGAAACTGCGTCGAGAGAAACGCCAGCGCGAGCGGCAGGTACTCACCTTCACGGCACAGTGTGTCGAGCAGCTCCAGGCCACGAACGCGGTCGCGGCGACCAAGCGCACCCACCATCGCGAACACCGTTGTGCTGCGGGCATCTGGTACAAGGGCCGAGATCTCGTCCACCGAGATGACCTGTCCCTCCGCGGCAAACAATGAAAGCTTTTCAATTTCAACGGCGATCCGCGCCACATCGACGCCCAATGCTTCGACCAGCAGATCGAGCGCCTCTGGCTCTATTGCGACTCGCGAGCTTTTGGTCAGTGCCTGCGCCTCGGCACGAGCATCATCCATTGAGAACCGGCGCAGTTCCACGGCATCTGCGATGGCCGAATAGAACTTGCGAATGCGCTCCAATCTCCTCTTGTCTTCGCCTTCAAGCTCGAAACGGCGCACGTCGAAAAGAAGTACCACGCCGGGAGATGGATCTTTCAAATACCGGGAGAGGAGGTCTGCATCCTCGCCGGCCGTATCGCCGGCCGTATCGCCATCCGAATCTTCTTCCGCCTTTCCCCGCGGCAGTGCGGCTTCAGCGTTCGCAACCAGAATGACTCGGCTTGGCGCGAATAGCGACAACGACCGCGCATCATCCACCGCCTGGGCCAGGGAATTGTCGTTCAGGTCGTACTGCGTGATGCCGGCTTCGCGTTCTTCTGGCGTTAGCAGCGTGGTAATCAGAACGTCGCGGCAGCGTTTGCGCTCATAATCTTCCCCGCCCAGAAACAGATAGGCAGGCTCGATTTCCCGACGTTTGAT
>QHXW01000081.1 GCA_003223115.1 Acidobacteriota bacterium
CTCGCCGATCCGCGCTCCGCCCACCGCGGAATCGCGACCTTTTCTTCTGGTAAATAAATACCAAAAATCTTGAAACATGGTTTGTCCAGGTGTACTATCACACCTATACTATGGCCAAAAACGAAACGCCAGAAGAGATCAAACGCTCGTTCCTGCATGCTATCCAGAAGCTCTGGCCGATTGCCATGGGTTCCATTTCGTTGCGGAAGAGCCCCTGTATTCGGGAGAACTGTTCCGCTTGTGCATCGGGCATAGGACACAGCAGCTATGCCCTGTCGGGCTATCGAGGGGACCGGCGGTTTTCGGTCTACGTGCCTGATGAACTGGCGCCGGACATTCAGAAGGCGGTTGAGAATGGCCGTCAAGTGCAGGATCTGATGAAGGAAGCCGGGCTGCGCTACGTACACGCCCGGAAGAGGGAGAGGCGCGCGAGACCGCAGTGAGAGAGGGGCGCTGAGTGCGGTCTCCAGGTACATTTATGAACCGCTGCAAAGCAGAAGCGGGATTTTGCCTTGAACGCAGCCGCGCAGGAGGCAACTGTGCTCACCAATGATGACCTGTTGTTATGGTTCCAACGACTCGCTATTCCAGCGCAGACGCGTTCGATTATCGACTGCATTCGATCGTCAGGTCCTTCACGCCACGTGGGAGGCGGCCGAACGAATGTGAGCGGCCGGTATCCAAGCAGAAAAATGGGGGTCACCATCCAGTTTGAAAGCCATCGAGTGGAGCTGGCCGGAGTCTATGAGATGGAACACGACGCCGGAGTATTGGAGTTATTTTGATCAGCCGCCGTCGATCAAGTTGGATTACGCAAGCGCGACGGGCAAGAGGATGGGCGTACTTCACACTCCTGACTTCTGACTTCTTTGTCATCCGCGATAGAGACGCCGGGTGAGAAGAATGGAAGACAGAGGAAGAGCTGCGACGGCTTGCCGAGCGAAACCCCAATCGGTACTGTGCCGGAGCGGAAGGTCGCTGGCGCTGTCCGCCTGGCGCAGATTATGCGGAGCGACTATTATAGGGCTTTATTAGCACGTTCGATCCTCGGCGGAGATCGAGTGGGTGTACCAGCGCAACATCCAGTCTCTGGAGGACTACCTGCGCGTCGATTCACCGGCGATCTCGACCGTCAGCGGCGAATCCGCGGTCGCTCATGTCTCAGCAACGCGCGGTTTGCCGGTAGAGGATCTGCTGCGCCTGAACACTGTTCCACCGGACGACATCTTTGCCATTGATTGCGGCAACAATCCTATTACGTGGATCTCCGGACTGCACCGCTCGCTGAACCCCCTCAGGTGGAAGTGTTTACCACGTCGGAGGTGGCTTCAAGAACAGAATGAATCGTTTATATTGATTCGGCTTGGCTGGGCAGGTGGCTGGAGGGGGGATATGAGAATATCCCCGGTTTTCGTTCAGTTGCGGGGCTTCGACTGCACCTGCTTGGCCCGATGCATTAAGGCAGTTCGCGACAAGCGTTCCAGACGCCCGAGAAGGGACTTCAACTTGCGATATTGCTGGATTGCGGCACGGTAGAGAGGGGCCACTTCAGGGTAGAGCTTTAAGTTGATCGTCTTGTTGTGAACCTTGTAAGTGCATTCCAGGTACGGCCCGTGGCGTTTGGCCGGATCGCGGTGACAGGCACAGTGTCTGTTGCCGCACTTCATCATCCGCTTCAGAACGGTCCCCTTGCAGAAATAGTCCAGTTGAACAATTTCCTGTTTTAGAGATGCAAAGCGCTGCGCGTCCGAAAGGATGAGTGCCGCGATTCTGGCTTTTGATGTTGCTTTCATGATTTACCTACGGTATATATTACCGTATTAAGATGTCCGCTGGCATATCGCTGGTCCCACTCCCGCTTCTGCCCCGCCTTTTCGAATGCTTCCCGCCTCGTTGCACCGCTCTCCCGGGGTTCGTTGGTCCCCTTCGGGGGATGCCCGGTCCCACGTCCGGCAGGAGTTCTCCTCCCTGGAGGCTTGGCTGTCTGCCCCGTCCACACTGCAACTTCCCCTGCACCAAATCGAGCGCCAGCAACAGACCAAAGGCCGGGAGGTGCAACGCTTGCTGCTTCAGGCGCACCTGCAGCGCCGCGGCCACGGAGACGTGGGACCCGCTTGGTGTGTCAAACAAGGGAGCCACGAAGTGCTATACACATCGCCGGCTCGGCACCCGCTCTCTCAAGACCGTCTTCGGACCGATCCGAAATTGTCCGCATGGGTTACTCCCACGCTGGCGCCGACAGCATCTATCCTCTCGATGGGGCCTCGCGTTACCGGCGCGTGTATTCTCTTACGAGTTTCAAAGGCGTTTGGTCCAGGCAGCCGTGCAGGGCACCTTCCAGGAATCCATGGATGGCATCGCTGACCTCACCGGCTTGTCGGTGTCCAAACGCAGCCTGGAAGAACTGGGCCGCCACGAGGATGGAGCCGTTGGCCGGTTCGGGGGTGCGTTCCTGATAAAAGGCGTCAAAGTCTCGGACCGCGGAGGCGCACCACCCACCGTGCGACTCACCCAGGGCCAGAAAGCCAACCGCAAAAGAATGGCCACGGTGTTCACCCGGGCGCCCTGGGTGCGCACCCCAGAACAAGTTGTGGAAAGCCTGTTCCGTATACGCCAGATTCCGGCCGACGAGCCGGCCGCTCCGCGTCCGGAGAACCAGCGGGTGTGGGCCAGTTTGCTCAAAGGCAAGACCGCCGTCATCGAGGAGGTCGCACATGAGATGCAACGCCGCGATCCACAAGGCATTAAGACCCGCGTGGCGCTCACCGACGGCGAGCGAGCCTTACAGATTCTGGTCGAAGGACGCTCGGCGTCACCCTGATCCTGGATCTGTTGCACGTTCTGGAGAAACTCTGGAAAGCCGCTTATGTATTCCATCCCGAGGGAAGCCTGGAAGCCGAACTCTGGGTTCTGGACCGCACTCTGCGCATCCTGTTCGGCGAGGTGAGTCAAGTCGTCAAGGGGATTCGCCAGACGTCACCAAACGCGGGCTCTTCGGAGCCAAGCGCAAAACGCTGTGCGGCGTTGCGGACTACCAACACCGCAATCGCGCACGCATGCGTTATGACCAATATCTCGCCAAGGGTTGGCCTATCGCCAGTGGCCCCGTCGAGGGTGCATGCAAGAATCTCATCAAGGATCGGATGGAGCGTTCGGGAATGCGCTGGACTGAGGAGATGGCGGAGCCAGCTCAGAGCTATCTACTTAAGCGGGGACTTCGATCGCTACTGGTCCTTCCACATCTAAAAAGATCAGCAGCGCCTTCATCCTGGCCCCTGGAGCGTCGTCCTAAAGTAGCCACACCCAATTGACTAGAGGATGTCTCCCTTCGACGTCAGGAGAGACTTTCCAGCGAGATTCTCAGGCCATTGCAGCTTCTGCTGCACCGCAAGATTGTCCGCAAGCCACCACCTGGAGGACAGGCGGCGCCACTGGAGTGGCCTGTGGCGCCGATGGTGTGGCGGGGATGAGTGGTGGGACGGCTGTGGATTGCGCCGTGCCTTCTGGTATTTGGGCGTAGAGTAGCCCAGCTGAGGAATCAATGGCATGGCTGCCGACATTCAATGTACCGGCGGCGTTGCCAAACTGCGCGATCAGCGGGCCGTTCGCACTGAACATGGCCCAGCCGGCAGCGAAAGAGGATCCGTCACGGCTCACGCTGACTACGCGCGGCCCGAGCGGCGGACTGGAGGTATAACCCAGCGAGGAAATAGTTCCGTTCAGGAGGTTGTAATGGAATCGAATCGTATCCGTGAGTCCGTAAATATGGAAACCGTCCGCCGAGACATTCATCGAGGCCGCGATGATTTGCGGCGGGAACTTGGCCGGCGCGACTGGCAAGGTGTTGGCAGTGACGTTCGAAATCGTATCCACGACGGTAGTCTGGCCGTTCACCGGATCGAACAGAATGAAATCGTTTGAGGTCACCACCAGTGCTTGGTTGTTGATGCCGAATGCCACTCCAAGCGGCGGGTAACCCAGCGCGAATGTCTGCTTGGCGTTGTTGGCGCCGAGGTTAATCAGGGTCAGTGCATTTACGGGACTTCCCGGGGCCACATAGTTTCCGAAATGTGCTACCAGCAGATAATTTCCGTCGGGCGACAACGGGATCGAACCCGGCTGCGGTGCGACGTTCATGGACGGATGCACCGTGTTGTAGGAAAGTGACATCACTTCGATGCGGTTAGCGGTGAAATTCGCGATGTACAGCAACCCGCGTCCTTCATCCAACGCGAGGTCGGATGCTTGTCCGCCGATAGGCACCACCGTACCTAACGCAGCGGCCTGTACCGGTGCGCTCAAACCCGGCGCCAGCACCATGCAGGCGGCGATCGCCGCGAGTGTCAGTCCAGCCCGCAGCATACCCACCTGCAGAGAATGTTTCCAATTCATAAAGCGTCAAATCCTTGCCGAAAGACCGATATTTTTCCTAGAATGACCCCGAGTAAATGTAAGCATTATTCCAGTGATTTGCAATAGCTATCATGGGTAGTATAGTTTCTCTGTCGCAAGTTAATATTGGCCTTACGACAACCAGTTAACATTGGCTTTACGACAAAGGGCCTTACGACAAAGTGATAAAAAATAGATCCCGTTTTGTAGCTTTCAAATTCGTTCTAATTCTGTATACTGAGCTCCCGGGGCAGTATGCTGCTGCCTCGTCAAATAGCGGGCAATTTACATGCGCTTGAAGAAATCGTCCTGGATATTTTGGATTATTGTTCTGTCAATTGTGATGCTCAGCCGTCTGCGGGGGCAGAGCCCCACCACGATCAGCAGCGTGCGCATCGGCACCGATCCCGCGGGACTTCAGTTCTATGTGGACGGCCAGATGTACAAAGGTCCCGTGACGCTGCTGTGGCCTAAGGGCTAGCAAGCATTCCGTGACCACGGATTTGCTGCAAACCACAATTCAGCCCAAGACCCAGTACACCTTCAACGGATGGACCACCAATCTGGGGAGGTGGGTATCTGCTTGACTCAGGTAGCCCCAATATGTAGTATGCGGGGATGGCGGAAGAATACCCCCGGAATCTGACAGAGTTGGAGTCGAACTTCAGCACCGAGGAAGCATGTCGGGCATACTTGGTCCGGCTGCGATGGCCGGATGGTTTCCGCTGTCCACGTTGCGGTCATGGCCGATCGTGGCCTGTACGAGGGGTGCTGCTTGAGTGCGCGAGTTGCGGCTGCCAAACTTCGGTGACAGCGGGAACGATCTTCCAGGACACCCGAACCCCTTTGCTGCTCTGGTTCCGCGCCATGTGGTGGGTAACGACGCAGAAGAACGGAGCCAGCGCGTTGGGACTGCAACGAGTACTGGGGCTGAAAAGCTATGAGACGGCGTGGACGTGGTTGCACAAGTTTCGGCGTGCCATGGTGAGGCCGGGACGCGACCTGCTCACGGGTAGAGTCGAGGTGGACGAATGCTATGTAGGCGGCCTCGAGGAAGGCCTGCCGGGTCGCCTCAACTTGCAGAAAGCACTGCTTATCGTAGCCGCTCAAGAAGACGGGCCCGGGATCGGCCGGATTCGCATGCGCCAGATCATCGATGCGTCGGCCGAAAGCTTAGTGCCCTTTGTGCAAGGGTCAGTTGCTCCCGGTAGCGTCATCCATACGGACGGCTGGGCGGGTTACCTGCCTCTGGAGGGCAAAGGCTACCAGCATGATGTCACGATCTTGAAGGGCAAGAAAAAAACGCCGTCAGAATTGCTGCCGCGAGTCCACCGCGTGATCTCGCTTCTCAAACGCTGGCTGATGGGAACCCACCAAGGCGCCGTGAGCCACAAGCATCTCGACTACTATCTCGACGAGTTCACGTTCCGATTTAACCGGCGGCGATCAAGGAGCCGGGGCAAGCTTTTCTTCCGGCTCGTGCAGCAAGCTGTGGCAGTCGAGCCCGTTCCCCTGGATCGGATTCTTCACCCCGAAGCCAGGCCGAAAAAGAAACCACAATCTGTAGGGGCTACCTGAGTCAAGCAGATACCCACTTCGTGCCTTTCACTGCGGTCCTGTATCCCGTGCGGCCCAGCACCATCACTTCGCACCCGTCCGAAATGGAGGCTGGAGCAGCACTGCGCGCCAGCGCAATTTCAGACTTCTCGTCGGGCATCAAATACTGATTGAGAGGAGCCATGGCTGGATATGGAGCCTTCTTCGCCTGCGCTCGCGCCTGAGAAGTTGTGCCAGGTAAGACAACCTGAACAAGGAATGCTAAAGCGATGAGATTGCGGTTCGCCATGGGACGTTCCAGTATGCGCATATTTTCTGTGGGGGCATCGTTAGAGCATGCGCCATCCAGAAATAATCCACGTGGACGTGAAACGCCCGATCTGTCGAAGCGCCTTGCCGGTTCTTGGTGGATATCGGCGACTCGTACGCGGCTTGCCGGCGGTCCTCCCAGGCCCTTTGGCGCCAAGCTTTGGAAGAGTGGCGCGTGATCCGCTCGGAAACGGAGCTATTCTACATTCCGAGAACGCCGTTTTCGATCCGGCCGAGAACTTGAATCGAGGATCAATCTATCTGTCCAGCAGGGTGAACACCCGCGACTTCAAACGCTATTGCGGCGCGACGATTCGCCGAGTACGAGATCGATTGCGATTAGATCGGATTCCAGCGGACGCGCCAATTCGAATTTCGTATGCAGTTGCTCAATTTGTCGCCGATACAGGCGGCACAACGAGGCGAGCGCTGCATCAAGAGCGCCGGTATCGCATCCGCAGAACGATGTACGGAGGCACTGAATCACTTCCGGGCTGCCGCGATGGTCGAACTTCGTGAACAACTGAGTTCGCGGAGTTCGACCAAACAGCCAATCGTCCGCCTGAATGATGTGGAATCGGAGCTCATCCAGCAGTGTTTGCGCGAACACCAATTCTCCGCGGCGCGTGCGTCGAAATATCTCGTGTGTCGCAGCCAGCGCTTTGCTTATTGAAAAATCGAGATCCTCGTCTGTGACGTCGAATTCCAGGTGCTCCGAAGCACGCACCATCCGTTGGATGGCGCCGTGGCAGTCCAACAGGATTGTGATTGGCAACGCATGCCATGGCGACGGCTGCAGGTCGTTTTCGCCAAAGTAGAAGATATCGATTTTCACAAAGGATCGAAAGTGCGACACGCAATGCCTTGTACCTGGGCGCCATTCATTGAAGAGAAAACCCGGCCAGGCACGAGGTATCTCCCGACGGTGTTCGATGAACCACTGTTGCTTTTCCGGCTTGACGACAACACGCAAGTCGATGTCGGAATACGCATCATGGGAGCCTGCGGCCAGTGAGCCGGCCACAAACAAGCCCACCACATCCACGTTGGACTCGAATTCCTGCCGTGCAATAGCCAGCAACTGATCACGGGCATCGATCAGACGCTGCTCTCTCATAAATGCATTTTCCCTGATCCTTACGACTGCGTGCGGAACCGGCTACACGCTTGCAAAGTCGGGCTACCGGAATGTGGCTTTTCGAGCGGGTTGCCGGCGACCCGAACATAGTACCGGCAGACGATCAGTTCGCGGGCTCGATGCCGATCTGGTCATTCACTGCGGATCGGATACGCTGTTTGCAGCCGAGGTAACGCTCCGTGGTCTGGATTGAGACGTGTCCGAGGAGAAACTGGATCGGTTCCAGTTCCCCTCCCGCCGCGTGGCACAGCCGGGCGCACGTCCGCCGTCTATGCCGCATGCGGCATACGACGCTATGCCGAAGCCCGCACTATGCCGAATTGATCCCGTTGCAGCCCCATCCGCAAGGGGTTGGACAGTGCGCAATGCGGCATAGCCTGCTCCTGCTTTGCCGTGCGAATCGGTGAAGTGAGGACCTGATGTAGGAGCACTTCGCAATTCTGAATAGCATCGAGTGCCTACGGTCAAACCCTGGCAGACAGCCAGGTTTTTTGAGCTGTGTGCATGGTACGACCAAGGCGGGGGGTTGCCGACCTGGTGGTCCGCTGTTCAGCTTTTCGCCCAGTCTTCCGACGACCGGACTATGCCGCATCATTCGCAGAGCCGATATCGCTCACCATTTCACAGGCCCGTAACCATGAGGGTCGCGTTTTGATTCGGCATGTCCGGGATTCGGCATAGCGCCGAAGGTCGTGCGGGGCCAATTTCTCGATGCCGGCTTTGCGAGCATATTCGCGGACCACGCGCCAGATGGCCTTTTCCGTTAATCCTTCCCCCCACGCCTTCCCGTTCTTGTTGACTCTCCGAAACAATTTACCGGTGGTCAGGTTGGCTGCTTGGAGCCAATCGTCCACAAGCACTTTCACCCAATTGGGCCTCGGAATCGTCCGCGTACGGCCGGCTTTGCCCTTCAGGTCGACGATCGCCCAGTGTTCCTCGGCCAAACTCCAGGTCCACCGCTTCGTGTCGCCTGACCCCGCATGCGAGCAGGACAGCCAGCCGTGCGCGATCGCGTTTGCCCCTCAACTGATCGACCTCCGGCGCATGCCACAGCCGCTGCGACTGTTCGGGCGTGAGCCAATTGCCAAGCCTGACATCGAGTTTCTTGACACCTTTGACCCGCCGAATACCGGCTGCCAGATCCGGACTCAGAAGCCCGCAATCTGCCGCCTCGTAAGCCAGCCGGCGGACTGCCCCGAGCCGGAGATTGATCGTCCCCGGCGCCAAACGGGGGATTCCAAGTGAATGCGATACCGGATGACGACCGGCTTGCTGAACGAAAGTCGCGGCTCCGAGCAGTACCACTCTATGAACTCTTCCATTGCGTGCCGGTATCCTCGCTGCGCATCCGTCGAGCTTAGGCTGTTCAGAACCGCCGACTTGGTTGGGCAACCGTAGAACCGCCCTCGGAGTCCGGTGAGCCCGACTCGAAGATTTCTTCTTTGCCATCCGTCGCGGCCCTCCTCGACCGCACCACGATAATGGCAAGCAGCGGTTCGGTTGGCGCCTCCGCCTATCCTTATATCCGAACGGGAGAAGGTAAAATTGAGAGCGAATGCCCGAGGTGGCTCGATTCTTTGGGATCGTGATTCGAATGTACTTCAATGATCACGAACCGGCCCATTTTCATGCACTGTATGGCGAATATGAGCCCTCATCGAAATAGACACACTCGCCATACTCAGAGGTGAACTGCCGCGGAGAGCGATGGCACTGGTGCTCGAATGGGCCGCGGTTCACCGCCAAGAACTTAAATTTGACTGGGAACGGGCCCGTTTGGGGACCCCACTACAACCCATCGCCCCACTCGACTAGGAGCCGATATGAAATTAGTCCGCATCCGTGAAGCGAAGCCGATGGACGGCCACCGCGTACAACTCACCTTGACCGACGGCCGCGTGATCGAGCGCGATCTCGGGCCGATGTTGGCAGGACCGGTTTTCTCCGAGATCCGGAGCGATCAGGCGCGTTTCCGGGAGATGCGTGTGGAAGGGGGCACGCTGATCTGGCCCAACGGCGCGGACCTGTGTCCGGATGTTCTGATCTGGGGTGGCCTGCCGCCCGCTGAAACGGCCTCGGACGCCGCGTGAGCCGGGCACGCTTCCTCAACTGTTTCGTGCCAGGTTCCGAGCGGATCGTCGCCCACTCGTACAGGGCTCCGGATTAGGAACGAGAAGTCGCGAAGCGTTTACTGACGCTAACGGCTGCCCGTCATCGGCGCCCGGGTAGCGCGCGGCAATCAAGTTGACGGGAAACGCGTTACCGAAGAACAGACAGGCGATGCTAGCCCGTCTCCGTTCCGCTCACTGAAACAACCAATGTCTGGTAGCGGATGCTTGCCGACGTCACCCGCTCAGTGGCGGGGTACCGATCAACGTCGGCGACGGTCACTGAATCGTCGGCTTGAAGTCACCCCCGGCGTGGAACGGCTCTTCGCCCGACAATTGATTCCACGTCGCCGCCAGCGCATCAGTGGTCGCATCCAACAAATCCAGCAGGCCGTCCAGTCTCTTTGCGAATCGAACCACGTCGGGCGGCTGTAGCTGATGCGGCACCGAGCCATCACTGCGACGGCTATCGGAATGGACCGCACACGACACCGGGTCCAAGGCTTCGAGTTCGTTGACCAGGGCGCTGAAGTCGGAAAGGTTGGCAATACCTTCGATTTTGAATTCGTTCTCCAATTCAACCGTCTTGAGATTTGGCACACGATTTGCGCCAGCCAACGTAAGGAATGCGTTTTGTAAAGCGAAATCGGATCGGTTGGCGACGGCAAGAAGTTACAACCCTCATCGACTAACGCCTTCAAATGAAGTTCAACGGACTGCCTGTAAAGCAGGACGACCGGACACGCATCCCACGCCGTCTTGGGGTTCGGTTGCAGATCCAGGGTCTCGACGAGGGTCTTGGCGGCTCTGTGAAGAGATCGGGCATAGAGGGCGATTTCGATGTCGCCGCCGTTGTGCCAGGAACGGTTACTTTGGACTACCGCCTTTGATTTGGGAAATGAAAGGACAGGTTGTTTCTTCTTCATCGCCGCTGATCCAATTTTAGTTTGCTGACTGTGGCGACGGTTCCACCGCAAACGCGGCGGTCCCTGAATCGCATTGTGCCGGTTAATTCCCGAAGTGGCGTTCTTTGAAGTAGGACTCCACCTGGCCGCATAACACCCTTATACGGCCAATCTCTGCCGGTTTTGGTGGCACGCTGTGAATGCGGTCCGGCGAGTCGCCGGTGACTCTTTTGTCGCACTCCGAATGCCCGGACGCAAGGCTAGGGCCGGATGGCCGCCAATCATTGCTCAAACAAGCCGCCGGCCTCCGCGTATGACCAAGTTCGAACGAAAAAGAAATGATGGGCACTTTCGCATCGCTCGGGGCCACCACAATCAAATTTTGCCCGAACCGCGAAAGTGGACCCGATGGGTTGCTTCCTGTTGGCCGACGATCCGCTCCAGATTCCGGTAACGGGACATCACAGGCGGCATAGTGGCATCTCCCGTGAACACCACCAGCTGTTTCTAAGTACGGGAGCGCCAGTGGCGCCTTACGGCGACTGGCTTGCCGCAGCGCAAAGTTAACTCGCCCGTGGGTCGCCTGGCGGTGAACGGAGGTTTAGAGTTCGGCTAAGGCTGCCAGGCCCGGCAGTCGGTAGTTCATTATCTTGCCGCGTAGCTGGAGCGAGTTCTCGTTGCGAGCCTGTGCCCCACATTGTCGTACTCTTTCCAGCAACTGACTTACAGACCAAAACGGATGGAGAGCATCGCCTGCAACTGGTCACGGCGCGTGGACGCGGGTGCGAACTCAGCGGGCGGGTCGGCCCGCCAGCGCACATAGCGCAAAGTCGGTTCAAACGTCAGCCGTTTTGCCGGAATCTCAAAGCCCACGCCAGCAGTCACCCCGAAGCTCGATGGATTGGTGCTGTTGCGATTACCGGAGGGCCGGAATGTCGGCCCCGCGGTCACCAAGGGCCGCGATGAATGGGAGCCGAACCGGAACTTGGCCATGAGAGGAACTTCCCATGTGACGACGGTCGCGCGGGCTCGCTCGCTCAAGACCAGCGGGTGGTACAGCACGTTGGCCTCGGCACTCCAACGATCGGTGAACCGGTAGTCAAGAGCTACACCAGCCAGACGCGAAGTCAGGCCTTCCCACCCCTCCTTTTCCGGAAACGCCTTCGTCAGAGTGGTACCTCCGATGAAGCCGACCGAAAGCGGTTGACGTCCGGACGCCCCGCGCAGGGTGGCGCCTCTGGCATCGGCCGCCAGCACCACAGTAATCTCATCGCGTCGAAACGGTGCCGGGGTGAACGGCTGCCGCACGTCACTCCAGCGCGTGTAACGGATCGACGGCTGCAGACGCATGCGGTTAACGCGCCACATCGTCCCAACGCCTCCTGTCATGCCGAAGCGACCAGGCCCATCGATGCCGCCAAATGGGCGAAAAGACGGTCCGCCTTCGACAATCACAGTTCCGTGCCCGACCCGAAAAGTCCGTTTGGCGAGCAATGGGACTTCCCAGATGGCTTCGTCGTAGCGCGAAACCTGGCGAGAGACTCGCGGAGTGTCCGGCAAGCTGAATTGCCTTATAGGTGGATCAAATGTGAAGGTGGAGGTGGAGGTGGAGGTGAACGTCGGCCGGTGGATCAAGAGTCCAGTCTCAACTGACCAGCGAGTCGTGAACTCGTACTCAACCTTCAGGCCGAACTTCGGCGCGAACCGGCTGCGTTCGTAAGCAGACCGAATAGTCGTCGGAACGTCGTCGAACAGAACGCCCGGGAAGGTACGACCCGGCCGGTAATGAAAATCGCTGTTCAGTTCCACTCCGCCGATTAGCCCAATTGAAAACCCCTGAGCAAACAGGGGGATCGAGAAGGCCGCCGCGCAAAGCGCATGCAGCAGCCTCTTATGCGGATGAATCATCTTTTGGTTCTGCAGTCCCGGCTCAGGAGGGTGAGCATTTCTTTCATGAGAGCGTGTCCTTTCCCTGGATCGAACTCGAGGAGGCGAGACCCGGAAGTCATCCCTGGCTGGTAGCGGAGCTTCACACATCACAAGCGTGCAAGAGAGCGGCCACCTCAAAACGTTGCTTTAACTTCGGGTCTTTTCTGCCGGCGAAGTGCCGATACCTCACAGGTGTGGGGCATGTTTCACGTTTAGTGGTTGCATTCCTTCGTGGCCTCTGCTGCGGAAACTGCGGGACACCGTACGTGTTAGCCGCCGTTCCCAATCTGTAATCCGAGCAGTGGCGCTCGGAAACGGCGTTCTCGGAATGTGTGCTTGTCACTTCCGGTCGGGTCACGGCGCATCCGGAAGTTGAGACCGCAGGTCGTTCGTGGAGCTACAATGATTTTGCCGGACGAAACGGAAGCTGGCTCTGCGGAGACGCAACCATGCCGAGGGATAGTCCGGTGGGCTCATCGAGACGATGCAGGCGGGCGCGGAAGTTCGCTTTCGCGCTCTTTCCCGAAACCACATCGGATCGGTAGACCCTCATGCCTTGCGCGGAAAACCGATGCGTGCGACATGAACGCTCAGGATTGCACAGCCAAAATAATTCTTCTCCGATTGGAGTAGAATTAAAGCATGGACGGATACACTCCCGCGCAGGCCGCCGCGATAACAGGTTTGCCACTGGCCGCGGTTCATAAAGCAATCGACACTCGTCTGATACGTCCCCGGTCCACGCGGTCGGGCGCAACCATTCGCCGACTGCTAACGAAGGAGCAGTTGATCTACCTGCAACTGGAAGCGGAGGGCCTACGGTTGTTGCCGGTGGGGACTCGGCGAGAGATCGCGGAATCAATTCAGCGATCGCCAAAAACCGAAACGTTGCCGGTTGCGAACGGGACGGCGCTTCTGATCGAGATCGGGACCGCCAGGCGGGCAGTGGAGAGTCAGTTGAAGCAGTTGGCGCGTATTGAGGAAATGGTCGTCAGCGATCCGGAAATCATGCGCGGAACACCTGTCTTCAAAGGCACGCGGATTCCGGTGGACCTGGTGGCCGACATGCTTGCGCAGGGTGCAACAGCGGAGGAGATTCTTGAAGGCTATCCAACCCTGAGCAAGGAAAAGATCGCCATCGCACCGCTGTACATGCGTGCGTTCCCACGGCGGGGACGACCCGGGCGCCGCCCTTGGCAGGGGAAAAAGGCGCGGGGCCGGAAATCCTTCCCACTGAGCTCTCTGCTCAGGAGTGCATGAGGTTCCTGATCGACGAATGCCTGCATGAGTCGCTGGTTGGAGTCGCTCATGGCGCCGGTTTTGAGGCAAACCACGTCAATCACCTTGGCTTGAGCGGCAAGCCAGACTGGGAACTGGCCGAGCGAATCGTCGAGGGTGAATTCACGTTCGTCACGAACAACCGCGTGGACTTCATCGGCCTTTTCGGCAAAATGGAGTTGCATGCCGGCTTAATCGTAATAGTTCCGAATCTCGCTCCGGCTCTGCAGCGGGGCCTGTTTCAGGCGGCCATTCAATATTTGGCAGG
>QHXW01000465.1 GCA_003223115.1 Acidobacteriota bacterium
CGGTGAATGGTGCCTACGACCTGTGCTTTGAGATTGGGCGGCCAAGGCAATTTCCGAAAGCCGAGAGACTGTCCCAGCTTTTGCCGGAGGAGCGGACGCGCGCGCTCCGCTTCATCGCGCGAGCGGGCGTGCAGGATGGAATCGAGCGCCGCCTCGGCACGCTGCTGAACCTCGTCGAGCACCGCAGTCTCCTGTGCTTTCGTGTCTGAAGGGCGCAGTGCGCGTATTTCTTTCTCCCAATTTTCAGCAACGCACGCCACCCCGCAAAGCAAGAAGCCTGCTATGATTCGCCCGAGGTCTCTCATATGTGGGTCATCTTCTTTTTACTTGCGCTCTGCCTGCGAGCGAGCGCCGCCGACTTGTTCCACGATGACTTCTCGCATTTCCCTCCCGGCTGGCTCACGAATCCGGTGGGCATGTTGAACGCAGCCATTCAGGAATACCATTATTTGCCGAACCGGGGCGTTCCACTCAGAAGATGGGAGAATGCCATCTGCCATCTTGACGCATGGATCATCGGCGACGAGGATGGTAAGAGCTACATCGAGCAGCAACTCACGCCGGATTCTAACAAGTTTCAGAAAGCCATTTTCCTTACGGGCGATCCAGAGTGGAGCGACTACACGGTCGACGCAATGGTCAAACCGCTTGCGCTCGAGAACCTGGCGGGGATCGTGTTCCGTTATCACACCAACCGTCACTACTACCTGTTCGCCCTGGACAACGGCAAGGCACGCCTGGCACTTCATCTGCCGCTCGAGAAGGAGTTTCGTGTGCCGGAATTCCGTGAACTGGGAAGCGCTGCATTTCCCTTCGATACAAAGCGCTACTACGCGTTGAAGGTCGAAAACAGCGGTCCCACCATGCGTTGCTTCATCGATGGTCGTCTGATCCTCCAAGCTGTCGACGCCGAGATTTTAAAGGGAAAGGCCGGGATTACAGCAACGGGACCGGCCCGATTCCGGGACTTCGGCGTGCAAGCGTCCGATGAGACCATGCGCAATATCGAATCGCGAATCCGCGCCCGCGAAAGCGAGCTGGCTCGTTTGCGGGTGGAGAACCCGCAGCCCAAGCTGTGGAAAAAATTCGCAACACCAGAATTCGGAGCCGGCCGTAATGTGCGCTTTGGTGATTTGGATGGCGATGGCCAGACCGACATGCTGATCGCGCAAAACATCCCGCACGTGAAGGGCGATGGCTTCGATGTCATCAGTTGTCTGACGGCGGTGAACCTCGACGGCAAGATCTTGTGGCAGATCGGCCGGCCCGACTCGCGCCATGGCTTACTCACAAACGACACGCCCTTCCAGATTCACGACATTGATGGCGATGGCCGAAACGAGGTTGTGCTGGTCAAGGATTTCAAGCTGCAGATCCTCGATGGCAGGACCGGAGCGGTGAAGCGATGGACCTGGATGCCGGTGGCGCCTGCCTCGAAAGAGCGGCCGTACCAACTGGTGAGCGGTGATTCAATCGCGTTTGTGAACCTGTCCGGGGATAAAATGCCCCACGAGATCCTGGTTAAGGACCGGTACGAGCACTTCTGGATTTTCGATAACAATCTCGAGCTGCTGTGGAGAGGCGAGGGTCAGACGGGGCACTATCCATACCCAGTCAACATGGATGACGGCCGCGACCAGATTGCCATCGGATATTCTTTGTGGGATCACAATGGCCGCCTGCTTTGGAGCCACGATCGCGAGTTGCGCGATCACGCTGACGGCATCATGGTGGGCAACCTCAGCGGCGATACGAAGGCTGAGCCGCGAGTGTATGCGAGCGGGAGTGATGAAGGATTCGTCATGTTCGATATCCGCGGCAACATACTGAAGCACGTGCGCGCCGGCCACACACAGAGCCCCAGCGTGGCGAAGTACCGCATGGATGTGCCCGGACTGCAGTACGCTAGCATCAACTTTTGGAAGAATCCGGGTATCGTGACGTTGTTTGACTGGGACGGCAACATCCTGGAGCAGGGTGAGCCGATCCACACCGGTGCGCCTATGCTGCCCGTGAACTGGCGCGGTGATGGACAGGAATTTATCCTACTCTCCGGCAACCCAGGAGAGGGCGGAATGATCGATGGCCATCTGCGGCGCGTGGTGATGTTTCCGCATGATGGGCACCCGGATCTCGCCGCCAACGTTCTCGATCTGACGGGGGATGCGCGGGATGAAATCGTGCTCTGGGATCAGGAGCGAGTCTGGATCTATACCCAGGACCGCCCACTCACCGGCACGCGTATCTACAAGCCGCTTCGCAATCCGGACTACAACGAATCGAATTATCGGACGAACGTCTCCCTGCCGGGGTGGGGGGAGGGCAGAAAGGCCCCACAAGTCCGATAAGCGATGCCGAATCAGATTTCTGTTGTATTTCGCGGTCCGCGTCTGGATTCCCACTTGGGCGTTACAAGGCGAAGTGAAGTTACCGGGATTTAGCGTTTCCTCGAACCCCGTTTCGGGACCCCGATAGATCACTCGCTTTTCGTTACCCAAGGCTCCTTAATGATCCTTCGGATCATCCACGTCTCATTCATGGCGTAATACTTCAACGGGATCAATGCGCGCCGCACGCCACGAAGGCCGCAACGCGGCGCCGAGAGCCGCTGCTACGAGCACAGAGACCGCCAAAAGCCATGCGGCTGGATCGAGCTCGGATACTCCATAAAGTAGCGTACTAATGGCACGCGCCACGGCAATCGAAAGAACTAGCCCGCATCCTACACCTGCTGCAAGCCATCGCGCGGCGTACCCCAGCACGGTGTTGAAGACTGCCATCGGCGTCGCGCCGAGAGCGATTCGCACGCCGATTTCGCGGGTACGTTGCGTCAGTAAAAATCCCAGCAATCCGTACTGACCAAAGGCTGATAGAGCCAGCGCAATGGCTGCAAACAGCGTCAAAAGCATGGCGTTGAATCGCGGTCTGACGGAAAGACGTTCCGTGCTTTGGCCCATGGTTTCTATCTGTACAGGCAGGGTGCCGTCGAGCGCCGCCGCAGCGTTGCGAATCGCGCGGCCGGCGGCCTCCGCGGCGAGCGGGGTGCGGACGATCGCAACCAGGAATCGAAGTTCGTCAGGATAGCGAAATGAAGGCATCAGCCGCATGACTGCGAGGCACATAGTATTCCGGATCATCGCTTGCAGTGCCTCCGCTATTCCGAACATCGCCAGCAACACCCACAATCTCGACGCCGTTTACAGAATGCCCAACCACATCACGGTTGTGAAACAGACGATGGGCGAGCGATTGGCTTACGATCATGACATCGCGTCCGGCATTGCGATCCTGCTCCGTGAATCCGCGGCCGCGACGAATGGGAATCCTCAGCGCTTGGAAGTACGCCGGCGTGACGGCACGCCACACAACGGTCCCCAAAGCGGGTGATTCCGGCTGGCGTCCGTCGATTTCCAGAGCCGCCAACGGCTTCGAGCGCAGCGGAACTTTAGGCGGGTGGGAATCGCTAACTGCCACTGCAATCAAGCCAGCCGTGTTGCGCAGGCCCTCTTCCAACTGCTCTGAAAATGCCAGTTGCCGGGCGACGTCGGGATGGCGTTCGCGTGGGAGCGAAATAGATGCCGTCATCACTTGCTGCGCTTCCATACCAAGTGGTCTCTGCTGGAATCTCCATAGCGCATGGACCAGGAGCCCGGCGGCGGTGAGTAGCGCCAGGGAAAAAGCAAGCTGTGCAGTGATCAACAATTGGCTCGCGAAGCCACGTCCACTCGACACAGAGCGCCCTCCTGATAGAGCCTCGGCATTCGGATGGGCAAGTGCAGGACCAATTCCGAAAAACAGCCCGCAAGATAAGGAACACAGCACCGCAAAGGCGAGTACACGCGGATCAGTCCCGGCCTGAGCTAGGCGTGGAATACTCTCTGGCGCCGAATGCACGAACAATTTCAGCAAGCCATTTGCCAAAAGCGAGCCGGCAACGCCTCCGAGCGACGCCAATAGCAAGCTCTCCGTAATCGCCATGCGTGCGAGCGTGATTCTGCCTGCACCCAAGGCAAGCCGGATCGCCAGTTCGCGTTGGCGCGCAACGCTGCGTGCCAACAGCAGGTTTGCAACGTTTGCACATGCTAGTACGAGAACTGCAATCACGGCGCCAAGGAGAACGCAAGAGACCACTTTGACGTCACCTACCTGAAGATCGCGTAACGTACGGACACGCGGCCGGACTTCCCGCGCAAGCCTGCTTGGAGCCTCCGGTAGCATGCGGGCGACTATCGATTCGCCGACTACCCGAGCCTGCGACTGCGTCATTCCAGGTTGTACCCTGGCGATCACGCGGAGCGGCCTTCCCGTGACAGCTCGCTCTAGAGTGGCATCATCCAATCTTTGCGGAATCACGAGGTCGGCGTGCACGAGCGTAGGGGTCTCGAAGTCTGGCGGGAGCACGCCGACTATCCGCGTTGTGTGCCCGTCGAGCAAAATAACCTGACCTACCACGTCAGCCCGCCTTGCGAATCGCGATTGCCAGACGCCGAAGGAAAGCAGAACGGTAAGGGGTTGATTGGGACGGTCTTCTTCCGCATTAAAGCTGCGGCCAAGTACTGGAACGATTCCTAACGTCGAAAGAAATGTCGACTCGACAGCCGCACAACTTAGGCGAATAGACTCGCTATCGGTGAGGTCACAATCGTTTACGCCCGTCCAGGAGGTAACGGTGGCGAATACAGTCTGGTGCCTCCTCAAGTCGAGATAGCTGGCGCCGAACATAAAGTCGTAAGGAAGTGACGGGAAACTGATCCCGATCGAGATCAGCCGGTCGGCGTGGCTGTAAGGCAAGCTTCGGAACAGAATGCGATCCACCACACTAAAAACACATGTGGTCGTGCCGATTCCGAGCGCCAGCGACACAATGGCTACTGCGCTCGAAGCTTGATTACGCATGAGCAAACGGGCAGCATAGCGGAGATCCTGAATAGTGTGTTCAAACCAGATAGGCGGCTTCATAACAGCCTAATGATATCGGAGCCGTAAACGCAGTCACGGGCCCAAAGTCCGGTTCGCGGAGATCCCACAACTGTTGAACACTTAAGTTCTGCCAGCATATCGTCGGTCGGCGTTTCGGGACTGTATTCCCTGACCTGCACAATTTACGCTAATAAAAGATCGACGACCAAGACAGGAGACTATCCCTAAACCCCTTTTCGACCTCTTTGTTTGTCGGGCAACATAAAGCGGACCTAAGGCATTATCGGTGACCTCACTGGAACTAGTGACATGTGCGAGATCCGAGGTTCACCAAAGTTTTCGGGTTGTCTCTGATGCGCTAGTTGTCAGACGGTTTCTCCACATGATCGATGAACAGGAATTCGCGAGGACCCTTGACCGGTTCGAGTCTCAGCCCGAGCTTTCCAAGCGCGGAAAAGATCGATGGCACGGCAGCATCCGAGGTATCGGCTCCGCCGGGCGCAAATTCCAAATGGAAGTCGAACTTCTCTTTGATCCCAGTCTTGTCGATGACGGGACGACCAGATGCGCCAAGAGTCTGGGAAATCCGCGTCATGCTCGCCCCAAGCAAGTCGATAATATACTGGTATGACAGCACCGAGCCTCTCGGGACGCCACACGGTGGTTTCTGGCCAGGCTCTAGCGGTGGTGGCGGAGACTGCGAAGGATCAATCGGAGTGCAACCTCCTTCTTCCGCCAGTTGGAGTTTGGAGCAACCCAACAGCAAGAACGGTCTGCCGTCCCCAAACGCGTCTGGCTCCGTGCAACTTCTGTCTCCCGCCTGCTGGAGTTTAAGGCCGCTCTCAGCCACAGTGAGCGCATAAAGCGGAACTTCTCTGGTTTCACCATGCATCTTCAACTGAAACCGGTCCTCAAGAAGCGCTTGAAGCATGGGGCCTTCCATCTCTGCCCTACTTGCAGCACGTTCCGTTTTGGCGGCATAGACCCGGGGTTCAATTCCGAGCCGCAGAACCTCTTCGTCGCAGGCTCGCTCGCGTTCATCCACCAGCCGGCCGCCAATCCACCACACGAGTGGATAAAACCAAAACAGAGCCTCCACGAACATGTGGATCGCTGAAGTTAAGTTGTCGCGGCGCCGGATATGGCACAGCTCGTGGGCAAGCACCGCTTCCAATTGACGCGGCGTCAAGTGTTTCATAATATCCGCCGGCAAGAGCAGGATGGAGTGAAACAGCCCGACTACCCCGGGCTCAAGCAGGCCTGTAGAAGAACGAATCTCAATGGTTGCCGGAATCTCAGTAGGAGTACTGGAGCGTAGGGCGACCCGAATGCGTTGCCAGCCCCGAAATCGCATTACCGCGATCACTCCAAACCCGAACGTCACAAACCGAGTATTGCGATGGGCTTCCAATTGGAACCTCTGAACGTAGAGCGCACAAATGGAATGGCCTCGGGAAATGGCTGAGTAACTTGCTCGATCGCGAGCGTCATCGCCGGCCCCGCTATTTTCTTCGCGACCGGTGTCCATAGCAGGTGGCTCCCGAGGCTTAACAGCAACGA
>QHXW01000464.1 GCA_003223115.1 Acidobacteriota bacterium
TTTCCAACCTTGTCATAGACGAAGGTCGACGTGTAGTTCAGGGCATCGATGACCTGCGAGCGGCGGCCCGCCGCGTCGTAATTGTAATGCGTAAGGTTGGCCCGCGCATCCTTGACGGCTGTGACCTCGCCGGCGGCATCGTAGGTAGTGCCCGTTGAAGTCGTGTCGGGATACGTGGTTGTGACCAGCCGCTTCAGAGAGTCATAGGCGTAACTCGTCGCGCGGCCGGCGCGTTCCGTGCTGGTGATGCGGTCGCCTTCGGCATCATAAGTGGAGGATTCCGTCGTCGCGTCGGGATAGGTCGTCTGGGTCAAGCGGCCCATTAAATCGTATTGGTAGCTGGTCTGACGTCCAAGCTGATCAATCGTGACGCTTTGCTTGCCAATGGCGTTGTACGTATTGATTTACCGAGTTTTCAGAGCGGCATCGGTGCGATGTGGAGGACTACACTGAGGAAGAGTGAAACCGGGCAAGTACGACCGCAGACATCGGATTCTGATCAGTGGTGTAGAGCTGCAGGCGTTGAAGTTGCTGGCTATGCCAGAGTCGTTCGGCTTAGAAGGCCGAATCCAACGCTACGAGGGGAAGCGTCCGATCGGGTTGTACCGGTGGGATTTGGAGTGCTTGTTGGATACCTTGTCGCTGGAATGGGCAGACCGCCCTCAGCATCCGCGTCTGCGTAGAAGAGACATCGACGCGCTGAAGTCCTTGCATGATCGGTTGCGAAAAGAATATGACTCGGTGTATGGCGAAGTCATCCCCTGTCTCCCGAGTGCAGAGGGGATCGATGCAACGCCGACATTAAGGCGAATGGCAGGGGGAGACGGGGGGAGTCGAGGGTTGTGCGATCCAACTGTCAACCGGCAGCCACAACGGAATGTGCGCGGTCGCATCGGGTGAGGGTTGGATCTCGGGTTCCACTGCCGAAACCGCGGGGCTGGCGGGCGGTTTGATGCCATTTTTTGCGGGCAGGATATCGAGCAACTTCGGCTCCGCCGATCGCAGCAAATCGACGATCAAGGCGAACAGATCCTTGTCCTGCTGCTTGGCGGTGCACAAGATACTGGTGAGCACAGCCTGCGTCCGGGCCCCCTTTTCGGTGCGGTTGCCACCCCAGTTCTTGCGGATCATCACCAGGATCCGCATGACTCGCTCGGCCACATTGTTGGTCGCCTCCAGACCGGGACAGTACAGGAAGGTAAACAGGTAAGGACGTTCGTGGCGCAGGTGCTTGGCCAAACGCTGATTGGCCCGATCGCGTGGGCGGGGGGCCAGCAAGCGGTCCAACTTCGCTTCCAGCCGGCCCGTAGCCGTCCACATCCCATGCAGCGAGATCTTCTTCTCCCGATAGCGGTCCCGCAGGGCCAGGGCTTGCTCCAGTAGTTGTTTCACCGCCAGGGGGAAGCCGGAGGTCCTGGGGGAGGCCTCCGCCATCTTCTTGCAGCGGTGAATCAGGTGAAACAGGCAGCTTTGATGCGCGGCTTTCAGGAATTTGTAGTACAGCCGCAGCCCGTCATGAATCAACCAGCCCGCATAGCCGACCCCCAAGATCTTTTTCGCCTGGGCAAATCCGCGTCCCGGCAAAATCTCACAGAAGGTGACCTGTTCGGTGACCACCGCCCACAGCCAGCGTAATTGCGCTTCCACCTTCCAGCTGGTCTCGTCCATATGCGCCACCATGCTCCGCCGCGCCGCCTTCCGTAACGCATGCCAGGTGGCCTCAGCTTTGCGCGCCACCCGCTCGATCGCCCGGCAAATCCCACCCGGGCTCATGGTCAATCCAAATCCGTGTTTGAGAATGGCGGCGGCATCGGCATGGGGCAAGCCCATGGATTTGTTCATCAGCACGCCCAGCGCCACCGCCTCCGGCCCCACTTGCACCGCCGCTGCTCCCAAGGCGTCGGAAGTTTGCAACGGGTGCCGGCCTTGCACCCGCTTGGAGCACTGCTGACATCGGCAGATGGGGATGTGGAAGCGCCGCACATAAGTCCGCCGTACGATCTCTTCTTGATACTGCGTGTCCACCCGCTCGACCGCCAAGGGCCCGCCGCAGTCCGGGCACTTTTCGGGCGCGGCTACCTGGATCTCCTCATCTACGTGATCAGGGATCGGCCGGTGGGAGTGGGGGCCATGCGCCGCCCCGGACTTACGCCCGGGACGTTGGGGATTCGGTTTCGGCTTCCCGCGCGAGAAGGGAGCGGCCTGGCGCTTAGCGGCACGCTGCGCCGCTTCCAGATCCTCGCGCAGCCGCTGGTTCTCTTCGCGCAGCTGCTGGTTCTCTTCTTTGAGCCGCTCTATTTCCTTTTGTCGGTGCTCGGTCTCTTTCCGGGCTTGGTCTCGCTCTCGCCGCGTACGGCCCAGTTCCTCCGCAAGTTCCCGAATACGCCGCGCAGGATTGAGATTCTTGAG
>QHXW01000466.1 GCA_003223115.1 Acidobacteriota bacterium
ATCAGGCCGCCTCCCTGCAATTTCGCAAGTTGAAGGTCCTGCTCGTGCGGCTCGAAAAACTCTCGCAAACCATCCTGCAGCTTCAGGCCAAGTTGGCCCAATCCAGGCACCCAGATTGATCACTTGCGCCGGGGTTATCTCCATATCCCCGAACCAAGTCACCCTCAAGGATAGGCAAGTTCATCCTAATACGCTGACCTGCAAGCACTTGGCCGTCGTTCTAAAGTAGCCGCACCCCAATCAGTTGAGATTTATCCGGCAGGCGCGGCACGTGGCAGGCCTTTCACACCATATTTCACCTTGGCTACTTCGGTCCGGCTCCTTCCGGCTCCACATTCCCAGCTACGGGTACTATTACACTTAGTTCAACTCTGCAGAATGTTCAGTTCAGGTAGTTCGATCCCACTGCGGATAGTCCGACTTTTGAGGCCCGCCACTCACGAATACAGCGCGGCGGCCGCGGCCGCTTGGCTCCGGCTTTTGGACTTGTTGCCACCGGGTAGACAAGGATACGCCCGGTGCATTGTTTCGGCTGATCCCTCTGGAATGTGGCCGAGGTAGGTAGGTTGGAAGTTGTGAACGGCGGTCGATCGCGAACGCCAACCCGAACGCCGAACCACAAATTCGAACAAATTAGCTTAACAGTGTTTGCGACCAAGCAAAGACATCAATAACGTTACGCCCCAAAATGGAGGTTTTACATGCCGACTTCTTTCAGCAAACGCTCAACCTGATGTGAACTCAGCGTTAACAAACAGGTCAGCTCTAATGACGCGAAGATTACGACTTAGTAATAACAACGCGTGGCAACTGGTTCAACGTTATCGAGGAGGCCAATTTCACTTGACAAAGAATACCTTGTATGGCAGGTTTTACTGAACTATTAATCGCCTGTGCCTGCGATTACGAGAATGACGGTCTAAGACGGTTGTAGGAGGACAGAAATAAAATGTACGCGCCCAAAACAGTAACCTTGTTGCTGCTGGTTCTTTTATGTCTTTAAGGTGCTGCTCAGCACATCTGGTTGTTCCAGAGCAACGACAATTGTTGTATAAACAGCGTTTCCTAGTGAGAGCGCCGCTAGTCGGCGTCCTAATGCCTAATAGAGATAATTATGATGCTCGGAGAAGACACCAATGTTCGCGCCCAAATCAACCTTATGGTTATTTTTTGTTGTATTTATCGCTTCCACATCTCAGCCGGCCTTTGCTATACCGGCATTCGCTCGTAAGTACGGACTTCCCTGTTCTGCATGTCACGAGGCATGGCCCAAACTGAATAACTTCGGCCAAGTCTTTAGGGATAACGGCTTCCAATTGGGAAACGAGCGGGACGCCCCTGTTTTTCAACGGCCGGAGTACTTTCCAATAACATTCCGCTTTTTTCCGCAGTGGCACCGCGAGAGCACGAACCGCTTCGCGATGGATGCTGTCAGGGGAGATGCCGAAAGTGGTTTGACAGAGCAACGCTTTACGACGCACGGCTTCGACCATTCGGGACTGGACATGTGGACCGGCGGGACTTTAGCGCCGAACATCTCATTCCTGGTGCTGCCGGCCGCCGAAGCGTCGGGGGCCTTTCACTTTGAAGCTGCCTGGATCAGATTCGACAATCTTCTTAAGTCAACCTGGCTGAATGTCAAGCTCGGCAAACACGAACTGGATACCCCCGTTTCAGAGAAACGTTTCTTAACCCTCAGCGCAAACGGCGGATTCTATTACCTGTACCACTTTTTGCCTCCGTCCAGCGATATCAACAGTTTTGGAGGCATTGGAGACAACCAGGTAGGCATCGAGGTGAGCGGCCATTCGAAGAACAGTTATACCCGCTATTCAGTTTCGGTGCTCAGCAGTACGAACGGCGAACCGGAACTGCCTACGAATCACAGCTATGACTTTTACGGGCACTTCAGCCAGGCATTTGATGCACCAGGGTTAGGAATGCAACGAGTCGGAGTATACGGCTATTCAGGCCGCTCGCCCACGTATTATCAGACGGCAGGCGGGGAACCAATTCCGGGGACCGGTGGTGGCAACCGGCCGTTCTACCGCGCCGGAGCGTACGGAATTTGGTACGCAGGCAAGTTCGACTTCAGCACTGTGTTCATGCACGGGAAGGATAACGTCTTTCTCGCAACCGGAACAGGGGCAGACCAGCCTCAGTTGTTACCGGCAGGAGCGCGAGGCCCGTCGTGGAACGGAGGTTTTGTCGAGGCTCATTACAGCTACTCACCACAACTTATCTTGGTGGGTCGGTACGAAGCCATTCGCATGTCGCAGCAGGCGGACCCCTCGTTCGCGCGCGATTTCGGCAACACCACAGCCTGGGTAGCCGGATATCGGTGGTATCCGATCATGAGCAGCCGGGCAGGCATAGCCTGGCACCAGGAATATGCTCAGGTTCAATTCAACAAGTTATCACCTGTAACTGGCCGCAACCTTCGCAGCGGCAGTCTCTTGATGGGATTTGATTTTGATTTCTAAGGAGTCAGGGCCATGTTCAATTTGAAGAACAATATCGCAGTACTCGTGGTCGTCTCCGGTACTTTTTTGCCTTGCTCCGGCCTCGTAGCTGGTGAAAGTCATATTGGGAAACTAACGGGAGAGTCCGCAAGCGGTAAACAAATTTATCGCCGCTATTGTGTCGGCTGTCACGGGGCCCGGGGCGATGGGCTGGGCGAGAATGCGCCATACCTGGATCCCAGGCCGCGCGACTTTGTTGCAGGCGTTTTTAAGTGTCGATCGACACCAACTGGCAGCTTGCCGCTGGACAGCGATCTTTACGACACGATCGGTCGCGGCATGGTTTTCAGCG
>QHXW01000467.1 GCA_003223115.1 Acidobacteriota bacterium
CGACACGTGAATTGTCTTCTTCGCCATCGCGCTCTCTGTGCTTACCGGGATACTTTTCGGCATGCCGCCGGCGCTCGTTACTTCGCGGGTAGATCTCATCGGCGCTCTGCGCGGTGATAGCCGTTCCGGTCTGGGCGCCGGCGGGCGCTTGCGGTCCTGGCTGGTAGGGGCAGAGGTTGCCATATCCGTTGTTCTTCTCACCGGCGCCATGTTGCTGTTTCGGAGTCTGATGGGATTCGAAGCACTGAATCCCGGCCTCGATCCCACCAATCTGCTCACTTTCCGCGTTTCCATTCCAGCGGCCCGTTATGAAAACGTTTCTCGGCGCACTCAATTCTTCGGGAGTGCGATCGAGCAAATCGAGCACCTGCCTGGAGTCCGCTCGGCCAGTGCGGTGATCTTCCAGCCGTTCAGCGGTCCGGGTTTTGGGACCTGGGTGAATATCGAAGGCCGCCCGCCCGCCAAACCGGGCGAGGAGCTCCTCGCCCTCATTCGAAGCGTAATGCCGGGGTATTTTCGGACGTTGCGCATTCCACTCAAGCAAGGACGGGATTTCACCGAGTCCGACAACGTGGAAAAATCGCCGCAGCGCTTTATTGTCAATGAAGCATTCGTGCGGCAATTTCTGCATGGTGAACGGCCGCTCGGCAAGAAAATCAACACGTTGATGGAGCCCAAAAATCCGTTCGGCGAAATCATCGGCGTGGTGGGGGACGTCCGAGAGTGGTCGATCGACCGCGAACCGATGCCGACCGTCTACTACACCTATTCCCAACTGAGTTTCACCAGCATGATCTTCATGGTACGCGCCGAACGCAACCCATTGAGCTTATCCGAGCCGGCACGTAGGATCATTCGAGGCCTCGATCCCACGCAGCCGATTGCCGAGGTACGAACCCTGGAGGACATCCTGGGGGAGAACTTCGCGCGCCAGCGATTCAGCGCATGGCTGCTTTCGGGATTCTCTATAGTTGCGCTTGTCCTGGCCGGAGTCGGAATCTACGGCGTCCTTGCCTACTCAGTTACAGCGCGAACGCGCGAGCTCGGCGTGCGAGCGGCGCTGGGAGCCGACGCGCGCAGCATTATCGCTCTGGTGCTCAAAACGGGTGCGCGCCCGGTAATGGGCGGGGTCGTCATTGGAATCGCGGGAGCGCTCGCATTAACCGGTCTGTTGAAGAGCCTCTTATTCGGCATCGGGCCACGCGACCTGTTGACCTTTCTCGTCGTGCCGTGCTTACTTGCAGCGGTCGCGCTCCTCGCGGCATTTCTGCCAGCGCGTCGAGCCGCCCACCTCGACCCGATGGAAGCCTTGCGCATCGAATGAAGCATGCCGGCTTGATTGTTGAACCACCGGTTCAAGTGTAACTTATCCCCAATTTAGCTAGCGCGAGCGGATCCCCGCCACGGACTTCAAAGGACGTTACGCCCGATATGTCCCGGTTACGTCAACTGGACAGGAAACGCCCATCTCGGAGAGTGATGCCCAGCAGCAGTGCGGGGGAGCGCCTCGCCTGTCATAATCCGATATCCTGGTGCCCGACGGTCACAGCCACGCCGGGGCGTTCCGCCGGGGTGACGTCGGCTGTATTCCTGCAAAGTCCCGATCCAACCAACGCGCCCGCCGACCGCGCATCGCCGCCGTCGTCATCGCCGGAAACAGCGCTACCGAGATCGCGCAGGCGGAGGACCTCAGCCTCCAGTACGCTTCCCAAGAAGGGCACGCGCCCCAGGGTGGCGGAATTATTCCAAGACGCAGTACTCAAGGTCCTCGAAGATCCTTTAAAATAACTGCCGGAAGGGCTTCGGCTTTTCGCTAGAAACTAAACACATGGGCAGACCGTCAACACTGCTCGAAGGGATATGCTCACGCACTGTCACTCGGTACTGAATCGATTGAGGTGGAGTACAAGACAGGCGGGAATGGGTCTTCGCCCATAGAGGCGGCAAGGTTAGGTAAGGTATCGGGATCGCGAACTACAGAAGCTCCAGCGCCGATGCGAAGGAGTTGCGCGGGAACCTCTACGCCGCCGCCAAAAAGCCCGTTCGCACCGTCATCGGCGGACAGGTCTACATTCTCAAAGTCCGCGTCTTCGAAATTTTGGCGAGGACGCCTTCGAGGTAAGCATAGATCGGGCGCCGAAGTTCGATTCGTCAATGGCACCGTCACTCACCGCAAAACAGGGTCAATATCTGGCCTTCATCTACACCTACACCAAGATCCACTGCCAGGCTCCCGCGGAGTCGGACTTGCAGCACTAGTTCCAGGTTTCCCCGCCCGCGATCCACGAATTGTCAAGGCCCTGGAGCGCGACGGCCTCATCGAAAGAACCCCTGGGCAGGCCCGATCCATTCGCCTCCTTGTACAACCGGAGCACGTGCCGCGATTCGAGTAGTACGCGCTTATGAAGCCAACAGATGACGAGGCTTTGACAGAAGCTCGGCGCCGCTGCCGCCTCTCCCTGCGAAGAAATCCGGATGGCCAAAGAGGTGGCATCACCCTCCCCGTAGAGGCCGGTTTCGGCTACAAGTACTTGATAACGGACGGAGTTGCTCAACTTTACTCCTGCGATGTCCCGCTCCTATCATGATGCCGTACCCCCGAAGGCGTTCACCGCTTCGGACGTGGGCGTTTCCCGGGATCAATTGCTTCAGGGCCTCGGAAACGGCGCGTTCGATTTCTCCTGAGATTACTCGGGGGCTCCGGGGTTCTTTGCGTCATTCGTGTCGCCGACCGGATTAGCTTCCCCGAGCAGCTTTAGAAGCTTTTTGACCTCTTCCTCGCGATCGAGCCCCACCTGTATCCGCCACCACGGATGAATGAACTCGTCCACCATTGCTAGACGCGGGCCCAGTTCATCCCCCAATACGTAGAACGGGATGCTCGCTTCTTCCAATAGGCCCTTCGCCGAAGCAAGCACTAAACGATCGGTGCCCTCCAGAACGGTTACCCATTTGAGATCAGGAATCCCGGGGCCTTTATGCTCCGTCGGCTTCTCCGCAACGAGGGGAACACGGCAGTCCGAACATTCCGTGAATCCGTCGCGGTATTCGGCTCTGCATTCGGGGCAATACACAATGTACCTTCCGGCTGTAACGCACGCATCATAGCAGGCGCCGGGCACAAGTGGACCAGAGAGTGGCGAGACTCAAATTGGCAGTTTATAGCGAGCACGCGGAGCATTACTACCGCGAGCCCCCAGCCTGTCAATGGTCCAGCCCTTCCGGGGAACCTAGCAGCAGATGGCCGAGTTCGTGGGTCATTGCGCATCTAAGAACCGCTGCGGTCTCGAAACGCGCATTTGATCGTCGCGCAAGCTGTTCGACTCGATCGATGAACACAATGGCTCGAATGTCATCCGGTCCCCGCTGCCACCGGAATCCCAGCGACGGTTCCTGTAGCCAAAATCTTTGCTTCGACTGATTCGCAATGGGAGATTGGTGCCCCCTTTACCGGCGGGGATGGCACAGCCGATGTTTCTCGCCAGTTCACTTTGAGCCTGAGTTGTGAAAAATCTTGCCCGCCGCCTTCTCTGCGCTGGAAGTTGGCGACGGAACCGTCGGGGTGCATCGCAGGGAGGGAACCTCGTTTCGGGCACGTAACGCCGCAAGTTGCTCGTTCGGTGCCTTGCGCGATGGATTGGAGTTACGTCAATGTCGATCGCTTAGCCGGAAATTGTCGCCGGCTGTGATTATTTCCTATTCTTCCTATTCTGCGAAATTCTCGGCGGTCCTGGTGTCGTGGAACCTGCGGCTTGGCTTCGCAGCCCGACGCGTCGATCTCAGTTCATTTCGGAAATTTCTCGGCTAGCTAGGGTTGCTTGTCCTTCAGGCCGAAGCAGTAAAGTCGCGAGTCGTGATCTACAGCAAAAACCTTACCACCGTCTATCGCGAGCCCGCTAAAGTGCACCCAGCCCTTCATGGCGTCGCCACTTTGGTAGAGCAACTTACCTGTCTTGGCATCTAGTGCATGAAGAACAGCCGGACGCGTACCGACCGATCGTTCTTCGGTTGTGAGTAGATTCTTTTTCCACTCTTCGGTGCTCTTGAAATGCAAAATGCCGAGCACTTTGTCTTGGCGCGGATTCTCTCCAGTGGACAAGGCAAACAGCACGCCGTTGGCGATAGCTGGGGGATCCGGCAAATTGAAGTCCGGAGAAACCCAGGCTGGCTCGAGATACGGGGAATGCGTATTTTTTTCGGATGCAACGCGGAAGGCCATAATAATGCCGTGGGGAGTCGGGCCGTTCGTTATGGGAAATCTGGGGCCGCGTTCAGAAGCAGTTCCCCAGATCGTAATATAGACCCAGGCGTCGCCGCTTTCGTCCTTCCATACGGCCGGCGCTCCCCACATGCCCTTTTCTTCGAGAACATTTCCATCGTTTGCCAGCTTCGGCGTGACAAACAACGGCGTCTGATGATCTTTGCCACCTAAGGAATCGGCATCCAGTAGATAGACAACCGATTCTTTGCCACCGCCAACTATACATCAGCGCATAATTAAAGGGACATAAGGTTCAACAAAAAAGGGCCAGATAGGAACTGATTAGTTGTGGGTGTGACTGCATCTCTCCGAAGACACGCGTCAGGGTGGCGAACAGGGCGTCCACGCCACCAAAGAATCGATTGTGAGTCCCCGTCTTGCGCGTGTGCTGCCACAGCCGTTCCGTGGGATTCAACAGCGATCCGCGTTGCTGCCTGGTAGTGGCCGCAGATAGACAGAATCCAGGAGGCTGAAGATGGAGGCGTTAACGCCGATACCGAGGGCCAGACACAAGACCGCCAAGAAGGCGTGAACCCCGGCGACTTGCGGAACAAACGCAGAGCCAACCTGATGTCGTGCATAGTGTCCTAGACACCGCCAAGGATGGGTTTGTTTCTGAATCGGATAAGGTGTTGCTCCTGAGAACGCGTTGCGCTCGAAACTTCCGGCGTTGTGGAAGCAAACGCTGTGCTCGCGTCGTTTGCCCGCTGGAGGGCGTTTCGGTCAGGTGACACACCGCTCACGGCAGCCGTCGACCGCTTCGGTGAAAAGTCGCCCTACCGAACTTGTGGATGGACGCACCCGGCGACGTGCGTGGACTTTGTCGGCAAGCCCTTGCCGTAAACATCAAGCTCCTTCTGCTTTCGGTACGCTGCCCAACTTTTCTCGATCATGTATGACGGCTCGGCAGCCGCGATGCCGAATCGAATAACTGACAAGATCATGGCGGAACGCTGACGTGCGGCTCTGCGCCTTCGCCGACGTACCCGCAATTCGGGCACTTGAACACTGGAGGGCGGATGTATCGCTCGGACCGAATTCGTTGAAGCATCTCGTCCAGTTCGTCGCGCAGTTTGACAATTGCGTCGAAGAACAACCCCTGCCGCCATTGCCGAGTAGAGGAGACCCGATGTACTTTAGACTTTCCTTGGCTGTGTCCGCCGTTTCCAGCTTCGTGCCCGTTTAGGTCCA
>QHXW01000468.1 GCA_003223115.1 Acidobacteriota bacterium
CACAAACGTCGATGCGTTGCTCGCCGGACTGACCAGTCACGCGTTTGCCAAACTGGCGGTCCTCCCAATTCTGCTGCTCGCGTGGATTGCGCTGGAGAGTGCCAACTTGGATTGAAGTGAGGGTCGCTCGTGTGGCCTCAGCTTTCGGCCCGTCGGAACGCTCGGGACGTCGGCGCTTAGCAAGAGTGATCCAGTAATGATTAGTTGAATCTACCAATGCTAGGAACAAGATTGGGAACACGCCGAGAAAAGAGGTCAGGTCATTATCAGCCTGCGCGTGAAGGTGTGCGAGGTGCGGGTGATCGGCGAAGGAGTTAGCGCAGCAGATGCTGAAGGGCCACGAGCGATAGTTGATCGGGTTGGGCGCCGTCCGGCACTTGGACTTCGGCAACCCAACATTTTTTGGACAGCCGGGCTGCCATGGTACGGCTTGCGGCGCGGCCGGTTGCATCCCCGTCGAGCAGCAGAATCACGCGATCAAAGAGTTCGCGCAACGCGTTCTCCTGTTCTGCTGACAGAGACGATCCCATCAAAGCCACCACCCACGGCAGCCCCGCTTGATGAACCCGCAGGCAATCAAAATAACCCTCAACCACGATCACGGTCTGGCTGCGGGTGGACGCGGCGCGGTGCAGGTTGAAAAGCTCCCATGCTTTCCGGAAGCCTGCCGGTAGTTTGTACTTCGGCAGGCCGCCATCCAGCGCACGACCGGCGTAAGCCACGGTCTGGCCTCGTGCATTGGCGATCGGAATCACTATCCGCCCACTCAGCAGACCGGGTCCGGCATACCAGCCCACCCCAAACTCGACGGCCGTAGCCCGGTCGATGCCGCGCTCGATCAAGTACGGGTGCGTAGCATCGACACCCGTCAGAGCAAAGGGCAGCGGCGGATTGCTCTTTTCTTTTTCCCGAACCAGTTCCCCCTTCCGCACACTCCGCCGTGCCGGGCCCAGAGGGCGCCCCGCCGTTGATGCGCCGGGCGCACCCAACGAAAACCACCGTTGCAAGCGGAGCGCCGCTTGGCGAATCGAACACTTCTCCATGGCGGCCACGAAATCCAATACGTTGCCGCTGGCCTGACAGGCGAAACAGTGAAACGCATTTTTGCTCAGACTGGCGCGGAAGGAATCGTCGCGTTGGCCCCGGTGAATCGGACACCGGCCTACCAGTTGATGGCCGCGTTTTCGCAGGACCGGCACTTGGTAATGGCGCAACACAGCCTCCAGGCTCACGGCCTGTTTCACCGCGCCGAAATCCGTCCAGCCCTGCATCTTCAGCCTTGCGGATCGCGTAATGAGGGACCATCGATGGTCACCGTGTGGCAGTAATGCCGCACGCGGCTGAGCAGCGCGTCCACCATCGATTTGTTGCCGAGGAAGTTCTGCCACTCGTCATAGACCAAGTTGGTCGTAATGATCGTCGAGTGGCGCGTATAGCGTTCCTCCATCAGCTTGAAGAAGGTGTTCGACTGTTCGGGCTTGAGATTCAAGTATCCAAACTCGTCGATCAACAAAATATCCAGGCGAGCTAGCCGATTGAGTAACTGGCGCGTGGACCGGTCGGCCAGCGATGCATACATCTCATCGAATAGATCCTGGGCCCGGACAAACTGGCAGCGGTGGCCGTTCTGCAAGGCCTTCAGCAGGAGCCCGCAGGCAAGTCCGGTTTTGCCAACGCCAGTTTTCCCGACCAGGATCAGGTTCTCGTGCTTGGCGACGAAGTCGAGTTCAGCGAAGGTGCGGATCTGTTTGCGGTTGACGCCGGGCTGGCGCGCATAAGGGAACGTCTCCAGCGACCAGCGTTCGGGCAGGTTCGCTCTGCGGATGCGCCACTCCAGCGCGCTTTCCTGCCGGTCGTGCCACTGCGCCCGCAACAACCCGGCGACGAACGCCGAGTAGGAGACGTCCGCTTTCTCGGCCGCGCGCAACTGCTCGTCATACACGCTCAGCATACGTCGCAGCTTGAGATTCTTCAGGAGTTGTTCCAGTTCTTCAGTCATCGGGATGGGTGTCCGTTTCCAGGAGCAGAAAGTAGTCGCGCGCCACGCGTCGCAGAATCATCCGCTCCAACCGGTCGAGATCGTAGAGACCATATTGCGCGGCTTCGCCCACCGCGGCCAGAAACGGCTCGCGCGGATATTCCTGGAGCAACCGTAACAGTTGCCGCAGGGCAAGAGCCACCACTTTGTGGCCCTTTTGCTTGAGAGCCGTCACATATGCGGCAATCTCCGGAGCGGCGTGTAAGATGGCTTGTTCTTCCGGGTGCGGATCACTGCGCTTGACGCCTTCGCCGCGCGGGGGCTTGTGTTCGGCGAGCGTGATCCGTTGATGCTGTGGCGTCCAGGCGCGGATATGGGTGACGATGTGGCGCGCATCCAGTTGGATCTCGATGTTGTCCTGGGTCTCGCGCACCTCCACCCGCCGCCCGATCCACCGGACCGGCACCGAGTAGCGAATGGAGTGCACCGAGACGTATCCCTCCACATCTACCGTGCGTTGATGCAGACGATACACTTCCGGAATCCATGCCGGCAGCGGTTTCAGATGCACTCGTTCGATGGCGAACAGTTCGCGCGGCACCGCGCGGATATGTTTCTTGTAGGTCGCGTTGACGCGATCGCACCACTGGCGTGCCTGCTGATTCAGGTCCTCCCAGCTGGGGAACGTACGCCCGGCCAGGAAGTTTCCCTCTATAAAGCCGAAGGGCCTCTCTACGCGCGCCGAGCGGTTGGCGTCGCCGCGCTCATGGGCCACGAAGCGGAATCCGAAGCGTTCCCCGAACGCCTCCATCTCGGGTACAGGAATCATTTCGCGCCCGGTGCCACGCAGCACCACCACATGCGTGTTATCGATCATCACGCGGGCGCAAGCCCCTCCCATATAGCGCAGCGCATCGGTGAGAAACACCTTGCAATCGAACCTCTGAAAAGTCGGACGGATCTGGAAA
>QHXW01000469.1 GCA_003223115.1 Acidobacteriota bacterium
AACTCCGTCGCATCGGCTTTGAATCTTCCCCGAGACCGCGACGTCCCGAAGAATCATCCATACTCTAACCCACACCTCTCAAACCGCCTCGCAAAACCGGACATTTCTACTTGGCGTTGACAGCATTGACACTCCTGAACGTCACTCTTGCGTCCCGGCACGTTCTTAGTGTGCTGGGCATTGACCAGATACACGTCGCGTTCCGGGCTGACGGCCACCCAATGCTCGCTGCCGCCCACATCGATCCCGGCGGCTTCCGGGTGCACGATATCGAGTGCCCAATCCACTTTCTCCCGGGCAGACCCCTTCTGTGGGCCTGTCGGCTTATTCCCGCTCATGATTTCTCCTCTTGCCATCAGGGATAGTCGACTCGGCCCGGTTCCGATTCGTAAATAGAAAACTTTCCTACGGGGTCAGGTCCGCTGCCGAAACGGGTAACGGATCGCCAAACCAATGCCAGGGATCGGATGAAAACCGGAGCCACGCTCTCAGTCGGGTAGAGAACACCAGTGTTATTTTAAGACGGCCTTAGCTTGCCGAATCCACTTCACTCCCAGTCTGACAAACGTGTCAAGTGGCGTCGGTTTCTGTCGCCAGAGACGTTCCCGTTAGGGACCGTCTGTCGCTCTCTCAGCGAAACGCCGTCGGAGGATCTTGTCACTGTCGCTACCTTTCGAAACTACGTGCAGGCTCAGTTTGCTCAGAGCCGCTTGCTCACGAGCGGCATGCAGGCATTTCTGTTCGACGACAATACGATTCGAATAGACTGGTTCTTGGCCACGGCACTCGGCTTCGTCAAACTGCGGGCCCGTCTGTCGGCCGCCCGCCAGCACTCGTTTTCATTTCGTTCTACCCACTTTTTGGAACTGCGCGTGCCACTGCGATTTTCTCGGCGAGGATCGATATAATCACTGACTCAAGGAGGAGGCTGGATGAGCTTTCTTGAACCCAGACTTTTCCGGCTGTTTCAATCACCCCGGAACGTTAAAGAACTCTCTCGACAGATCGAGGACTTGCGGCACACCTTATTAAGCGCCATTCAAGATATCGTTTTGAAGACCCTTCTGCGTGAGAAGGGCGTGTGGGACGAAGCTCTCTACCGGCGGTTGAGAATTCATCAGATGATTGATGATCACAGTACTCCGGGGCCGCCTCCCTGGACTCATCATTCACATTACGCCTACACGCTGGACGAACCTGATTTCCTCCGGCTCTGCTTCAAAGCAGGAAATGCGGAGGTGCAAGAATTCGCTCAAAAGGTGGACGAAGTCCAGACGGCAACATAATCACATCCATTGCCCCAACGCCAATACAAGATGGGCGCTAGAACCATTCCGGCGCCCAAACTAAAAACGAGCAGAACTAAAAAACGCTCAGCCTTTCAACTCAATCCCGATCACCTCAAACGGTTTGTCGCTTAGATTCTCCGGGAGATGATCGAAAGCCGGAAAATACGCGACCTGTCCGGCCTTGGTAGTGATGTCTTCCGTTTTACCGTCCGGATAGGTGAAGCGCATGTGACCATCCGTCAGAAAATCCCAACGCTTTCCAGAAACCTCGGTGCAAGTCGTTGGAAACAAAGAACCGGTCGAATAGAGGTTTCTGGCGCCAGAGACGTTCCCGCCAGGGACCGGCCGTTGCTTGCGTGTTCTGTGTCAGAAGTTTTTGTAACGTGACCGTATTAAGTACAGCGGCTCGGAAACTGCTGGGAGAACGGAGGCGTCTCGGCTGATGCGTTGAGACGGTGCCTGGGCAGAAGCGTGTGGCTTCAAGCGCCTGTATCCGATTGTGTTGACGTCAGCGTTTGGCCGCGGTATGCCCCGAAAGCGCTACGAGGTATAATTCCACCACAAAGGAGGGACACTATGCGATACGCAAAACTCGCATTCGCTATCTTGGGGCTCGCAGCAGCTCTCGTTGCAGCCGACCCCTTTGCGGGGACTTGGAAACTCAATAGTGCCAAATCGAAGTACAAAACTGGCACAGCTCCCAAGGAACAGACCGTAACGATAGCGGAGACGGGCAGTGACCTCGACGTGATCATCAGCGGGACCGTCGCAGACGGCAGCGCGATCATGTCGTCGCACTACACGGTGCCTGCGCAGGGCGGCGAGGGCAAGATCATCCAATCGCCCTACGAAGCCGTATCCGGCAAACGGATGGGGTCAAACCAGCGGGAGATCACCTACAGCAAAGGCGGCAAAGCCGTGCTCACCGCCCGCAGCATGGTCTCGGCCAGCGGCAAGACCATCACCGTCAACGTGAAGGGGACTGACATGCAAAACAAACCCGTGGATGCCGTTGTGGTCTACGACAAACAATAAAGTACTCCGGCTTGAAGTCGCTGATGCCCGAGACGACTTCAAGCCCTTTTCTTTTCCCCCACGAAATCCGTCCTCGGCAACGGTGGGCAAATCCGCACCCCGCTTGCTTTCCCACTCCGACAGAGGCAGTATTGCTCCCCTTTGACCCCGGCGAAGAATTAACAAACCCACGGATGGACACTTCGCGCCTCCAAGCAAATCGAGCGGTAGTGGTCCAGTTTGCAGCTTTATTTCAACCCCAAATCGGCTTTCGTCGCTCGAACCCATTTACCTTTCGGCGAGCACTTCAGCGTTTTCCTACCCTTTTTTACGCCTTCCTGTGGATACCGAAAACCCCGTCCGGATTGAAAAATGAAGGTCTTGGCTTCTTCCCGAATGTCCAAATTATCGGGTCGCGTTGAGAACGCACGGCTTCGCGGCAATCTGTCGTTCGCCAAAAAATGCGTCCTGTGGCTCGCCAATATAATATTCCGTCGACCCATCGCCAGCGGATCTTTTCTTATTCTTCACCCACCCAATTAGCGCCGCGACCGCCGCACTGGGCGCTCTAGAAGGAGTTTACTGAGAAGCCATAACCCGACGCATGACAGAGAGATAGCACATCCCGTCCCGATCAGTTTTTGTATTACCCTGTATAGAATATTTCTATAGCAGAAAGTTTACTTCAGTATTGAGTCCGCACGAAAGCGGTGTATACTTCGGCGACGCCAAAGTCGTACCATACCAGGGAGCCGATGTGGAGTGCCGGCACGTTGAACCGCTCGTTACCTTTGAGATAGCCGAACTGGTCCCACCAAAGATCCGTCAGCTCGCGAGAGACTATGTCGTCCCAGTCGCTTGGCGCGGCGCCCGCACGCGCTGTCATGCCCACAAGCGGCAGAGTTCCCCACTCCTTGCGTAACTGGCTGTCCGGGATCTTCGGTGCGGGTTTGGTGCGATCCTTGTTCCCTTCGTTCGAGAACCAGCCGAGCCCGCTGGCGAAATCCATGTTGCCGGCTTTGCGGGCACCGAAATAGTAATAACGGTCGCCGGCCGCGCCAATTGAACTACCGGCGGCCTGCGGGATCATGGCGGTCAGATTGGGATAGCGCAACTGCGCTTGCAGGATTTGCACGTGGCCGACGTATGAGCAACCATATGTTCCGATCTTTCCGTTCGACCAGGATTGCTTCGAGAGCCAGTCGGTCGTGTCATAACCATCGGTGACATCAACGGCGAAGGCCGTGTAGTCGCCTTCGGAAGCGTACCGGCCGCGCGTATCTTGAACAGCGACCATATAGCCTTGTCCCGCGAACTGGCGCGCGGTGCTCTTCGGCTCCAGGTAGGGCGCTTTGTTGTAAGGCGTGCGAATCAGAATCACCGGCAGCTTGTTGCCCACGTCGATGGGCTTGTAAAGATCGGTCGAAAGTCTGATCCCGTCCCGCATCGGAATTTTAACGTTCTCCTCGACTCGAACCTGATATTTCGGTTCCGGCCAGGAGTAATTCGGGGCGCTGGTTCGCGACCCACACAAAGCCGGCATGCATAGAGCGGCCCAGATTGCGAAGCAAGCAAGTCGCATAGTTCTGCCTTTAGGCGAAGAGATTGGAAATTTCGCGGAAGCGCACGAAATCCGTGCCGGACTGCTGCTCGATGTATTCGAACGCCCGACCCGACGGCGTGTTGGTAATCTTCTTGGTCCAGTCGATGCCCAGAAGCGAATAAATGGTGACGATCACGTCTTCGGGATAAATGGACCGCTTCTCATTCCACTGTGACTCGAGCACGTTGACGCCGTTCGAGTCCGTGACGCCGAAGGCCCGGCCGCCCTTTACTCCGGCGCCGGCAAACATCGCGGTAAACGCCGAGCGATTGTGATCGCGGCCCTTGTTGACGGTCAGTTCCCCGCCCGTCCTTCCGAATTCGCCCATGCAAACGATGAATGTTTTCTCAAGCAGCGTCTTGCCATCCTTGGCGGGCAACTTCGCCAGATCGGAAAGCAGCGCACCGAAAGCGCCATCCAGTTCCCGGCAGAGGCCGTAATGGTTGCGCTTGTTCTTGGGATCGAACATGTCGGCGTGCAGATCCCAACCGTTATGAGAGATCGAAATAAAGCGCGTGCCGGCCTCCGCGCGCACGAGATTGCGCGCAAGGATGCAGGAATCTCCGAGAGTCGAACTGCCGTATCGCGCGCGCTCCTCCTCGGGAATGGTGAAGGCTTCGGCCAGACCCGGGGCTGTCATCATGCTGAGTGCGCTCTGGTAAAAGCTGTCGAACTCCTGCGAAGGCGTGGTATCGGTGGTTGCGCCCTCCAACGACTCGCGCAGCCGCCAGCGTCGGTCGAAGATCGCCTTCTCATTGGGATCGATCACGAACTCGGTGCCCTGTTTCATCTCGATCGGCAACGGTCCGTATCCATACGGCAGGCATCCCTGCCTCACGAGGCCCGCGGCCGTGCCGGCGAAGTTCATGGCCACGAACGGCGGCAGAAAATCGAAATCCTTGCGGCGAGACGTAAATTCCGAAGCGATGACGGCGCCGAGTGCCGGCATTTCGTTTCGCCGCGCGGGGCTAAACGGATGTCCCACCTGCATGTAATACTGCGCCCGCGAATGCGCGCTTTCCCAAGCCTCGACCGACCGCGCGATCACCAGATGATCCAGTTGCGCGGAAAGTTTGGAGAACAAACCGTACGGCAGGCGAATGCCGGGCTTGACGGTGCGCACGTCGAAATCGGGCGGCGTCCATTTGCCCTCTTTGATGTCGAAAGAATCCAACTGGCTGGCTCCGCCGTTTAGGAATAGAAAAATGCAGTACTCGGCGCCGCCTCGAGTCGTGACGTTTTCTTTCGCCTCGACGTTGACAGGCCGCAACATGGGCAGCAGCCAGAAGCCGGAAACCGACACCGTGCCGGTTCGGAAGAAGTGCCGGCGAGTCAGAGTGGGGATATCAGTAATGTCTCGCGTCATGGTCAGTAGTCGTACAGAAACTCGGGTTTATTGATGAGACTCCAGGCCAGGTCTTCCAGACCTTGATGATGACGTTCCTCGAGGGTCTGGATGGCGACCTTCATTTCCGGAGCACGCGGCGGCCTCGCGAGAAACGCCAGAAACATCTCCTCGACGATCTCCCGGTTCGCGAGCGGCGGATCGTGATTGAGCAGCTTGTAAAGCCGTCGTTTTTCCTGAATCTTGACTCGATCTTTGACCAGCTTGCTGTTGAGCAGAGCGGCTGCCTGCACCGTGGACCCCGAGAGATCGCGATCGGTCTTGTCGCGGTCGGCCTGTCCGAAACTGGCGAGCAGAAGCCGCAACGGCTCGAGATCCTTGCCGCCCAGATCTTCAGACGACCGGGCCTGCAGAACGTAACCCACCTTCACGTTGCTTTCGCTGATAGAAATCGAGGGGAAGATTTCCGTGGCCTGCGAGATGGCGTCGGCGATTTCCTCGGCCGGCAGGCGGCGCACAAAATGCCGCGCGAAATAGGGCGCGTAGGCCGCCTTCCATTCGCCTTCAAAATGGGATGAAAGCTGATAGGTGCTCGAAGTGACGATCAGGCGGATGAGGCGGCGAAGATCACACTTGTGCTCGCGAAAATCCTTGGCCAGCGCTTCCAGCAACTCAGGATGGCTCGGCTGAATGGTCCACGGAGCCGGCGGCGGATTTGCAGGATCGAGGCGCGCGAGATCGAAATCGAGCGGCGGGTCCACAATCCCAACACCCATCAGTTCGCTCCAGACAAGGTTTACCGTGGCGCGGGCAAACTGTGGATCTTCGGTCAGCATGCGCGCATACGCTTCGCGCCAGGGCTCACCGTGGCGGGGCGTTTCGGCGGTTAACAGGAATTGCGGCGATAGGTCCGTCTGGTATCGCGGCATGCGCCGTACGCTGCGCGAAGAGATATCGTACCGCCCACCTTTGTCCAGGAGCTCATATTCATTGCCGATGCCGAAGTTCCGGCTTATCGAAATATTGCTGAAGAATGCCGCCTGCCTCCAGATCTGCGGGCGGCGGACACGGCTGAGCCAGAGATTGATTTTTTCCAGATGGCCTTTGCCGTCGTGGCAGGAGACGCATTCCAGGTTCAAGCCGAGGAAATACTTACTCGAACTGATGGCCATCTCGTCGTAGGAATCGGTGAGGTTGATCATCAGATCGTTGAAGTCGTCAACGTGATCGCGTAGGAGGTAATTGGAGGCCGCGTCCACCCAGTTGTCGCGCGTACGCGCGGTCAGCAGCTCGCGCACCAGCTCGTCGTAAGGAACGTTCAGCAGCAGCGCATCATAGATGTAGTCGCGCAGCAGATTTCTGCCACGCGCGCCCAGCTCGCCGGCGGAATTGCGAAACAGGTCGCCGAAAAAGTACGTCCACTTGTCGAGAAACGGCGTTTCCGGCTTGTCCAGCCTGCCTTCGATGGGCGTGGCGAGCAGCTCATCGATCATCTTTTCGCGCTTCAACGGGTCTTTGTCGGCGAGAAACTTGCGAATCACTTCCGGTTCGGGCAGCCTGCCGGTGAGATCCAGATGAATGCGGCGGAGGAACTCCGCGTCGGTGCTCAGGCCGGCATGCGGAACCGCGTCGCGCTGCATCCTAGTGAAGATGAACTCATCAATGAAGTTTCGAACGGGAACCGGCTGGAGGCTGGTCTGGGAAGTTTTCGGCGCAACGTCCGCGGTGAGTTTGTTCAGGCGCTCCATCGCCCGAGAAGCGTTTTCGGGGTGTTTCGACGGCTTTTCGGCTGCTACAAGAACGGCCAACGAGAACCCGCAGAACGCGCCGAAGAGTGTCCATTTACGCATCGCCGGCTCTAAGCGAGAATCCCCGCGACGATCTTGGCCTCGTAGACAGAGGTCAACTTCTCTTTGAGGCCGTTCTGATCAATTGTCAGCCGCCGATAATCCAGGCCGAGCAGATGAAGCACGGTCGCCTGCCAATCCGTCACACTCACAGGATTCTCGACGGCCTTGTAGCCGAGCTCATCGGTGCTGCCGTAAGAGATTCCCGGCTTGATGCCTGCGCCGGCCATCCAGATAGTGAATCCGCGCGGGTTGTGATCGCGGCCATCGGAAGCGTCGCCCAATTGCGAGATCGGCAAGCGCCCGAATTCCCCGCCCCAGATCAAGAGCGTGTCCTTAAACAGGCCGCGCTGCTTCAAGTCCGCCACAAGTCCGGCGACCGGTTTGTCGGTGCGCAGCGAGCACGATCTCATCCCGCTCTCGAGGTTCGTGTGGTGGTCCCAGATCTGGCCGTTGATGTAAATCTGGATGTAGCGTACTCCGCGTTCCACCAGACGTCGAGCCATCAGGCATCGTATTCCGTAAGAATCGGTGGCGTCGTCACCGATGCCATACAACTCGCGTGTGGCCTCGCTCTCCTTGGAAATGTCGAGCGCGTCGCTCGCCTGCATCTGCATCCGTGCCGCCAGTTCGTAGCTGGCGATGCGCGCGTCGAGATCAGGTTGACCCGGATGATTGCGTTTATGGATCGTGTCCAGACGGCCGAGCAGATCGTGCGTCAGCCTGACGACATCCGACGGCTTCTCCATCTCCGGCTTCAGGTTGAGAATGGGAGAACCGTTCGTGCGCAGCCGCGTGCCTTGATAAATCGGCGGCAAGAAGCCCGACTGCCAGCTTTGAACGCCGTTGATGGGCAGTCCCAGCGGGTCATCCAAAACCACGTAAGCCGGAAGGCTCTGGTTTTCCGTCCCTAAACCATAAATCACCCACGATCCGATGGCCGGCCGTCCCTGCATGGTTCGGCCGGAATGCACCATGAACAGCGCCGGCTCGTGCTCCGGATGAATCGTGTTCATGGAGCGAATCATGGCTACGTTGTCGACCTGCTTGACGAAATGCGGCATCAGCTCGGAGACCCAGGCACCGGATTGTCCGTACTGCTGGAATTTGAACGGGCTCCGCATCAGGCCGCCGGCAGCCTTCGGAGACGATACGTCGTTTGCGATCTTTTCGAAGTATGGCTCGCCGTGATGCTTGTCGAGCATCGGCTTGGGGTCGAAGAGGTCCACCTGGCTAGGTGCGCCGTTCATGAAGAGTTGGATGACACATTTCGTCTTGGCCGGGAAATGAGGAGAGCGCGGCTTCAGATCGTATACGCGACGTGGCTCTTCTTCATTCACCGACGCTGCGCCATACAGGTCTTTACTGAGCAGGGAAACCAGCGCAGCGCCTTGCAGGCCGTCTACAGCGCGCTCGAAGAAGGACCGGCGCGTGATTTGTTTTGCTATCGCCTTCGCTTTCTCGTCTTGCACGTGCGATGCTCTCCTCAATCGATATATAGGAATGCCGCTGAGTTCATCAAAGTGTGACAGAACTCCTCGAGCGCCACGGCGGCCGGGTCTTCGACGCCAACATTCGCGACACCGCCGGGCGCCAGCTCGGCAGCGACCCCGATTCTTGTTTGCACGACGACTCTCAGAACAGAATTTTCAGCGCCAGCTGCAATATCCGGGGATCGCCGTCGGTGGAAAGCAGTTTCCCGAAGTTGGAATTGGTGATCCCAGTGTTAGGTAAGCTGAAATTCGTCCGGTTGAACACATTGAATGCTTCAAACCGGAACTGACCCAATCCGGCCTCACCCAGCATGGGGAGCCGAAAGCCTTTAACCATTGACAAATCCAAATTGGCGAACCCAGGACCTTCCAGAATATTCCGACCCAAGGTGCCCAAAGTGTTGGGAGCCGGGTTGTGGAAACGAGTAATGTCGAAATAGTGCGCGACCGTCTCCCCTTTACTGCGGTCGCTGGGCAGCACTGGGTTTCTTTCACCAATCAAGTCGACGCGAGCGCCGGAGATGCCCGCCAGAGGATCACCAGTCGCATTGATGCTGAAGAACCGGCCGGACTGCAGCGTGAGGATACCGGAAAATTTCCAATCTCGTGTAATGGCCTTCGTCAACGCCCCGTGGGTGATCGCCGGCAAATCCCAAACATAGGAACCCACAAACCGCTGCCTGCGATCGGCGGTCGAAGACCCGTGGCCCAGGAAGAAGTTGAATGGGTTCGAAAGGGGTGCATCCTGGGCCGCCTGGTTACGCGATTGATAATCGAGCGCTTTGGACCAGGTGTACGAAGTCAGGATGGTGAATCCATGGCCGTAGCGCTTATCGAGCGATACTTGAAGAGAATTGTACGAAGAGTTGAGGCCGTGGAAGAAGCGGTCGATTCTCGAAAAACCCTGGATAGGTCTTCGTTCGTCAATCGTGGCGCGGTTTTCTGTCAGAGTGAGATTGGGATTGTAAATGGGAGCGTTCTGGTCGTACTCTCCTTTTAGGTGCGACGCCTTAGTCCCTACATAGGCCACTCTCAAGCGAGCGTCCTTCACTAATTCCCGTTCTACGGTGATGTTCCACTGCTGGGTGGACGAGGTCACCCATTTTCCATCCAGGACGATCGTTTCGAGAGGGCTGTCGAAAGGACTATCCGGCCCAAAGTTCGTGAGTGGATAGCGATTGCTGGACTCGCGTCCCCGATATGGGTCGTCGAGCAGCCCGTCAAAGAACAGTACGCTGTAGCTGAACGGCGAGACGTTGTTGGCGTTATTGGAAACCCACAGCTGGGGCGCATCGTAATAGACTCCGTAGCCCCCACGGATCGCCATCCGGCCATCTCCGAACGGATCCCACGCAAAGCCCAGGCGAGGCGCGAGGTTGTTCCAATCGCGTTTGGCTACGGGACCACCTATCGTGCCACCTTTCGGATCGGCATCGCCATGATAAAGCAGGCCCGCCGTGGCGTTGAGGAAGATCTTCGATCGGACACCCTTCTGGTAGTTACCGAGATCAAATGTCTGGTTGCGTCGTTTTGTGTCACTAAGAAAGTCGAAAGGTTCCCATCGCAAGCCATAATTCACGGTAAGGCGGTGGCTCACCCGCCATACGTCGCCGAAGAACAGACCTTTGTTAAACTGGCGGCGGTTCTCGAGCTCGCCGTTGTTTTGAGTAAAGCTTGAAAACTGGCCCAGCATGAAGTCAGCGCGGTCGAAGCCCGGGCTCTCACCGCCAGCAGTCACATGTCCATCGAACTGCCAGGCGCCAGAGCTATGAAAAACGGTATCTTCGTTGTACTGCCCCCAGGCGAATTGTCCGCCCCACGTCAAAGTGTGACTACCTTTGGTCCAACTCCAGTCATGCAGGATCTCCTCTGTGGCCCGATTGAAACCCACTTTTGGATCGCTGTTGATACTTGCTCCGCTGTTGGTCATGGACACTGCGATGTCGTTCGAAGCAGCATATACTTTGATCCCGAAGTCACGGACGCTCTTATTGAAATCGCTAATGGCCTGGCTTACCTGATGCATACCGCTAAGCTGCGAATGCGCGATCAGCCCCGGACCGAGTACAAAAGTGTGAGATAGGGTAGCGTTGCGAGTCTCCTGAGCACCCTGAACACGGCCGGCGTGAATATTGTCGGAGGGTGAGTGGTATGGATTGGTCTGATCGTTTTCAAGAACACGAAACAGCAGCGTGTGTTTGTCGCTATGCACATAATCAAGGCGCCCAATATATTGCTTACCGTTTTCCGGGGTGGCGAAGGTAAAGCGAGTAAAGCCCTCGGCATCTGGTACTGGCGATACCGTGAGCAGACTCAGTGCGGCTGGAGAAAGGCGGTTCTGCGGGATTTTGTTCCCGGCGAAGGGCTGTCCTGTGTCGGGGTCATAGATGGTAATGGCATTGGAGGAGAAATCCCCGCGCCTCTCGTCGGCGGTCAGTGTCTGAACGCGGGTTGCGCCAGATGCGGTGCGAATCCAGAGCTGCTGGTAACCCCCAAACGCAAACAGCTTGTTCTTACGCAGCGGTCCGCCCAACGTGAAGCCCGTCTGGTTTCGCTTCAACTGGTCCTGCTGGCGCGAAAAGAAATTACTTGCGTTCAGATTGGTGTTGCGAACGAACCAGAACACGTCGCCATGAACCTGGTTGGTCCCGGACTTAGTGACCACGTTTACTGCACCCGCCGAGTTGTTCCCTTGATCCATGGCCATGTTGCTCGTTTCAACCGAGAATTCCTGGACAGCATCGGGAAACGGAAACGGCAGGTTGGTGTTCATCAAGGTGTCCATATTCCCGCCGCCGTCCAGCGTGAAACGGACGTTGTTATTGCGCGAGCCGTTGATCGCAAACTCCTTGGTACCGCGGGGACGCCAACTACTGGTGATATCACCTGCATTGCTACTGAAGGCGGAAACGCCAGTCGCCAGCAACGCCAGATCCGCGGCGTTGCGCCCATTGAGAGGTAATTCCACGACACGGGCACGGTCCACTGTTTCCTTCAGAGTAGAAGCGCGCGTCTCCACTTGGGACGCCGCGGCGTCGACGGAAACCGTGGTCTTGATATCCCCCACCTCCAGGGCGATATCCACTTTGACGTTTTCGTTCGCTTGCAGCAGGATTCCCGTACGCTCAGAGCGCTTAAAGGCCGGCTGCTCGACAACGATGGAGTATATGCCGATAGGCAGAGAAGAAAACAGGTACTGACCGCTATCATTCGCGGCCGCCCTGCGAATCTGGCCTGTTGCGCTGCTGGTTAATGTGACGGAGGCGCCCGGAATGGCTGCTCCCTGACTGTCCGAAATCGCGCCAAAGATTGCCGCGGTGTCGCGTGTCTGCCCAAGAACTGCGGGCGCAAACACAACCAAAGCCATCGCTGCCGAAAATCGCATAACGCCCTCACGAGAGAGCTTTATATTACCTGAATTATGCACCAAACGCTGCTCCGCCAGCGGCGCGGGGCGACCCTTCGTAGCTTGATCCTCGCCTGATTTGCCGAACCCCTTCGCGAAGTGCCCTATTTGCAGACCCTCCGCGCGTGTGCATAGAATTCTATGCACGGTCGCGCCAGAAGTTTGTGACCGCCCGGCGCGGGTTCCTGCGCCACGGCCGTGCGCAGCCCGCCGATACTTGCAGGAGTGTCCAGGCGCAGTTCTCCCTTACTTCTGCGGGGGCAGATTCGGGAGCGTCGAATTGTGCGAGTGAGGCAGGTAGGTTTGTCTGGTTCGTCGGCGTCGGGAGCGGAGTTTACGTCAGCACCCCCGCCAGCACGGGTGCGAAGTTGCCACCACGCGGCGTGATGCCGCGCAACCGATCCATCAGCCTTCCGAACAGCCCTTTTTCGGCGGAGTGATCGCTGTAACTCACGCCGGTTCGCCCGGCATGACTCCAGATCTTCGCCGCCACGAACAGAAACCGCAATCGCGCCGTGGCCAGCGTGGTGTGCTTCAAGGTGGCCACCTCGTCCTGTTCTTCGCGGTTGAACAGCATCAGCCAGCAGTTCAGGTTGTAGGCCAGCATCACCATCTGAAAATAGTTGCGGTTCATATCCCATCGGCCCGAGGGATGGGCGGCCAGCCCAGCATCGTTGTTCGCCTCTTTGATCAGGTTCTCCGCCCCGGCGCGTAGATTGTAGAAGCCCACCACCAGATGGATCGGCTCTGTCATGCCCGTCACGAACACGCGGTAGGTGTACTGGGCGGTGGCGAACAACTGGTATTGCTCCACCTCATCGGCGGTCTGCGGCGGTTGCTCATATCGCAAGGCCACAAAGCGGATAGCCTTCTCCCATCCGTCGGGCTGGTAGGTGAATTCGCATTGCGCGTCGGCGTCGGTCTTCGGCGAGGGTTTCCATTCCGCTTCACGCAACCGCGCCAGCAAAGGCTCCGTCTTGCGCGCCACGATGACGAATTGGCAGCCGTGTTCCAGATAAGCGGCCACGGCATCCCAACAGTAGAACCCGGAATCCACCCGCGCGAAGAGGTGCTTCACGCACGCCGGAAGCGCCCGGAAGGCTTGGTGCAGATGCTCCGCTATCTCTTTGCCCGTAGGCCGGTCCCCATTGCGCAACCCGCCGGCTAGGTAAGGTACTCCCGGGTCTCCGCCAGGAACGTCAAGATCGGCTGATAGCTCTTCTTGCCTTTGTTCTTGGGGTATTACAACTGATCCGCCAATGCAAGGCTAATCAAAAACAATGCTGTCGGCGAAACCGAAACTCGCATTAGGCACTCAGCGCCAGCTTTTCACCTCGCCGCGTTCGTCACCGCGACGACGGGTGCGAAGAGCGAAGCCAACTGGACGGCGCGACACAACATTCTCCGCTGTGCTAAAACTGTGTCGAAATTCCAAATTGCGGCACCAAAATGGGTTCTACTTTGAGCGAATGCAGATTCCCTGAATTGATGTAAGGCCATGGAAAAGATGGCTCTCGGTGCAGACGGTGAACTTGACGGCGCTGCTTCACACGCAGGAGGGCCGCGGTTCGAGTCCGTGCGGCGCCCACCGTATCTTTTTGAATAATTTCCGCGCGCCGCTGTAAGGAAAATATCAAGCCAAATGGATGAAATTTCCGCCCAAACCCTTGCACGTGCTTAGCGTCAACTCAAAATTAAGTTCACAGATTCGGTGCAATGGTGTAATTCCATTGCGGTAGCGTGTCGCTGTGTTTAAGGTGGAGCGCGGAGATCAGACTCCGGTCTGGTTTGAGACCTGTGGGATACTCTTTTCGGTCTAGGTAGGCAGTCACCACCAAGCCAGTTTTGGTACTGGTAGCGAATGAAGTGGAGCATTTTTTCATAGCTGTCCAGTGGCTCGGCAGCCCAGTTTCTGGAGATCTCGGAGAACAGACGATGCTCGATGGGATTCCATTTGGACGCGCCGGTAGGGTAGTGAGCGATCGTAACGGTGATGCCGAATGCATTGCACATGTGTGCCTGGATTTCGGTTTTCCAGGCCCAGGAGGTGCAACTGTTGCTGCCGCCTGAGTCCGCCAAGACCAGCAACTTGGGAACACGGCCCCGGCGATGCGAACCCTCGCGTTTCCACCGGTGGCGATGGAATGGGCGGCGAAAGCCGGCGTATCATGAGAGACGCCGACGCATACGCTGCCGCGATTGTGCGGCGGGTCGTAAATGCCGTAGGAGATGCCCACGCCGCTGGCCTGGGAGCGGAAGTCGTGATCGTTCACCAGAACGGGCGAGCGATCCCATTTGGCTCCGCCATTCTTGAAGTTGCCGATCATCTCCCGTTTCTTGGCATTAGCGAAATGTTGCGATAACAGCAATTAGGCACGGTTCCGGATTATGCAGGAGTTTTCGGGCTACGATTGCTCGTGAGACGCCAGAGGCCTGCCGACGTGCATATTTCAGGCCCCTGGCGGCATGGCTCACGTCGTCATCCGTGCATAATCAAAGCCCT
>QHXW01000470.1 GCA_003223115.1 Acidobacteriota bacterium
ATTTGTCGCCGGCGGCAGCTCGGCCGCGGCGTCATTGAAAACCGGAATGCCGGCTTGTCTGCCCGCGGCGATAAACTCCTTACGCTTGATCTGGCCCTTGTGCTCAAAAATGTTGGTGAAGTAGAGCATCAGGGTTTTGGGGCCTATTGCTTTGGGGCCTATTGCATGGTGGAGATCGGTGAGGGTCTCAACTTCAACGAGCTTGACTCCGACGTTGCGCGCTGCGTGGTCAAAGCCGTTGCGGTGCTCTCGGGGAACGATGACCTCACTCTCCAAGCCGGTCAGGTCGGGGATCGCTGACTCGACGTCGAGCATCTTGGCGATGCGCTCGCCGACGGCTCTTTGCAGGTCCTCGAGGTGGACGAAGCAGCGTGAGGCTTCTTCCATGGCACGGCGGGCGCGCTCTGGCAGGAGCGAGCCACTGAGGGCTGTGTAGGTCCCGGCAGCGTTGATCAGCGGGCGCACACCGAGCTGCCTGTAAATCTCGCCGTGCTGAGCAGCGAGCTGAGCGGCGTGGAGGTAGCGCGGGCGGAAGCCGGCGGCAATGAGCGACGCGAAGCCACCTCCGGCCAAAAAAGTCCGGCGGTTCCAGGGTCCAAAAGCGTTTTTCATGGCTTCCTACCGAATGGGCGATGAAGCCGAACTGCTTTGGCAAAGCTACGGAATTGTAGGCGCATCACACCTCGGTGTGTGTTATTAGCCCCAATTCGCCTCATTCGCCCCATTGACACCCATTCCGATTTGTTGGATAATCCCCCAAACTCAAGCTTGTCAGGGGGCAAAAACGGGGTCGCGTCAGCTGCCGATAGTTGCGTCAGCCCTTGAGAGAAGAGTTCATTCGCGAATGCGAAAGGAGCAACCATGGGTGTAAAAAGGGCTTCCTTCCCCAGTTTGGCGTTAGCGATGCCGCTGATCCTGACTGCGATCTTCGCGGTACAGGCTCAGGACTATCGCGCGCGCGTTCAGGGAGTCGTGTCGGACCCGACACAAGCCGCTGTCTCGGCCGCCAAGGTCACGCTGAAAAACGTGAATACCGGCATCGAGAACGTCAAAACAACTGATGCCACCGGCGCGTATGTCTTCGATCTGGTGCCTCCTGGCACGTATAGCGTGGCGGCGGAGGCCGCTGGCTTCAACAGATTCGTTCAGGAAAAGGTTGAGGTGCTGACCCGCGGCGACGTCACGGTGAATATGGCACTGAAGTTGGGTGACGTCGCGCAAACGGTGACGGTCAGCGAGTCCGCGAACGAGATCCAGTTCACCACCAGCACCATGGCCCAGACCGTCGACGGCAAGATGCTCGACCAACTGCCGGTGCTGGCGCGCAATCCGTTCACGCTGGCTCTTCTCGATCCGGCTGTGGTGAACGACTACTGGGACGTAGAGCACCGCAACCCGTTTTACATGTGGTCTTCGGACGGCCTGAATGTCGGTGGAGACACAGCAGGCCACAATGACATGCTGCTGGACGGCATACCCTTGGGCGTGGGGTCGCGCGGCTCCTACATGCCTGCGATGGATGCCGTGCAGGAAGTGGCCGTGCAGCAGAACAGCGTGGACGCCGAGTTCGGCTTTAGCGGCGGCGGCACACTGAACGTCTCCATGAAATCCGGGACCAACGACTTTCACGGCACGGGTTATTACTTCGGCCGCAACCCGAAACTGAATGCGCTGGCCAACCGCGTGGACCGGTCGCCCAACCCCATCCGCAACCACATCTGGGGCGGCACCGTTGGCGGGCCGATTCTCAAGAACAAGCTGTTCTTTTTCCAAACCTACGAGCAGTGGAAGACCACCCAGCCTACCGGCACTGTGGTTACGCTGCCGACAGCGGCGGAGAAAACGGGCGACTTCTCCGGCGCGCGGACCCCCGGAGGGGCGCTGCGGCCCATCTACGATCCGTTCTCGACCAAGTTCGATTCAGCGAGCCAAACCGTGACCCGCACGCCATTCCCGGGCAACATCATCCCGGCACAACGGATTGACCCCACGGGCCAGGCGGTTATTAATGACCTGTGGGCGCCGAACAACGCGGGCGACGATCCGAGCGGAGTCAACAACTACAGAAAGACTTATGCCTGGTGGATCAAGTACTGGAATATTTCGAACCGGGTTGACTACAACGTCAACGAAAAGTGGCGGATGTACACCCGCTTCAGCAAATACGAGACCCGTCTCGACAATCCCAATTATGGCGGCACCATCGCGGTCCGTTCCGACAACGGGGGAATCATGGACGCCATGAACGCGGGCGCAGACGTCATTTATCAGGCCACTCCCAACACCGTACTGGACCTGCGTTACGGAGCCATTTACGTCGAAGACGATTACGATTCGAATTGGGCCAAGGTGGGGGCGGCAGAATGGGCCAAGCTCTGGCCCAATAGCAACTGGTACAAGCCGGTGCTGAGTGTTCTGGGCAACAACATCTACTACCCGAACTTCTATTTCAGTGGCATGGGGTATGCCAGCACGGGTATCGGGGGCTGGTGGGTGGTGCACGAGCGCCAGCACAACTACCAGATCAATCTCAGCCACGACCATGGCAAGCATCACCTGAAGTTCGGGCAGACCCTGCGTTATAACTATGAGCAGAACGCAGGACCGGGTCCCGGCTCGTTCTCTTTCAATGCGGCCGATACGGCGAATACATTCCTCAAGCCGGATATCACCCAGAGCGGCGACCCTTACGCTACGCTGCTTCTGGGTGGCGTCAGCGACGGGAATGCAGGCATCAACAACCCGTTCGACGTCCACTCCAAGCAGTGGGCCGCGTACGTCCAGGACGACCTCAAGCTGACGCGGCGGATCACGCTGAACCTGGGTCTGCGCTATGAGTACGAAACGTCCGCCTGGGAGGAAAACAACTACCTCTCGCGCTACCTGGACCTCAGTAACCCGATCCCCGAGATGCAGTCCAACCCACCGAACATCCCGGCGAACATCGCGAGCCTCGTGAAAGGCGGGTACAAGTTCAACGGCGCCTGGCTGTTCACCGACAGCAAGCACCGCGGCATTTACAACCCGAACCCGCACATCTTCCTACCTCGCGTGGGAATCGCTGTCCGCATCAACGACAAGACGGCGATCCGGGCGGGCTGGGCACGCTACGCGGTTCCGATTCTGACGCTGCATCCGGAAGCGATCGGATATCTTCCGTTCGACGGGTTCAGCCGCTCGACCTCAGTCGCTCCGCTCGTCTCTGGAAAGCCGACGGTGTCGATCAGCGATCCGTTCCCGGCCGCTCACCCGGTGCTGCTGCCTAAGGGAAAATCGTTGGGCCGGTATCAGAACCTGGGAGACGGCGCGACTTGGTTTTATCAGAACCTAACCCCACCCGTTAACGACCGGTTCAATTTCTCCGTACAGCGGACCTTGCCATTCAACATCCTGCTGGACTCCACCTTCTTCATGAATTTCGGGCGGAAAATCATTCCCAACGGCCCCGGCACCATGTGGGGTACAGGCGGATTCCAGAATAACCTCAACATGATGGATCCGAACCTAGCCTACACGCTCAAAGGCGAGATCGATAAGTCTGTCTCGAACCCGTTCTTCAACTACCTGACGCCGGAAACCTTCCCCGGCTCGCTCCGCAACCAGGAGACGGTTTCGGAAAGCCAACTGCTCAGGCCCTACCCGCAATATGGTTGGCTTTCGGAAAGGTTTATCCCCGGCTTCCACAGCCATTACGGCGCCCTGCAGATCCGGGCCCAGCGGTCTTTCAGGAGCGGGCTGAGTTTCAGCTTGGGTTACAACTACAACCACGGGAGCACGCAGGAGTGGTTCAACGATGACGCCCACTATGCAGACGTGGTGCAAAGCACACAGAGCCATGCCGTCGTTTCGCACTCTACCTGGATCCGGGACGTGTGGCCGCGGCACCGCATGAGCGTCGCCGGCACTTGGGATCTGCCCATCGGTAAGGGCCAAAAGTATCTCTCGCATATGCATCCGGTCCTCGATGCGATTATCGGCGGCTGGTCCACTAGCCAATTCCTGTTGTTCAATTCAGGTTCGTTGCTCGACTTCTCTTGGCAGCAGTTGATCGCACCGACGAGCACGCCCAAGGTGTACCGCAAGCGTAACGGCTGGTTCGACACTTCCGGGTTCGCGCTCGCCGAGCCCTACACTCCGCGCACCAACCCCTGGAGGTACCCGGACCTGGCTGGTCCGAGATACTGGAACCTGGACAGCACCCTGGTAAAATACTTCCCCATCAAGGAGCGGACGAAGCTGGAGTTCCGTATCGAGGCATACAACTCGCCCAACCACTTTATCCCGACATATCCGGAATTGAACATCAACTCCGGGAATTTCGGGAAGAGCACCAACCAGCAGAATTACGGCCGCCAGATCCAGTACACGGCCCGTATTCACTTCTGATCCTGCGGTTTCACTGCAGAGGCGCGCAGTTGCCGCGCTTCTGCAGTGGAGTATTCAGTCCGAGATCCTTGTGTTTTGAGTGGCTCTAAGTTCCTGAAACGTCAGCACAGTGTCACAAGCGCGGTGTGTGCGGCTTGCCTGCTAATCAGTGTGGTGTTGTCGTATGCCGGCTTGCCCGCGCTGCCCGTGTTTTCCGACAAGCAGGAGGCGTCGGGAATTCATTTTCGACATCACGGAAATCCAACCAGCGACAAGTATCTGATCGAGACAATGGGCGGCGGAGTCGCGGTCCTCGATTTCAATAACGACGGACGGCTGGACATCTTCCTGGTCAACAGCGGAGCGCTGGTTCAGGGTCGCCAGCTGGTGGTGGATCGCTCCAGACCGGCTTATTGGAACAGGCTCTATCGCAACAACGGGGACGGAACGTTCACCGACGTTACAGAAAAAGCCGGGCTCTCCGGCGTCGCGACCCGCAATTACGGAATGGGCGTGGCGACGGGCGATTACAACAATGACGGCTTCGTAGACGTATATGTGACGAGCTTCGGAGCTAACGTGCTTTACCGAAACAACGGCAATGGCACATTTACCGACGTCACTCAAGCAGCTGGCGTAGCTGCGGGCGGATGGTCGGCTAGCGCCGGCTTCTTCGATTACGACAACGACGGCCGTCTCGATCTGTTCGTCACACGATATCTCGACTGGAATTTCTCAAAGAACGAAATTTGCCGAGACAAGAATGGCGTTCGAACCTATTGTGCACCCGCCCACTTTGCCCGCGTTACCAACATCCTGTACCACAACAACGGGGACGGAACCTTCACCGACGTCTCGCAGCGGTCAGGCTTAAGTAAAGTGCCCGGCAAAGGCTTGGGTGTGGCGTTCAACGATTATGATGGCGATGGTTACACCGACATTCTGGTAGCCAACGACGCTATGGCCCAGTACCTCTTCCACAACAACGGAGACGGCACCTTCACCGAGCGCGGGCTCGAGGCCGGCATCGCGTTCAACGAAAACGGCGCCGCCATTTCGGGCATGGGCGTGGACTTCAACGATTACGACAACGATGGTCGACCGGATGTAATCATTACCGATCTGGCCAAGGAACTCTACGCGCTGTACCGGAACGTGGGCCGCGGGAATTTCGATTGTGTGATCCGGCAGAGCAATCTTGCGCGCATCTCGGCCTTCGGATCAGGATGGGGAGTTCGCCTGATGGACTACGACAACGATGGATGGAAGGATCTTTTCGTGGCGCAGAGTCACGTCATGGATAACGCGGAGTTGCTCGACCCGCAATTGGTATATCGGCAACCGCCGCTCGTGGCGCGCAACATCGGTGGGAAGTTCGTGGATGTATCCGATCAGAGCGGGTCGGTTTTCCGCCAGCCCATGGCCGGCCGCGGAGCTGCCTTCGGTGATCTGGATAATGACGGAGACATAGACGTGGTCATCAATGTCCTCAATGACTCGCCGCGGCTGCTTTACAACAACGCTTCCCGGTTGCCCAACCACTGGCTGGAAATCAAGACGGTGGGGACCGTCAGTAACAGAGACGGTTTGGGGGCGACCATTAAAATAGTGGGTGCCTCGGGTTTCGAGCAGTGGGGCTATGTGACGACGACCTGCAGTTACCTTTCGGCGTGTGATCCAAGGGTCCACTTTGGCCTGGGAGCTGACGACAAGGCGTCGGCCCTAGAGATCCGCTGGCCCAGCGGCACCCGGCAGGTCCTGAATCACGTGCAGGCCAACCGAATTCTGACAGTTACCGAACCTCGGCGGGAGGAAGCGAAGAAGTGAAGAGACGGCCCGCAGGCGCTGCCGGTTTGCTACTTTTCTCGCTGGGCGCTGTGCCACCTTTGTGCGCTCAACAGGCCGACGCATCTGCAATGTTGCGGCAGCACATCCGAGCTGGTCTAGAAGCGCAAAGGGCGAACCGCCTGGATGAGGCTGCCTCGGAATTCGAAACGGTAATCAAGATGGCGCCGAAGCTCGCGCAAGCTTACATGAGTCTCGGCTTTGTAAGGCACGACCAGCATAGGTATCCCGAAGCCATCCCGCTGCTTGAAAAAGCAATGGAGTTAAAACCAGAGATCAAAGATGTTCGCGGCTTCCTGGGATTCGATTACCTCCAGACGGGCCAGCTTGCGAGGGCAGCGGAGCTACTCGAGAAGGCGCAGGAGGAGGACTCTTCTCACGCGCAGATTAACGCCTGGTTGGGGACGGCTTATCTGGGCCTGGGCCAATACCGGAAGGCCATTCCGAAACTCGAAGCGGCGCTCCAGGCACAACCGAAGAACGTCGAGATCCTCTTCTATCTGGCCCGCGCCTACGCGGGGGTCTCAAGCCAGTTGAATGATGAGTTGTTCAAGCTCGCGCCCGACTCCCCCGAAGCGCATGTGACGCTGGGGATTAGCCACGCCGCATCGGGCCGCAATGACGAGGCGGTCCGGGAATATAAACACGCGGCGGAGCTCAATCCTCAGATCCCAGGCGTCCACTCCGCGCTGGGCGACCTTTACGTGAGTGCCAGTGATTACGAATCGGCGGAAAAGGCTTACGGCGAAGAGCTGCAGCTCAACCCAGTAAGCGCTGTGGTGAACTACCGCTACGGTGTT
>QHXW01000083.1 GCA_003223115.1 Acidobacteriota bacterium
GAAGCTGATCATAGCTACCGGCGGGTTATCCGAAATGCGGTCATCTTGGGGGGTGAAGGTGCGCCCGACCAGTGCCTTCAACCCAAGGACCGAAAAGTAATTCCCAGAGATGAATTCCGCGTTCGCAATCTCTCCCTGCCCGCCTATGATGACGCTGAAGGGCCGCGCGCCGAGATAAGCGATCAAACCGGCAAAAGAACGGTTGTGGTCGCGAAACTTCTCGAACATCGGGTAGGTAAACTCAGACATTTCCTGGGTGGGAAGGGCTTGGCTGAACCGAACTAACTCTTCCGGTTTTTCGACCGGCAGTGTCCGCAGCAGCACAGCATCGAGCGTCGAGAAGATCGCGGTGTTGGCCCCAATTGCCAAAGCTAGCGAGAGAACTGCAGCCACCGCAAAGCCTGGGCTTCTGCGGAGCATGCGCAGCGCGTAACGAAGGTCCTGCAAGAGAGTTTCAAGCCAAGCGACGGTATCCATCTCGCGAGTGCTTTCCTTGAGCAGGAGCTGGTTTCCGAATAGCCGAGCTGCCTGTTGCCGAGCCTCTTCAGCAGTCATACCAGCCGCCACGAACTCCTGGGTCCGCATTTCGATGTGGAAGCGGAGTTCGTCATCGAGCTGTTCTTCCAACCCGCTTTTGCGAAGCGATCCAAGTAGGCGATTCATCCATGACATGGTTGCCCCCTCAAGCGAAACGCAGGACTTTTCCGACAGCCCGTGTTAGCCGCTCCCAGTTCTCTTCTTCTTTAGCGACTTGCTTGCGGCCCACAGCAGTCACCCGGTAGTACTTCGCGCGGCGATTGTTATCAGACGTGCCCCACTCGGAGCTGATCCATCCGGCCTCCTCGATGCGATGCAACGCCGGATATAGTGACCCCTCCTCAACTCGCAGCACCTCGTCGGAGACCTGCTGGATATGGACTGCGATGCCATAGCCATGCATCGGCCCGCGCTTCAAGGTTTTCAGGATCAGCAGGTCAAGCGTGCCCTGCAGCACGTCAGGATTGCCTTTGCTCATGCGTATGCCCTATAGATGTCTATGGAAGTATGAACCTGATGCACTCGGGTGTCAAGAGGTCAGCAGAGTGGCGAAGGGAACCGGCGTACATCAATTCCAAGGGCTTCGCACACAACACGTTACCTTCGGTTTGGCAACTGAACCCGGAAATCGGACCCGCATCCTTAATATAAAGGGCCGGGGCTTCTGCACCGGGGCATCCCCCGGAACTCCACGCCGCTCATCCGCGACAAACTCGAGTACTTTTCCTATGGGGTTTTCGTTTCCAAATAAGTCGCGCGCCGCATTGCGATTGATGATCGCCACGCGCGGCGACGTCGCTGTGTCCCGAGGATTGAAGGCGCGCCCTGCCAACAGATGCATACGCAGCACCTGAAAATAATTTGGGGCCACTGCGTGAATGATCACGAACGATCCAAGTGGGCGTTTGGGAGGCCGGCCGGCTATGTTGACCATCCCGAACAGCGACTCTGAGCCGGTGAATGGAAGCCCGCTACCGAGCGTGACTGCGCGCACACCCGGCAATGAACCGAGGTGGTCCCCTAATTGGTCGAAATAACCGCGTATCTGTTCCGGTTTCGCATAGCGGTCACCCCGAAGTGAGAAGTGAAAGGTCAACGCGCCGGGCGCATCGAATCCGCGCGGGACCTCCTGAAGCCACACGAAACTCGATAGGAAAAGCCCCGCCCCAAAAAGCAGCACAACGCCCAGCGACACCTCGATAGCTACCAGCGAGCTGCGTGCACGCCGCTGCCCGCGGCTTACGGATCGGCCTGGAGCGCGCTGACGCATCGCGTCATTCAAGTCGGCGCGAGAAGCAAAATTCGTGAAGGAGTGGGATTGGCTCGCGCCAGGCTTGAAAGACGCGTTCTGAAAGCACATCCTGACGCCTCGGATTTTGCCGAAGCACGAGGTGAACATCCATCAGTCGTTCGGAATCAGGAAACGGCAGTGGTCGCCAGAGCTGAGATTCGAGCACGCTGAAGATCGCCGTGTTGGCACCGATACCGAGCGCCAAAGTGAGGACGGCACCGCAGTGAAGCTGGGGGATTTCCCCAGCATACGAAGGCCGTAGCGGATGTCTTGGGCAAGATCCGGAACCCAATTCACTCGGCGCATATCACGGCATTCCTCCTTGATCTGCTCCGCGCGGCCAATGGCGCGCCGCGCTGCGTAGTGCGCTTCTTCAGGCGGCATTCCGGCAGCCATGTTCTCTTCGATCTGCTGCTCCAGATGGAAGCGCAGCTCGTCGTCCAGTTCCTGATCGAGCTGTGGCCCGAGCAGCAGCGACCACAGCCGAAGCCAAACTCTCTGAAGCCAGAGCATGGGTTACTCGTAGCGTAAGGCCGTCATCGGATCCACCCGGACAGCCCGGTAAGCAGGCAGCCAGCAAGCAACTGCAGCGACACAAGCTAGCAGGGTTGCCCCAACCAGGTACGTGATCGGGTCAAAGGCTTCGATCTCATAAAGCAGGCTTTCGAGGTATCGCGTCATTGCTAGAGCAGCCGGAATCCCCAGTGCGATGCCGATGGTCACTAGAGACAGGCCCTCTCGAAGTACAAGACCCAGCACATTAGATCGCTTAGCGCCGAGAGCCATGCGAATCCCCATCTCGCCAGTACGCCGAGCCACTGTGTACGACATCACGCCGTAGAGACCAATGCAGGCGAGTAACGTCGCCAGTCCGCCAAAGAAACTCAGGAGCGCGGCCATGGACCTCTCCCCATGAGCGGAATCCTGAACCTCGGCGGTCTGCGTTCTCGGCTGGACCAGCGGCAGGTTTTTGTCCACGGCCTGCATCTCGCGCTGCACGACCTTGACAAAGCTCATCGGTTTTCCGGCTGTTCGGAGTGCAAAAACCATCTGGCCTAGCATGTCGCGGGACACTTGCGTAAACGGCAGGAAGACCTGCTCGGTTGGGATGTCGCTTCCCTGACGCAGGCTGTAATATCGGCTCTCGCGTACAACGCCGACGATTTCGATCTTTTGGCCGTCCAGCAGGATGCGCTTACCCAGCGGGTTTTCGAGGCCAAACTGGTTTGCAGCGAACTTTCGGTCGACAATTGCAAACTTTGCGGCAACATCGTTGAGCGAGAAGTCGCGACCGGCAAGCAACGGGATCCTCATGGTTGAAAAAAACATGGGCGCCACGACGTTTACAGCGACTGGCGTTTCGTTTGAGTGTCTAGCGGTTTCTTCGGCGCTTGAAGCGAGCGCACGGTGGTAGCCGCCCTGCATCAACTCGTGCCGGGCCATGCTCGCTTGCACGACACCAGGGATCTGGTTAAACTTCCGAAGCAGATCTTTATATAAGCGGATTTCCTTGTCGCCTTCGTACCCGATCGTTGTCGGGAAGATACTAAATAGCAACACGTTATTAGGATCGAAGCCTGGGTCCACGCGGTGGAGGTTGTGCAAAGTGCACACCAGCAGGCCCGCGCCGATCATCAGCAGCAAGGAGAGGGCCACCTGAAGTGAAACCAGACCTTTGCCCAACGCGAGGCGGGGACGTCCACCGGCAATCATGATTTCTGCGGCTCTTTCTTTCAGACTGGCAGCGACGTCTACCCGGGTGGACCACAAGGCGGGCGCGACGCCGAAAAGAATGCTGGTCAGCAGAGAGACAATACCCGTAAACCCGAGGACGTGCCAGTCGAGTGTCATAGTCTCCTGGAAGTTGAACAGCTTAGCGAGTGCTTCCCGGACCCAAACCGCGGCCAAGACTCCCGCCGTCCCTCCGAGTGCGCCGAGCAGAACACTTTCGGTGAACAGTTGCCGGATTAGACGGATGCGTCCCGCTCCGATGGACAGTCGGATGGCCATTTCCTTCTGTCTGCCCGCGGCTCGAGTGAGCAGCAGATTACCGACATTCGCGCAACAGATCAAAAACACCGTCAGCACAACAGCAATCAGGATCGTTATTCGCAGTCGATATTCTTCCCAGAGGTCGTGATCGCCCCTACCCGCTGCTCGTACGTCCAGCGATTGTGACAGGAGTTCCCGCTGGCGGTCTTGGGGCAGGTGAGGATCGAAGCCGTTTCGCAACACACGCGAAAAGACTACGTTCAACTCCGCGCGAGCCTGCTGAAGCCCGATGCCGGGCTTGAGCCGCGCGATAATTTGCACATCAGGCGCGTTATCGTTCAGTACGAATTGAGGAAGCCATGTGAGCGGGAATGCAAAGTCGGGAGGGGTGAAATGAATTCCCGTGTAATTCGCGGGAGTGACGCCAACGATCGTTACCGGAATTCCCTTGGCGTAGATCGTCTTTCCTACGACCGAGGGATCTCCCGCAAACCTCGTTCTCCAGCAACTGTAGGTGATCATTGCGACAAGCCGTTTGCCGGGCTGATCGTCCGCCGGCGTCAGGATTCTGCCGAGCATCGGGCG